>CALFBO010000001.1 GCA_937951635.1 Candidatus Saccharimonadia bacterium
GTCTGCCTCACCATTCAAAAAACCGCCCCTGGGCGGTTCTCTGAATGGTGGACCCGGCAGGACTTGAACCAAGACTCTCATTTTGCTCCTCGGCAACATTTGCATGCCCCCAGCATACAAATGCTCGTCGGCCAAGCAAGGAAAACATGACGCGCCACTGGCGCCTCATGCCTACGGTCGCAGTTTCAAGTCTGCCTCACCATTCAAAAAACCGCCCCTGGGCGGTTCTCTGAATGGTGGACCCGGCAGGACTTGAACCTGCGACCTCTTCAACGTCAATGAAGCGCTCTAGCCAACTGAGCTACGGGTCCGTATTTGACAAATACACAAAAAAGTTGTTGACAATGTCATAATTCTAGCTTATAATACATCACTAGTTTCCGCAATCATTTGATTGACAGACTTTGCACTGCAACAAAGTTGAAATTCGGATACGCACCTACAACTGCAGTCACAGGAAAGGTAACACACGTGCTAAAACTCTTCGCATGGGTGCTGGCGACAGTTGTCGCTTTGCTATCCGTGTTTACGATGCACGAAACACCGCTTTATGCGGCCAGTTTCGTGCTGGCACTTCTGGCGTTGGTAATCTTCGCGACTATCACGCCCTCCATAAGGGGTAAGCCCTTTATGGAGAAAGTCAGGAACGTGACATCTATTAAAACCCCCTTCTTCGAACGTGGGGCGCAAATACCCGGTCAACACCTCGTTAAACGGAAAAAACGCAAAGTGGACCAACGAAACGATCCAAGCTTTGCATGCTCCGTTGCCGGCCTCTTTGCGGCCCTGTTCAATCCCCCAAAGGCTGAATTCACAGTGAGCTAAATACTCGCCGTCCGCCGTCGCCAAAGGGCCTCCTCAACTAGGAGGAGGCCCTTTGGCCAATCCAATGACTGCAGTTAAATTTTCAAATCCCATGCAATTTATTTAGTAGCCAAATTTGTGGCTATTTTTTTTACCTCGCTCCAGCAAGATTCGTCATCGCCAAAGTGCATGCGCCAGTACCACCACTCCAAACCCCACATATCGATTATTTTCATTTTGCTATCAACTGCATAATAATATGCATCATTAATAAGGGCTGGATTCATGAGCTTTAACTGTAGACTATTCGACAGCAATTCGGTAGCCATCGGACCCCAAGGCTCCATTTGTAGTTCATGGCAAAAAACAGGCCGTTTTAAGATACGCTTTATTGTCCATGCCCTAGCGCGAACAAACTGCGTACTGCGATGGCGTCTACTTAGGCCAGTTCTGCCCCATTGGTGCCTGTACATAGAGAAACCTACAACATCAGGTATTGGTCCCAGTAGCGGCAGCCCCCAGCTATTTGTGGTACTCATAATGACTGGTCTAGTAGAATCGAGTCTCTTCACTAACTGATACTCAAGCTTAAGTCGTTGTCTAGAATAATCATCGCATGTACCAATTCCCTTGTTGAGAGCTTCGTTCTCCAACTGGTATTCGACCACTGCAGGGCTCGATCGATACCTAACTACGGTTGCCTCAATAAACTTCAGTAACTGTTTTTGCAGCTGGTTGCTATTCAAACTCTTCGCCCATTCTGGCCGATGACACTCTGGCCAACGAGGTTGGCGTAGACCCAAACATAAACTTACAGTGCCGCCCCTAGCTTGGACCATACCTACAAGCTCATCGACGCTATCAAAGTTGTATAAGCCTGGCTGAGGCTCGCACTCATCCCAATAAGTCATTAGTCGGAACCTACTAATACCCAGGTCGCTCTGGGCTGCATACAACACCTTTTTAATGTCTATGTCGTACGCACGACAAACCTTACTTGATAAGCTAGCACCCAGTTCTATGTTGTCGGCTTCGTACCTTTTAACTTTCACGCCAATACTCTTCGCATATTTCCTGTAAATATCTTAGATTGTGAATAGACAATATCTGCCCGCCCAACGCCTCTTTAGACCTAACAAGGTGTCGTATATACGAATAACTATATCCCTGTGCTCTTAACAGTTTGCTACCAGGTAGAACTGAAAGTTCGTCAACAAACTGTTGTTTTTTTATACTATGCTGCACATCTACACCGCTCTCTTTTTGCCAAAATGCACCGTGCCTGGCATTTCTTGTTGGCAAAACACAATCAAACATATCGATACCTCTATCTATGCCGTATCGTAAGTCAATCGGGTGGCCAACACCCATCAAATAACGTGGTCTGGATGCATCGTACATTGGAGCCAAATAGTCGAGCATACTGCGGAGTTCACTTCTTGATTCACCCGTAGACAAGCCGCCGATTGCAATTCCGTCGAGCGGCAAAGACTGCACGTATTCAAGACTTTGCTTACGTAGTTTTTTGTCTAGGCCGCCCTGGACTATTCCAAACAATTTTGGTCGATGCTTCGAAGTTTTTAGTAGCCGATTATGTTCGTCTATACTCCGTTTAAGCCACCGGTGTGTTCTATCCATTGCTTCGAGGGTTCGGTGTCGTTTTTCTGTTGCTAAACTAACAACGTCGTCAAACGCCATTATGATATCTGCCCCTAGTTTGTGCTGAATTTGCATAGATATTTCTGGACTTAAAAACACCTTATCGCCATTTGCAGGATTTTTAAACCATACGCCGTCTTCATTGATACTATTTATGCCTGCTAGCGAAAATACCTGAAACCCACCGCTATCGGTAAGCATAGGACCATCCCAGCCTGTGAATTCAGATAGACCACCATGCATGTTTACTGAGTCCTCTCCAGCTGTTAAATGTAAATGATAGGTGTTACCTAAAACGATGCCGGCACCGGTCGAACGAACCTGACCCATGGTCAACCCTTTGACCGATCCTTTGGTGGCAACCGGCATGAATGTAGGGGTCTTTACGACCTTGCCATTAAAATACAGCTCGCCCAATCTGGACATGCCAGGACCATGACTGTGGACTTCTTTAAAAAACGTCACTACTTTAAAATATACGTTCTTAATGAGTGCGAACCTGCATAGACCGGATCACTTATTTGCTGCCATGTATCGGGAACTTCCACGTCGCCCCCACTAGCTACAAACCAAATTTTTCCGCCCTTTGCTACAACTACGTCATCTAGACTGTCTACCAATAAATCTTCACGATCCTCGACCAGTGATGCACCACCATAAAAATCGCCACTTAAAACCATTCTTACAGTTGTTAGGTTGCTGCTGTAACGATGGGTGTCATAAAACTCCCATATACCTGATGCAACTATGGCATCGCCATCAAGATATTGCTTATCTATACGCTGGCTTAACTCTTTAATATTAAAGTGACTCTTACCTTCACCCCTATAAACAGAACTCAAGCCGATTATGTTTGCAGTCAGGACCATTACTACTGCCACCGAGCTAAACATGCGTATGAACTTATTACCCATAAACACACCAGCAGCCAATACAGACCCAATACCCAACACGCCAATAACTGCATACTGCGAAAAATAGCGAATATAATAAACCGACTGCACAAACGGAAGTATTGATACTACATAAAGCAAAATCATGGGTACGGCCAAGCAGCCTATCAAAAGGAGGCTGCGCTGTCTTTGGTTTTTACCGAGCTTACTAAGAATATAGCCAACAAACACCACTAATAGCACCGGGGCAAATAAAATTAGTGTATCTTCAAGACTGCTGTTGCCAATGTTCTTGTTAAGAAATACCTGTGCCAGTGTATTTTGTAGTGTGGTTGTGCTAACTTCTTCTATCCAAAAACTGGAATTTACAGCAGTGAGCTGACGAACAAATACT
>CALFBO010000002.1 GCA_937951635.1 Candidatus Saccharimonadia bacterium
TAGAGGGTGTTGGGATCTCTCTTTTATTGGTTGTTTGGGTAGTGTGTGGTTACTCTAGATATACTTTACAAAACTTGTGTAATATGGTATTATAGTAATGTACAGAGAAAGCATCTGTAGCACCTGCAAGAATGTTCAACAATGGACTCTTGCACCAATTCGGATGAAAGGGATTTGTTATGAGTTTTGTACTCGTATTTACCGTAGTTGTGTCGCTGGCTTTGGCGCTGACCTTGATTTGGCTGCGTCACATTGTGACCAGCAGCAAAGTTGAGTTTGACGGCAGACATGCCGTTTCTGTCGCCAGCCAGCCAGCCGCGTTGTGGACTACGTACTGCTCTCGCCCGCTGCTTATGGCAGTGGCAGGCAATGGAGTAGCTGACCCCTTGTGGCCAGCTCTCAACGACCATGAGCGGTACCAACTGGACATGCTCCGCCAGCTACCCAGCCTATGGTCAGCCATGCCAGCGGAAGCTAAGTATGCGATTCTAGCTAGCTAGAATCGACTTGCAGCGGCAGTGGGGCATGTGAAGTGTTTGGACGCCAACGATGGAGTCATAAACGCGCTTAATCACATGCACCACTTGGGCACACGTCGCCCAGGCAAACCCTTTCTCCGCTTAACTTTATAAATCGTACTTGTGTTTGTAAAATACAAAAGCCAATCACTTTTTATGTTGTAATTAAATCAAACAACTAGAGCAACCAATGCCGGTTGTGCTAACCTGTACTTACACGCATTTCGCACTTGGCTTCCAGGGTCAGAAGCATCCAGAGGATGTACAGCTGTCATTTTTTTGGTGGAAGCGATGCCTTAGTATCGTTGACATTAGAAAAATAGCAGATGCACTTTCACTGGTGTTTCTGGGGTCGGAATCGCAAGTGCGAAATATGTGACTTAAACTAAGGGTGAATACAACTGTGGGCAAAAAATCAAGACAGCAAATTATGTACGCATTACTCGGGGCAGTCGTTGTTATGGGTCTTATCAAAATTTCTAATTCTAGTGGCGACGAAAACAAGCAGATAACTAACAATAATCAGACAAGCAACAATACAGATTCGTCCACGTATCCAAGCTTCGACAAGACTGCAAAAAATGAGACAGCAAATTTAGGCGCTAACGATGAATCAAGTGAGAAAACTGATGATGCAGCCACCGACCCCCAAGCAACTTTAGCCGAGGCAGCAGTATCAATAGTTGACGCTAGCCAGTATGGCGAAGAGGTAGAGGTTAGAGCGTTCGTGGGAAATATTATTGCTGAAGGCACCTGCTGGGTAGTCTTCACTATGGACCGTGAGCAATTATCCAAGGAGGTGTCGGCTCGGCCCGACGCCAGTACATCTATCTGTGAAACTTTGGTAGTGCCAAGATCTGAATTTGCGTCAACGGGAGTTTGGAGTGTCGAGGTAATTTATACGAACGATTCTGCCAAGGGGAGTGCAACAACAAGTGTTGAGATTAAGTAGCATGCCAAGGACTTACTTGATGTCCAAGGTTGTAGTTGGTGGCTTACTCATGTCTTTTGTTGCGATGCTCTTGCCGTTTCAGCCGGTTGATGCCCTAGGCCTAGACGGAGCTGATTTTGCGCCAGGCAGGATTATCGATGACGCTGTCTTTAATGATAAAGATTCTATGACAGTAGAGCAGATACAGAGCTTTTTAGAAGAAATGGTCCCAGTATGTGACACAGACGGCGACAAGCTGCGGGGTGGTCAAACTAGGGCAGAGTACGGCAATTCGCGTGGCTACGAGCCTCCATACGTTTGCCTGAGGGACTATCAACAGGAGGTGCAGGCTATTGAGAACACTGCCGATAGTCTTTGTGCTGGGAGTATAGAGCCTGGTGTAAAAACAGGCGCAAAGATTATATACGATGTTGCCCAAGCCTGCGCCATTAACCCGCAGGTACTAATTGTATTGCTAGAAAAAGAACAAAGTTTAGTTCGTGACGATTGGCCCTGGCCCAGCCAATATCGCATAGCAACTGGCTACGGTTGCCCCGACACGGCTCCGTGCGATGAGCAGTATTTTGGGTTTTTTAACCAGGTGTATCAGGCAGCCAAGGGTTTTAGGCGCTACGAAGCCAATCCCACCTGGTTTAACTTTAGAGCAGAGCGCAACAACAATATTCACTTTCACCCAGATTTGACTCGGTGTGGTAATTCTCAGGTTTACATAGAAAACCAAGCTACAGCAAACCTGTATATATACACGCCGTATCAGCCCAACCAGGCTGCTCTAAACAATTTGTATGGAGTTGGCGATAGCTGTTCGGCTTATGGTAATCGTAATTTTTGGAGATTGTTTAATGAGTGGTTTGGGCCACCGGCAGAGCTAGATAACTACTGGAGAATTGTAAGTGTTGGGTCTGGAGCCGAGACATATTTGGCAACATCAACACATGCCTTTTTGATTAGTGACCAGACTATACAACGATGGGGTATTGGCGATGTGCCAGTGCTTGATGTGCCAACAAGCTACATACAGTCGCGACAAACTAGTCATGAAGCCTTTAGCCTCATAAGCGATAAGTTTGGTAATTATTTTTTGGTTGACAACGGCTATAGGCACTACGTTGCCGACCCTAGTTTATTAGAAATATGGGGCATGGATAAAAATACTGCCGTCGTTGTGCCAGGACTCGTGAACTCTTTGAAAGATGGTAAGTGGCTGTCTCACTGTGCAGAATCGGCCCAGGGCGAGATATTTATTGTAGATGGCGGCGAACTACACTTTCACTCTGGGAGTCCAAAAGGTGAAAACTGGGGCTGCGAAGAGGCCACTACCCCGATTTTTAGTGATGCATTTATAAACAGCTTTTCTCGTGGTGCCGACTATGAGCACTTTGTTTTGAGCGAAACTGGTAACGAGCTTGTAATTTCGCTTTGTGAGATTTTATTTGATGACGGCTTAAGTGATTATAGTTTGGCCGATCTGTACAAGCCATCTGGGATGGAAGCCCCAGTGATTACACCCCAGCTAGAGTCTTTGTTTGATGCTCGCCCACTGAGTAGATTCGTGAGCGATGCAGATACCGGTAAGTGGTACATGATTGGTGTTGACGGTAAGCACTACATTTCGGCAGCTACGACGGCCAAGGTTTGGGGCTTGCAGGAATATAGCGAGGTAACTAACATGGCATCGACGGTTATTGGGTCGATTCCAGATGGTGACAATTTAAGCCGGTATGCGAGCGCCACAAGTTCAGGAAAACACTACTTACTAGACGGTTCTAGCAATAGACGATTGTGGCTTTCTACAGACTCGGCGCTTAAGGAGTGGTCTAAAGGGTCCGAAAGCTTTATGACTATTAGTGATCAAGAGATGCAGCGGTTTCGGGAGCAGCAAATTAGCTCACCTCTTGTTTCGGACAGCGATGGTGGTTTTTACCTTATGCAGTCAGGCGTAAAGCATAGAATTAATAACGACAAGGTTTCGGCTTGGGGAATTAGTTCGGACTACAATATGTCCCGCGAATTGAGTTTGAGTATTGAATCTGGCCAGTATTTAGACACAATAGTCTCGTCGACAGCTGGAGAACATTACTTGATAGATGGTGTCAGTAAGCACCTAATCGACGAGGCAGCATACTCAAGCTGGGGTATAGATCACGAAAATACTCTTAAGATTTTGCCTGTAACTCTCGACAGGTTTAGAGATGCAGGTGATATTAATTCGTCATACTTCAACCACGATGGTGGTGTATTTGTGGTTAACGGACAGTTTGCCAAAAAAGTACCAAAGATTGTTAGTGATAATTTAGATGCCGAGGGCAGCTTGCCAAGTATAGCTTCGCTATCGGCAATTCCTTTTTTTGCCCGGTTGGACGAGCCTGTTCAGTCACATCTTGTAAAGTCGGATGATGCATCGAATTTTTGGCTAGTAGGAGCGAGTGGTTTGTACCCTATAAGTAGCGCAACTGCAATAAATTTGGGCTACTTATCGCAGGATGTAAAACCTGTGGAGTTAAGTCCGAAGTCTATTGCAGAGTTAAGGAAGGCTTTGGGTTCGGATTCGCTGCTTATTCGTAATTCTGTTTCGGGTGCCTTAAAATTGGTGAGTTTTGGCAGAGGCTATTCTTTGCCGCATGCCGATATTGTAGTTGCATATGCTAATGTTACAAACAGTGTGCTTGACGTAGACTCAGAATTATTCGACAAATTTGAAATAGGCTCCTATGCAACCAGACTAGTTAAGGACGACGATGGAAAAATCTACTGGATAGATGGCGGGAAGAAGCGTTGGATACTGAATGGGGCATTGATGGACACAGTCTTTAACGGTGTAGGCGTTACGTACTTTGAAAGTACGATTATGACTCAGATACCAACTGGTGCTCCGATATTCTAGCGAGTATTCGGGGGTGTTAGCTACTTCTTTGCGCTATACATAAGGTTTGAATCATGCTTATCTCCCATGCCGAAATATTCGATTGTGATATCTTTAAATCCGGCTTTTTGCAAAATAGCTTTAAGTGAATTGCGATTAAAAAGCACAATGTGGTCGGTGGGATCGTAGATGTCCTGTTCGCTGTTGCTCCAGTGTAGGCTTTTAATGTTTGGGGTGGTGCCAAATATCATTCCAGGTTTTTTGAGTAGTTTTTTTATTTGCTTAAGATTGGCAAGCGGGTCATAGAAGTGCTCGACAACCTCCACTAGAACTACGGCATTGTATTTTTTACCAGAGTTATGTGACTCTAGTGGTTTATTGAATGATTTTAATTTAAATACTTTATCTTGCCACTCAGACGCAACCTTGCTCAGTTCCATAGTATCGACCTCCCAGCCGCGACTGAATAATGTGTAAGCAAGCATACCAACCCCGGATCCTATTTCTAGAAGATCGCCCTTTTGGTCGTCGATTTTTTCTTGATAGTAGTGGTCGACATTGCCGGCCATGTAACGAGTCCCTTCTGGACTTATTATCGACAAATATTGGTCTACGTCTTCAAGATAGGTGTCTGGAGGAGTATCTATGTTTAGCTGTCTGGTTTTTAAGATAATAGTTCCGCAGTTTTGGCATGTTTCATATAGGTGCTTGCCAACAGATCTAAACTTTTTGTAGTCGTTTTGCTGGCATACGTCGCAAGCACCTTTTTGGATTTTTGAACTAAATAGCCCCATGTTACTTACCTGCCTTTATGTTTTCTATTACTGTTTTAGCACCAGTAGTGTAGTGTTCATTGGTGAATTTTTTGGAGAATTCATAGCCGTTAGTAATTAGTTTTGTTCTTAGACTTGTATCGGTGAGTAATCGTTGCAGTGATTCTACCATCGTGCCTATCACAGGAGGGCTCAGTAGACAGTTTGTCTCATGTAGGTAGAATTTTTCCCAGGCATTACTGCTGTGTGTGTTAATTACTGCTGGCACACCATTTGCCATCATTTCTACCGGCACTACGCCAGGATGCTGGCTAAACATCAAAAATAGCAGTGCATCAAAAGAGGAATAGAAGTTTGGCAGATCATCGTATGGTACTTTTCCAGCATACTCGATACCTCTTGCTTGCAGGTTGTAATTTTCGATGTCGAAAACACTACCCGCTAGTATTGGGATGACTTTGTCACCCATTTGGTTTTTGAGCTCGGTTAGCGTGTTTAAGCCAAGCTCAAAAGCATTTCTGGGCATGTCTGGTCTAGCGTAAAGCATGACTCTGTAGGGCGGTGTAGCTGTATTCGGTGTGTCTTTGTTTTTTGAGTTGTTGATGTAGGTGTCTAGTTCCAATTTTGAGTATAGCGAAGTCGCAGTATTTTTTTGGTTATGTGCAAGGTAGTTTTCTTCAAGTCCTTCCGTGCCGCATATTCCTAGGTAGTTAAAGTCATAAGTTTGTAGCGCCAATGCAGATAAGGTTCCTTTGGGGTAAAAATCTGGCTCCCAGTCTTGGACTATATAGCATTTTCGTTTGGTGTTGTTGTAGCTCAAGAGGTCGTAGGCTGTTGTCCATAGCGTACAGAAGGCAACATCGGATTCAGGCAGGTCGGCTATTTCATCTCTTGGTATAGATAGAAATTTTGAACCAGAAAGTTCTGGAAAGGTTGCCAGCACTGCTTTGCGCTCGTCGGCCAGGTCTGACATGCCTGTGAATACAAATGAATGAGTTGTGCCTTCAACTTTTGTTAGTTGATCGGCCAGCGCAAATATATTTTTTAACCCTGCATAAACTGTAGAGAAATTTGGCAGCAGCCATATAGCTGTGTCGATTTTTTGCAAGGCATCGCCGTTTTTGTGTATAGATTCATAGTTAGCTTCAAGTATTTTTGAAGTAAATGAGTATTGTCCAGATAGTGCTATTGCATCGCTTGCGTATGTCGTAATACTAGAAATGTTTGCTTGATTTTCACTGTCTTGAGGTATATTTTGCCAACCTCGAGAGTAATTGGCGATTGCACTCGCAATATTGTTTACGCCATCCTTGTTGGTGTCTTTGATCCAGACGGGACCAGGTTGAGAGTACGACAAGTTTGTGTTGAAGTAGTAATCTTCGCCATGTGGTAAAACTTTCTTTAGCAGTTGTTGAGTTTCTGCTGACGGGGCGGGTTCAATTATGCTAGATTTCTTGCTGTAAGTTTTAACAAAGGGTGTTACTACGTGGCGGTAGTTTTTTTTACGTAGCTCCAAGCTAATTCTCCAGTGAATGTCGAGAGGGCTGTCTGACTTCGAGGCTGTTACATTGGGTAGGATTTGCTTGAGTAATTCTGGTGAGTAGACCACAAAATATGGAGATGTTGCAGTTACATTTCTTATCCAATCGGTGAATCCGAACACACCAGGAGCGTAATTATTGTGGCTAAAAATGGATCCAAATGCAGCCATGAAACCGCCAATTCGACCGGCGTCAATAAGCTTATTCGACTGAGAATAAAGCTGGCCGGATGCACTGGCTACTTCGTCGATGTCCAGCCATGTCGATAGCTGTTCTATGTCGCCAGGTTTGATATTGGAGACGACATTAGCATGCAAAAGAGCAGGTGTGTTTCCCTTTTGGCATGAACTTTCAAGTTCTTGAAGTATCGACCGGGGTCCATCTGCAGACTTCAAGTTCACTTTACGAGGGTTGTTTAGGTTTGCGCTGCGCATTAGCTTGTCGGATTCGCGCTCACCGAGTTCACCTATTACAATAAGATCGTAATCTGATTTTGACGATGCCTTAAGTTTTAGGTGCATAACACCACCTTCGTCATGAGCAGCATTTAGTTTGATGCCGTTAGCTTTTGAGTAAGCTTCGACGGCATTTTTTTGCCCTTCCATTGCCCACGGCTTGGCTGCGATTGAGGTAGAGGTTGATGTTGCTATCACTCTCCAGTGATATAAAATTTTGGGGATGTGCCCGACCTTGGTGGATTTTTC
>CALFBO010000003.1 GCA_937951635.1 Candidatus Saccharimonadia bacterium
GTGGGTCGTGGGTTTTGATTGCCGGGTTGTTAAGGAATAGTGGTCATTGACGACTACTGATATATATTATACAAGATATTTATTTTTGAGTCTATGGCTACCTGACTCACACTCAATTTTACTTTGTTTGTAAAAATAGCAGCAACCGTCATTCCTGCCAAGGCAGGAATCTAGTGAGTAAAGCCTGGATTACTGCCTTGGCAGGAATGATGCTATAGAGTATTGCTAGAGTGAGGTGTTTCCTATTCGTTTGCCTGCGGCGTGTTGTTTTTGCGAGTTTTAAATTTTGGCTTTAGGTACAATTTATAGATAGCAACTACAAAAACAGTGGCAGCAACAATTTTGGATACGGGGCCTAGCCATTCTTCGACTGCATGATAGTTGTCGCCAAGCTTATAGCCTGCGTAGACCAAGGCTATGTTCCACAGCAATGCCCCTATAGTGGTCATTACGCTAAAACCTATAACCGACATGCCCTTAAGCCCCGCTGGGACTGCTATGACTGAACGCACACCGGGGATGAATCTCCCAAAAAAGACAAACTTATACTCGTACTTTTCAAAATAATCCCCTGCAGACTCAAGATCTTTAGATTTTACGCCCAGTAGGCTACCCCATCTATCTACAAGTAAATTAAGGCGTTTCCAGCCAAAAAATTGGGCAAAGTAATAGAGTATTAATGAGCCTATTGTTGAACCTGCCGTGGCTGCAAGGATTACACCTACTAAATTCATGTCACCTTGACTCGCTGCAAACCCTGAAAAAGGCAAGACTACCTCGGAAGGGATTATAGGTATGACGACTTCAAGAGCAGAAAGAAAGGCTACGCCTGCGTAGCCTACTGAATTGATTACTTCTGTTATCCATTCGATCATGTTGGGCTATTATATAGCATAAAGCCAATAGCTTAAACTTCACTCACAACCCGTGCTACTATATATGGAAAGCATAAACATTTAGGCAGGGGTAATTTAAAGATGTTTAAAGTTAAAGGATACGACGTAACAGTAGTTATGTTATTTACTGCGAGTATTCTCGTTGGGTTGGTGGCATATAAATACAATACGGCTTCGGCGCAAGATGGTGTTAAATTGGCCGCAGCCAAAAAAATAGAAGAACATTTACCTGACCTTGGCATTGATCTTGAACGCTACATTGGCGACGGAAAAACTTCGTTGGCATATGATTTAAGTTTAGGCTTGGGGCTAGAAACTATGCCTTCAAACCCGTTGAATTACTATTTGCCCGCCAACCCTAATCCATATGGCCGCACCCGAGGGACATATGGCGGTAAAACTATGAAAGGGCACTTCTACATAGGTCGATCGCGCACGCCAAGCTACGTAGTTGTACACACTGCCGAAGGCGGTGGACCCACGAGGTACAGCATATCTAATGATAAGGGCGCCGATAATGTGGCTAATTATTTTTCTACGTCTAGTAGAGCAGCCAGCTATAACGCTTTAGTAGACTCTAATAGTGTCGTCTGGACTGTGCCACTAAACTGGACCGCATTTCAGGCATCATGCTGCAACAGGTCGTCTGTTGGGGTTAGTGTGGCAACAAGGGCTGCTGACTGGCAAAAAAACAATCAATGGGATGATAGATCATTGCTTAACCTGGCTATAACAACCGCTCAGATAAATGAAAACCTTAAAATGCCCTATCGACATGTTAGTGGGTCTGAGGCAATAAATGGTAGAGCCGGCTTTACCGGTCATGGCGAGGTGCAGCCTAAAAATCGCACCGATCCTGGGTCAAAATTCGATTGGTACAATTTTTTGAGTGTCGCCAAAATCGTTGATGACCACAGCGATGGTGCCGCTCCACCGACGCGGCCCAACCAAAATTCGAGCAGCAACCTAAGTTCGGGTTCCAGGGGTGATGAGGTGAGATTGGCTCAATCGCGACTTGCAGAACTTGGCTATAGCCCAGGTGCTGCAGATGGCATATTTGGCACAATGACCGAAACTGCTGTACTCGCATTTCAAGCTCAAAATGAACTGGATGTTGATGGCGTAATTGGCCCCAAAACTAAGACAGTTCTATTTTCAAAGGAAGCAAAAGGGCCCGCCCGAATAACAAAAGAAGATCCACACCTGGATGAACCTGAAAAGCCAACCGACCAGCTTAAGCCTACGCAAGCATTTTTTGATGACAGCAGCCTAAAGAAGTGGTCGGCGGCACGAGATTGGATCAATGCTCTTCGCGACAATATCGACAGGCCAGGCCAGCTACTTTCTGTTGGCGATAGCGGCAACCACCCTGATGCAGTTAGGGTGGTTAAGCGTCGACTGTCAGAACTTGGCTATAATCCAGGTTCTGATACTGGCCCTACAGCGAATAGCTTTACTGCTGCAACAGATGCAGCTGTGCGTAACTTTCAAGCCCGAAGCAGACTTGATGTTGATGGGCTGGTCGGAGCAAGTACCTGGGACAGACTATTTCCTGTAGCTGTTCTCTACCCCGAACGCATTCCTGATACTGCTTGGCCAGACAAGGCAGAACGTTTAGATTTGTTACGAACTAAGCTTGGTGTTCTTAAGAAGTTCGCTCGCAACAATGGGGCGGCTGTTCGACTATCGGAACTTAGACTAAGGCAGCTTGGTTTTGATCCAGGTCCTATAGACACCATTTTTGACGCTCAGACTGAACGTGCCTTGAAGTCGTTTCAGAAAGCCAGCTCTCTCGCCCAGGACGGTATTATAGGTGTACTAACTTGGGATGTACTGTTTCCAGAAAGGTTGATCTATCCAAATGGTCGCCCCGCAGTTAAGCCAGTAGATACCAGTAACTCAAACGCAACTTATACACCGGCACCTGTGCCTACAGATAAATTTGTAACAGAGTTTTGGAATGTGCAAGGAGTTCGTGAGGCCATACCAACTTGGAAGCCCGACGTACAGTCTCAGCAGCTACGAATTAGCAGCGGTTGGGGCCAAAGGAGTCCTCACGAAAAGATCGACCCAGATATGTGGATTGGTCGTTGGCGCAGCAAGGTATCCAGGGGTGGTACATATAAGTTGACTGTTAAAGCAGACGACGGAACAAGGTTGTTTGTAAATGACAAACTGGTCATAAACAACTGGATAAAATCGGGACAAATAAAAGAAGTGTCAACAACAGTAGATGTTGAGGATAATTGGTTGTTGCGACTTGAGCATATAGAAGTAGATGGCTTGGCTTACTTGGAGTTGTTTGTGGAGCCTGTTGAGCAAGCGTCTGTCACACCTGTTGGTGCTGGGACCACCCTACCTCCAAATACTTGGTCTAAATCGCGCGACTGGATAAACTCGCTTCGTGCAAAAACAGTTGCGGCGGGCGGCAGACTGCGTGTCGGTGTAGACAACGATAAGGCTGCTGTGCGAGTTGTTCAGAGACGCTTGAATGCTCTTGAGTATAACTCAGGCGCCGAAGACGGTATTTTTGGAGATCGTACTGCAAGAGCAGTTAAAGCTTTCCAGACAGACTCTGCCGTTAGCAGTAACGGTGTCGTAAACTCTAAAACTTGGGACAAGCTTTTCCCCAGAGATCTACTCTACCCGGAAGAAGCGACTAGCAACCCAAAAAACACTACTGAATATCCAGGGGTGCTTATGGCTGACAGGGCGCCAAGTCCATCATCAAAATTTGATATAGCAGACTTAAATAGGGACGGCAAAATTGATGTTACCGATGTAAGTATTTTTGTTGCAAACTGGCGAGCAGGCACAAATGCCGAAAAAATTGACTTGAATAGAGACGGTAAGGTTACAAAAGCCGACCTATCCTTGCTTATAGATAAAATGGAGAACAAATAATGCCCAGCAAACCAAAATCCAGACCACTATCAAAGCTGAAGCTGTTTTCTTACACTATGCTGTTTGCAGCAATAGGCATAGCTTTGTTGCAAATATCCAATGCTTCAACGAAGAGCACTTTAACCGACAACCCTATGCATATTTTAGTCGATAAAACATCTGCAGTCCCGGGCGATGAAATCGTAGCGACTATCGGCATCAATTCCAAAGGAAAAAGCACTTACACTGCCAATGCAGTGGTCGTGTATCCACTAGATCGACTTCAGCTTTTAGATGAAGTAGACGTAAGCCAGAGCTCTTTTAGCGAAGGTCTTGCGAGCAGCAGTGAGCCTGGCAGAGTTGAGGTGTCTAGAGTTAACTTCGAGCCTTTATCTGGTGGTGATTTGGTATTGGCAAAGCTTAGGTTTAAGGTGGTTGGATCACAAGGGGGTGCGGACATATCCTTCGATCGTGGAACTTCCTTGATTGATGCTTCTAATAACAGCAATCTTTACAAGAGTGGCGGCGACGCGTCGGTGGTTATATCAGTCAAAGATAGCCTAGTATCTGAGGGGTCATCACGCATAGTGTTGCAGGCTAGCTCTACAGACGTAAGTAAAGGCGAACGTATTTTTGTAGATGTCTTGGCTGACACCGACCAAAGTCTACTACTGTCTCAGGTCGATGCAGTACTATCTTACGATAGCCAGACACTTAAACTAGAGAATATCGACACCCAAGAATCCGTCTTTGGGGTTGGGCTGGAATCACTTGATGATGGTGGTCGTATAACAATTTCTCGGCGCCAGGATGAAGATTTTCCAATAGGCACTCAGGCAAAAGTTGCAGAACTTGAGTTTGTGGTATTGGGTGATGCCGGAGCAACAGAACTAACTGTCGATGATGGCTCGCAGGTAACATCGGCGACTACTCGAAGGGTTGTTAAACTAAGTAAAGACAAAATATCTTTAAGCTTATCTCAGCCCGAAGTAGCCAACAGCGCTCCAGTGTTCATTGCCCCTTATGAAATTGAAGCTACGGAAAATTCTACAGTCGCTGGTGTTATTTCGGCAACAGACAAAGAGGGCGAGGCGTTTTCACTGGCAATAGTTGGCGGCGATGATCGCACAAAGTTTAAATTAGAAAGTAGCACCGGGGTTTACGAGGCTCTCGAGAATAGTGCTAACTTGCTGTTTTCGCCAACAGTGAATTATGAAGAGCCGACAGATGTTGGCCAGGACAATAGATACGAAGTAGTGGTTAGCGCTACTGACAGTGATGGCAACAGCTCTAGTCAGCAATATGTAGTAGTAATTGGTGACAGCCCCGAACTCCCCTACTTCACCAGTAAAACGGTACTTGGTGCAAAATCTATAGTTGCCCCAGAGAATCAAGCTTATGTTACTACCCTCAGGGCAGAAGACCAAGATCAAAACGCTTCAGTGGCCTACGAGATTGTAGACTCTAGCGACTCGGCGTGGTTTAGTATAAATCCGCTTAGTGGCGTGCTCAGCTTTGCCAGAGAGCCCGATTTCGAAGCACCTGGTGATTTAGACGCTGATAATGTGTATGAAGTGACAGTTGTGGTAGATGATCCTGCAGCCAGAAACCCCGAACAGGCTGACAGGCTGACCTTACTGGTGACAGTAGACGATATCGAGGATGATGTCCACGATTCTGAAAAACTTGTGGTAGATGCTGGCGGCGATACATCTATAGACTTAGGCACTTCGATTAACCGAGGTTTAAATGGAACAAGTAACATCGATAACACTGATTTTAGCTGGAGTGTAATTAGCGGCCCTAGGGGTGGTGCCGGCATAGCTGGCCGAAACGCTGCGAATCCTAAGTTGACTATTACGCGCCCTGGTGTTTATGTGCTCAAGGTAGATGCTGCTGTTGGCGATTTACGGGCTAGCGATACTGTTGTTGTCACAGCAAGCGACACCTTTGATTCGAGCGATAGCGACAATATTAGCGATGCGGCTGAAGAGCAGTTATTGGTTGGTGCTGCTGGTGGGGTGCTGGACGGGAATAACGACCAGGTGCCAGACAGTCTTCAAGATAATGTCGCAACAAATGTTTATGTTGCTGCGGGCGGAGAGGTGGAGGGAGCCAATCACGTTACCATGGAGTCGAGCGGATGCCAAACAATCCATGAGTTTAATAATGTCACAGAGTCCGACTTTGATATTGCAGACGCCGACAATTACTACGAGTTTGGTTTGTTCGAATTAGATCTTGGCTGCCCCAACCCTGGTGAGCTTGCCGAACTAAAAATATACATTCCAGGACGACTAAAGAGCGAAAATCGTTGGCGAGTCTTCGACGAGTATCGGGGTCGCTACATTGATTTTAGTGACGATGTCTCCTATTCCAATACAGAAGTTAAGGGCGTGGCGTTCACCGTTGCAAGCATGACTATCAGTGATGGTGGTGCCTACGAAGTTAACTCCGCAAACGATGGCCGCATAAAGTTAGCCATTGGGCCAGCAACACCTGGTGACGATAACTCTACAGCGGGCACTATTGGTTCTCCGGCAGATCAGAGCAATATATCTGCCGATCCAAGTGGTCAAACTGATAGCCAAAATAAAACCTGGAGAGTAGTTGGCTTTGTTGCTATGGGATTGTTGGGTGCAGCCTTGCTGATTTATTGGCTGCAGTACAGGCGCAGTTAAGCCTCGCTGTTAAACATGAGTGCTGGCAGTACTGACGGTGTAGTTAATATTATTCGTTTGATACGCATCTTGTAAATTCTAGGGCAACCCAAGAATAAAATTTGGTTTTTAGTTATAGTTAACGCATCTTTGCTTTGTTTGAGTTTTGTTTTATTGGCGGTAGCTTGTTTGGCGCATATTTGGCCAGATTAGGTTGTATGGCCACTAGAGTCTGGCGCAAATTAGACTTAATAGGTGCTTAAGCTGCACACATACTGGCTTGGGGCTAACTTTTGTAACGTTAGTTGGTCGCCAATTTAACTGAATATACTAAAAACCCCGGCCAAGCCGGGGTTTTTAGCTTCAATAGTGGTAGCTCTAGTATGAGCCGCCGAAGTCTGATCGTTCTTTGCGAGGACGAGCAGGGTTAACTGTAAGCTTACGACCTTCTAGTTCTTGGTCGTGCAATTCAGCAATTGCTTTTTGCGATGCTTCTTCACCTTCTAGTTCGACGAATCCAAATCCTTTTGATTTTCCGGTGTCGCGGTCAGTAATTATTGCAACCGATACTACTTCTCCAAATGGTTCAAAGTGTTTTCGTAGAGTTTCCTCTGTTGTTTGGTAGGCTAAGCCACCGACGTATAGTTTTGTAGGCATGTTCTTCCTTATGCTTGTTTTATCTTGTAGTCCATAGGATCATAGTAGGATTTGACTAGGTTTTTGTTCCTGGGCGACGCTACGGGTTTTCGAATCGGGAGATAGATTTATCGCCTTCAACTATAATTACACAGCCTGCGTAAGCCCTGGTTCATAGCTTAGACGAAGCCGAGCATGAAACTTGTGACTAATGTGACTATAACATTAGTAGCCAAAAGTAACTAGAGCTTAAATTATAGAAATAGTCTATAGTCACAGTCTAGGGTTTGCATTTTGTTTTAATATGGCGATAGTTGCTATAATACTTTTGAAGTATAAGTCTTTCAGGTAAGGGCGGATAATTAAAGGTGAACATTGTTATGAAGTTGTTTAAGCGGCTCACCCAAGACCGTGCCGTGATGCTGGTTGTGGCGTTGTTTGTGGTATTTTCTACTGTATTTGCGTATTTTTCGATAACAAAGCACTACAACTTTGAGTCGCTGGGCTACGATATGGGGATTTTTTCGCAACATATTTGGAAGTATTCTCAGTTCAAGGCCCCTGAAAACACTATACGAATGGTTCCAAACTTATTATCGGACCACTTCCACCCCATTCTTATGTTGCTTGGACCCTTGTATGGGCTATTTCCCAGCGCCAAAACTATTTTGATTGTTCAGGCAGTGTTGATGTCATCTGCAGTATTCCCAGTATTTTTGTTTAGCAAAAATCACATTGGCTCAAAACTTGCAGTATTGGCGGCGTCGTTAGTAGGTTTGTTCTGGGGTGTGCACTCGGCAATTTTATATGACTTTCACGAGATTGCATTTGCAGTGCCCTTGCTTGGATGGCTGGTTTACTTTATGGATACAAAAAGATTTGGCTGGTATTGGGTCGCCCTGGTGCTATTGTTTTTAACTAAAGAGGAGTTTTGGATATACGCGGTGTTCTCCGGCGGCATTTTGCTTTATTGGAGGAACTACAAGCATGGCTTGGCATCAATCTTTGGCGGCTTGTTTGGCTTTACGATTGTGACCAAGGCTATAATGCCGGCACTATCTGGGGGTCGGCAAGACTTTCAGTATTTGAATCAATATGACACCTTTGGCGACTCAACTTCAAGTATTGTTTGGGGAGTATTAACCAGGCCTGCTCTTTTCATAGTAACTTTGTTTAGGCCTGCCGAGAAAGCGGCGACCCTAGGCTATATGCTGGTGCCGTTCTTGATGCTGCCGTTGGTGTCGCCGTACTTTTTACTCGCCGTGCCGTCAATTTTGCAGCGAATGCTGTCGTCTAACGATAACTTGTGGACCACCGACTATCACTATACTGCCACCATTGCTGCAGTATTGATAATGGCCATGGTAGATACAATTGGCAGAGTCAGGCAGCGCTACCCAAACTTTAAGGTTAGTTTGAGTAATAAAATGTCTATTGGTCCTGAGTTGGTTGTGTTTGCAGCTGTTGCGATTAACCTAGTTATTCTTGCAAAAGATACCGAGCTAGTTAACCGCATAAAAGGGGCTAGCTGGTATTCGACAGAAGTAATTGAAGTTGGACATAGGGCTTTGGAGTCAATTCCAGATGGTGTTTCAGTAATTGCCGATGATGCGCTGACGCCCCACCTTGCAAATCGAGACCAAATTTATCGCATTGCCGATCTTCAATGGGCCGAGCCTATAGAAGTTACACGCGCATACGACTACATAGTTACCACCGACGCTATACCAGATTTTTTTGTAGAGCCCGATGTTGCCGATATGATAATCGACAAGATCACAGAATTATACGACTATGAGTTGCTGTTTGAAGAAGAGACATGGCGAGTTTATAAGCTTGAGTCCATCGATTGATGCTGGAATGTATTTGACGTGATACGGGTAGACAAATTGGGAGCTCATGATTAAAATTAAGCTTATGTTTAGCACCAACTTTAGAAGCAATATTGTTGCAAAAATTAGGACGGATAATCGAGGCTTTACGACGATTGAGTTGTTGCTAGTTATTGCAGTCATATCGATTTTGGGTGCGCTGGTTTATGGCAACTTATCTTCGGTACAAAAAAGTGCCCATAATAGTAGCTTAAATAAAAATGTAGATGTTTGGACGAGCGCTTTGCTTCGCTATGCCATAGATAACGGCGAGTATCCAGTTGTTGGCAGCGGTCCGCAGGTGTGTCTGGGAACGGGCTATAGCAGCATGGGCAATATGCCAAGCGGCTCATGTCATGTAAGCGGTGGTAGCGTATTGGCTGCAGAAGATAGTGCGATTATGGATAGCCTTAAGCCCTATGTTGACGCAAGCAGTCCAGTGGGCTCAAAAATGCTTGTTCACGCCGGACAAAACTATACAGGAGCTTACTACGGCTATGACTCGGCGCTTACACTCGATGGCATCTCAAACCCAGCCT
This sequence comes from Candidatus Saccharimonadia bacterium, assembly GCA_937951635.1. GTDB lineage: Bacteria > Patescibacteriota > Saccharimonadia > Saccharimonadales > CALFBO01 > CALFBO01. The sequence continues at coordinate 9,486 of CALFBO010000003.1, forward strand.
ATATCGTTTACGTTCTTGAGGGCGACGGTCAGCAATGCATATCAAAAGGCCAAGTCAGTACGGGGAGTTGGCCAAACTTATCGTCATCTAGTATGGGCTATTCTAGTAGCGATGGTTCAAGCACCTTGTGTTGGATTTTGCTACCCAACTCTATGTGAATAACTGCGGGTACGGCCCTATTGCCGCGATAGGTGTTCGCATGCATTTTATGGGTCATTTCTGGCTAGTTGCAGTCAAAGTCGGCTGCTAGACCAACAGTTATGATGAGGATGCGTGGCGCTGCTTTGGTAGGACAATAGTAAAACAGGAGCCAAAGCTTGACTCCTGTTTTGTAGGTCCTAGAACCTGCTCTAGTACGTCCTAAGCTCGAAGCTTGCGCCTAAGAGTAAATGTCTTGTTTACCGAATTTTTCGCAAAGCATAGCGTATACAAGTGCCCGGTATTTATTGCGGTTTGAGCTGCCTAATTTTTCCACCACTTCATTAATAGCTTCCATGAGCTCTGGGCCATCGGCCAGCCCAAGTTTTCCAATTAGATAGTTATTCTTAACAGTTTCTAGCTCTGAGTCATCTGAACCAGATACTTTTGAGGCATCGGCGTTATAAATAGACGGCCCTAGCCCTTTTGCAACCTTTTCTAGTAGGTCGTTGTCTATTCCTAGATTTAGGTTGGCGTTTTCTTCTTTGTAAGTTGCGAGTGCGTCGTCAAATGCTCCCATGGTTTTCTCCTATTCGTTATCTTTTGGCCTACTAGCTAATAAACTCAAGTAGGTGCTAATAGATAATTAGCTGTTTGTATTATAGCTTGTTTTGTGTTGAATTTGTAATTATAGCTGGACTTAATTGAATGTTCTATTGTATAACTTGCTTACGATGTTGCATGTACGACAACTACTTAAAGGGTGATCCTACCGAACCGAGGCTGTGTGCTCAATAAAAAATCTATGCCAATATTATTGATTAACCCTGTTGTCTGTATTGAACGGCCTAGTTTTGGCTGAGTCTGTGGGTGCTGCCAGCAAAGATGTTCGTTACGAAGAGTACGAATACACGATGGCTGCCATGTGGACTACACCTGAAGGTACGAGGTGCTATGGGCACTCACCGCTGGACAGCGAGCTAGTTGGAGACGAACATCGTTCAGTGTTTACTCACGATACCGAGTCGGTTCACAGAGCTAAGTTTTGGCAGGAGCCATTGTATAGTGAATCGCGTCCTGGTGGCAGTGAGTTTATCTCTACAAACTCACTTTACGTGCCTTCATTGGTTGTACTGGCCGAAGGCGTTTCTCTAGGCAGCACACCCTACGACGAAGTCAGCAGAGACCGTTTTGTTGGGCGAGTCATGGATGTGGCAAATGGGGCTACAGTATTAGGCTTAGTTCGTGACAATAAGTCTGACTACAAGCTAAAATTTTCTCGTGGCTTTGGCCTAGAGGGTCAGTGTCCTTATGATTTTACAGATGCCTTAAGAGACAAGTACTTACTGGTAAGAGATGTGCACGATATTGCCGCCCACACAATTCAGCTAGAGTATTGGGGCGAGCAATACTATAGATTGTTCGAGATTATGGACGCAGTTCCAAGATTGATAGATTGGTACGAATTTCAGAATCAAGCCATTCCAGAATCCCTATCGCGACTACAGGCTGTGTCTAGCTTGGCATATTATGCGATGTTTGAATATTCTGTTATTCAGGATGAGGCTACCAATACTCTTACTAGTTTTGGCGCCCTGAATTGGCAAAGACCAGTTAAAACTCCTGTGGCAGCAGCGATAGAACTAGGTTTAGATAGTTTTGATGCGCACGAACTAATGGCCTGGAATGGCTTACGTGCAGTGTGTTCTTTGCTAAGGAGGGAGCAATTGGTGCTAGGAGTATATCGGCCAGGTTCGATACTGAAAAATCTTGGGTACTCGCTAGACGAGGATACAGTTAAGCGAATGATTTTTAGTCAGTATGATTTATCCTTGTATCGACAGGACGAACTTAATGACTTTGCAGTGAGCGCACCGAAGTCTGCCGACGAGTTGATCCGCACATCTTTGAGTTTTCTAGAGGCTTGCGTACTTTCTTGTGTAGAGGACGGCATTGATGTGGCAGAATTTAAAGGCAGCTGAGTGCATTACATATAACTGTTACGATGGGCATAAACCTGCACAGAATACATCTTGGTAAAATGCCGTTCATACCTGTAGAGCTTGTTTAAGAGCGTCGGTTTTGTTTTGGGACAGCTCTAGTTTGAGTGCTAATAGTATATTTGAACATTATCTATGTGTAGCTCGGTCTTACCGCCAAGGCTGTGCCGCACAACAAAGCGTTCGGTTCCTTGGGGCAACTCTAGTTCTAGGTCGACTTGCTGTATGCCTTGACTGGCGGACACCGCTCCAAGCCAGATGTAGGAAGATTTGTTGTTGGCGTCTATTGCTTGCACGGTGACATCTACACGCTCATCGCTGGCGATCAGGGATGAGTATTTGAAGTTGCTTAGCCCGTAGGTATTGATCGCATTGGTAGAAAGCCCAACGCCGCCAGATACAGATGAGCTGGCTAGGACTAGGCTGTTGCTATTTTCGCACCCCGTATTGTCTATGCGGTAGGATGGCTCTGCCCCACCCCACGAGTATGTGTTCCAGCTTGGTGCAGACTCGTTACTATTTTCGAACCCCGAATTAGCTACTAGATTGTTCTCGTGGAGTTGACAGTCGTTTGGGTCGTCATCGTTAGATGGTTGCTCTTGGTAGGCAAATTGCATTACCGCGTCGCCCCCATTTTCGTAGTACTGTACAGTGATGTCGTGCACTCCGACTAAAGTTCGAACAGCTCGGTAGGTGGTCGAACCTTGGTCTTTCCATTGGTCTATTATTAGATCGTCGCCTATAAATACCCGTACGCCGTCATCGCTAGATGCCGTGAACTGGTAAGTGCCATTAAAGTATTGGTGCTTATTCCACTCGGCCACGAACATATCTGATTGTATTTTGCCTGGCAGGGGCGAACCTTGCCCCCAGTTATGGTTTATTTCTTGTTCATCACCTATGTGGTCTGGATTTGATTGAGGTATAGATGGCGGACCACTAAATGCACCTGGGCTTAAGTTCCAATAACGTGCTTGATACGCATGGTTGTGTTCGCGGTGATCGGAATCGTCATCATCTTCACTATCGCCTAGTCTATGCCATGAGGCTTTTGCGACTGCGTCATAGCCATTTTCGTAGTATTCGACAGTTACAGTATAGTCGCCGGGCAATAGGTCGATCTTGGTAGTGTGGTTTGTCGCGGAGTGGTCATTCCATTCGTTAATGACGAGCTCATTGTCGACCAGTACACGTATTCCGTCGTCACTTGTGGTGCTAAACTCATAGACCCCAGCCGAATCAACGCGCAGGTTGGTTTGCCATCTTGCCATGAATCTATCTGCCTGAATCCCAGGAGCAGGTGCATCCAATCCCCAGTCATTGTTTATTTCTTGGGCTTCAAAGGTTTTATCTGCAGCTCGATTAGGAAATTCTGGTGGTTGATTCAGATAGCTGCTGCTGTTGGGTAGATTCCAAAATGATGCCGAAATTTTGCTGCTAGAATCGTGGTCGTCTAGTTGATATATTGCAACTAAGTTTAGTCCTGACTGGCTGGTTGCAATATATTGTTCACGCTGGCCACCATGTTGCCAGTTTAAGAATTTGTAACTGTTGCCAGAGGCATCGGTTGTGTATTCGGGCGCGCTAACAAGTCGTTCAAAACCGACCACGCTCGGCGTGGTGTACGGTGTTTGTTTTGGCTGCCCATCGACAGCTATATTCAAGTTTACGGGCTGGGTTTGTATGGCTAAGAATGATACTTCAGGGTATATGTGCGTAGTTGTTTCTGTAGATACACCAGCGCTGTTGGTGGCGGTAGCTATGATTGCATACCAGGTGTTGCTGGAGGTCTCCCCTCTTGTTGGGATAGTTATATTGCCAGATTTACCAATGAATGGTCCCGAATGAGGGTGGGTGTGTTCGTCATGGTGCAAAATACTTTTGACGCTAACTGCACTGTCTGGCAAGGTGTTTCCCTGGCTGTCGGTTGCGTTTACTGTGTATGAAACTGTATCTCCGGCTCGGTATATTTTGCCGTTTTGGGGGGTTGTGATGGCTACCACTGGCTTGTCGCCAACCTGGATTGTTATTGGGTCACTAGTAATGCTGCTTTGGCCATCGTTTATGGTGAGTTTTACTGTGTAGCTGCCTGGATTGGTGTAAATCTTGTTTGGGTTTGTTTGGGTGCTGGTGGTGCTGTCTCCAAAATCCCAGGTGTAACTTAGCTGATCGCCATCGGGATCGTAGCTTCCTTGGCTCGAAAATTCTACATATAGTGGAGAGGCTCCGTTATATGCGCTGGCGCTTGCTTTGGCAATGGGCAGCTGGTTGCTACTGGAGCTGCTTAATTTAATGATTTTGCTTGGGTATACTGTTGGCATATATAATGCACCGTCCAGGCCTTGTTTTATGTCGACGATTGAACCCCAGTTGTAGTTAGAGATTTGCGTTGAGTTGGCAACAGTGCCATCAGAATTAAGTGAAAGGTGGCGTACGTGCCCCAGCGAGTAGTCTGATATAAATAGATCTCCTTGGTACTCTTGAGGGAAGTTGCCGCCAGCGTATATTGTTCCTAGGGTTATGGAGCCGCTGTTATTTACATGCGGGTATTCATAGACTGGGTCTTCGTACTCCGAGCAGTTGCACGAGCCTTCGGCACTGGGCCATCCGTAATTTTTACCAGACTTTACAAGATTCACTTCCTCTACATCACTCTGGCCGACATCGCCTACGTACAGGTGTCCATTGGTGGGATGGAAGGTCATTCGAAATGGATTACGGAACCCATAGGCGTATATTTCTTGAGCGTAGTCACTGTGGTTAGCAAATGGATTGTCGTTAGGAATTGTACCGTCTTTGTTGAGTCGTATCACCGAGCCATAGGGATTGGTTGGGTCTTGCGAGTTTGGGGGATTTTGGTTGTCGCCTATTGATGCATACATCTTGCCATCTGGGCCAAACGCAATGGTTCCGCCAACGTGTTGGCCTGGGGTATTTTGAGGAGCAGTATATAGAGTTTCTACACTCGTGGCGTTGTTGCTTGAAGCATTGACGCGCCCGATAGTAACTTTGGTATTTGAATCGACATAGTACATGTACAGATACGGACTGCCACGCTCAAACTCGGGGTCTAGAGCTATCCCGAGCATACCCCTGTCTACACTGGCGGTAACAGGTATGGATACAAGAGGAGACGGCAGTAACTCCTCGTTTTGATAGACTCGTATGCTGCCGCCTAGCTGGGCAATAAACATACGCCCATCCGGTGCAAACGCCAAGGATGTAGGAAAGTCGAGGTCGCCACTTAGCATTTCGGTTCTTTGTAGGTTGTCTGGGACGGCCAGCGCACTCGGCGGCGCAATTAGTGCTAGAGCTGCGGATGCTGCTATGACTGCAATCGTATGGGCAAAAAGTTTATTCATTGGTTTTCCTCGAGTATTAGTAGGTCTAGTTATTGCTTTCCCAAACAAAATATCTATTTTGGCTGGGCTGTAGATGTCTTATTGTACGGCCCATGGACCACCCTATCAAGGACCAGTCTGTTGTAGTTTTAATGTGCGAAGCCCTAGACTCTAATCCAAACCGCACCACTAGATTTTAAGCATCTGTTCTGGTGTTCGCCAGCTCAGTCGTTTACGAGGTCTAGTATTGATGAGCTTGACGGCTTCGTCAAGCTGCTCTTGCGTCATGCTCTTGAAGCTACTC
>CALFBO010000004.1 GCA_937951635.1 Candidatus Saccharimonadia bacterium
AAACGACTGAGCTGGCGAACACCAGAACAGATGCTTAAAATCTAGTGGTGCGGTTTGGATTAGAGTCTAGGGTTTGTTTTTGTGTTAGTATTACTGCATGAATAAAGACGACCACCTGGCATTTCTACAGTTTAAAAAAACGATAGATTCTGGCAATTTTAGCGCAGCCACAACCTCCAAACACGTAGCAAAACCTTGGGGTTACGAAATACACTTTACGCCCAAATCCTTGCCATATGTCGGCAAAATACTTCATATCGATCAAGACAAGAGAATAAGTCTGCAAGCCCATGAAACCAAAACCGAAAGCTGGTATCTAGCAAGTGGCAATATAAATTTAATCCTGGAAGATGATGCCGGCAACCTAACACGTGAACCCATGCAGCCGAACCGAGGCTACACCTGCCTTCCAGGTGAAATCCACCGCTTGATAGGCGGGTCTGGAGGCGGGGAAGTCTTCGAGGTTTCCTCTCCCGAACAAGGTCGCACCTTCAGACTGGAAGACGACTATAACCGCAGCACAGAAAACACTTCGAACAAATAATGCTAGATTCACCAAAATTCATTACTCAACACGATCCACATGGACTAACAGAATCTGCGGCAAGCACTGCCCAGCAGGAGCTCGGCCACAAATTTTCTTGGCACACAAAAACCATAACTACCAACAACCCTGCCAAACAACTAGCGCACGAACTAACTGGAAGGGCCGTAGTAATTATCCACCCTACACAACTGAAACAAGAGGCCAAAAATTGGCAAAGATACATTCAATACTACGCCCAAAGTCTTTGCTACCAACAGTGCCTGGAACCACTAGACCAGCTCTATCTATCTTGGACAAATCAACCTATCAATAAACAATTTGCCATTATACTTCTGCAAAAAGAAGATATGAGTCCACAAGATTACGAATCATTCGAGCTACTTAAAAACAAACTATCGGGCAAATGGCCCTTGCCAAACACCGTGCTTGCACCACAAGGATCGCACCCAAATTATCTAAACCACCTAGGAAAGGTAGTGGCATACTACCTTGGCATGCTAAACAACTCTAGTCTTGACCCAACTAAAAAACTAAAGACAGTCCAACCAGCCGAATCAAACCAATAAAAGCAAAAGAGTATATGCAAGATAATTACCAACAACTCACTGAATACATAAAGTCTCACAATCTTTCTGGCGCTAACACGAGGCAACTTAAAAAACTTCTTTTAGACGCAGGCTGGAGCGAGGCAACTGTTGATAAAGCAATAGCCGAAGTCTCTAAAACAACCCCAATAGCACAAAGTACTCGTCTCAATTCCAACAAACCAGACACCTCCCACCTATGGATACTACTAGGCATCACTGGCGCGCTGTTGGCAGCTGGGCTGCTGGTATATTCGCTGTTTAGCGGCAAAGGTGAACCTACCAGCCCCAACACTCAAACTCAGACAACCAAACCATTGCAACTTTACGAGTCGCCTTACACGGCTTTTAGCATCGAACACCCCGAAGACTGGACCATTAAAGACTTTGCGCCCACCAACGAAGGATCATACAGCATCCGGCTGAGCGGCCCCGACAACCAGCGCATAGAAGATTTGATTGCCAATAAATACGACATCGACGAATCGACCGAATTCGACCCTTTCTCTGCCGATAACTACGGATTGATCAACGACCCCGAACTAAAAGGTTTTGCCGATGTGAGTATAAATATAAGAAAAGCACCTAATTACAATATAGAATCTAGCCTAGAAGAGTGGCGACAAATTTTTGACACAGTAGCTACAAACAGCTTGTTTTCGGTATCGAACCTAGAGCCTGCAACTATTGGTGGGCTGGCTGGCTACAGCTATAGCCTCGAAACAACCTTCGAAGAAGGACGCTCTATTTCAACTCTAGAAAATATTGCACTCGAGCCCAATTCTCAGCGTTTAGAAATAACTGTATTCCCCGGCGACACGACCAAGCGCACACAAATCGATCAAATGATTAAGACCGTAAAAATAGGAAAATAAAAGTAAAACAAACTAAACTAGCCAGCCCTACAGTTGGTCTGTAAAGTTAGTGTCTATGCCTGTTTGAATGTAGAAAACTACTGCCAAAGCTATGGCCAAAAGCACCAGCAACACTACGGTTCGGGCCTTTTCGCTTATTCTAAATCGTTTCATGGTCTTCCTTTGCGGGCTCTAATTCTTGAGGCACGATCGCATCATCTTCATTTAATACATCTGTATTCACAAGCCTAGCCTTTATAACTAAACGGTTGGCGGCAGTCCACACCGGTGTACAGGTATACAAGGTGACCATCGGCTCCTCGCTAGGGCCCTCAATTTCTATCGCACTGGGTGCAACAACCACAGTCTGAAACACCTCGTAAACATACTCTTTGCCCTCCCACCAAATTGCAAACTTATCGCCATGATCCATCTTGTCTAGATGGTAAAAAGTGGCAGGGGAGTTGTAGGAAAACCTATGCCCAACCAAAACAGTATTACTTCCTTGGTCTGGGGTAGATGTTTTTGGACGGTGCCAAACCCCGATGTTCACCAGGTTTACATCTTGGCCAACAATAACACCCTCATCTAACTGAATACCGGGAATAACCAACCGGTTATCTTTAGGTGCTTCAACCAAATTCTCGGTCTCTACTTCATTTTCTACAGCCAAGACACCGCTATAACGAACCCCTCCTGTGTTGTCTTGAAACTTTGCCCACCATAAATCAAAATGAGGCAACAGGGGAGAAGCCATTATATAAAGGCCCAAGCCGACAACAACTACAGTTAGTAAGTTGTTAAATACTCTTAAACGACTACGGTCTGATGTAACTTTTAAATGATTATACATGCGCAACTAATTATACACTGCCGGTTTGCACATTTACCCGTTAATAGACAAGAAGTACGGCGAATCGATAAATACCAAAACCCACGACTACACAATGCTACCCTTACGACTAATCAAGACCGTTGATGCGACAAATCTCTAATTCATCAAAGACGTCCACCTCGTGCCAACGCGAGAAGTTAAACTCTATAAACGAGTCTGTAGCGCTGTCGCCGTTGACAGGGTGGGGGCAGATTCCCTTTTGCAAGGGTCCTCTACCGTACTCGTCTTCTGTATAGGCTTCGCTCTGGAAAGATTGATCGAACAGTTCTTTGTTATTGAGTACTTCAACCTTAGCGTCAATAGCGTCTGCAGAAAAGCTAGCTAGCTGCCGGATATCAAACTGTTCGGTGTCGTTATTCTGACTATGGCGTATATTTGATCTGGCTATATATAGCTCTGGATTAATCATGTTAAGCAGCACCAAGTATGTTGCTAAGCCGCCCGAAGTTAGCTGCAAAAACCTAGACCTTGTATAGCCACGAACTACTTTAACTGTAAGCGCCAAAAGCAAACCAACAAGCAAGTACACAAACAACTCAGAGTAAAGTCGCAAAAACGTTTGACCAAAAACAGATTGATATAAGTTTAGTCGTTTAACTGCAGAAATGGCCACTACAACGGTTTGGACTATCAATCCCAGCGATAACAGCTCCATGGTTCTGGATATGGCCCTAGATTCATTTGGAGACAGCGCACGCTCTATGCCAAACACTGTTAAAACTACTCCTACGACCACGACTATGAGCTGAAAAAACCCTTGTCGAGCATATTCGGCATACGACAACCCTGTGCGCTCCAGCACTAAATCATTGCCCGCAAATAAGTGGGTAAACTGAACAACAAGGAATATCAAAAATAAAGCGTTCAAAGCACTTAGTGCTATTTTGAATTCTGTCTCGTGAGGATGTGACTTCGCTTTAACCCTGAAGCTATTTCTGCTAAAACGACCCACTCCGTGTACAAATAGCCCCGCCAAAAAAACAGCAACCCAGCCCATAAATATAACTCTCGCCACCAGCTCGCCGTCGATAGACAAGCTTGGCCACGGTAAATCATCTACAAAGCTTGCAAAAGCTTTATCGGCGGCAATAAACAACCCACCAAATACCAGCATGAGCAGCATAGCCAAAAGCACCCCACGCAGCACTCTTTTAACTGGCTTGCTGTGCCTAGCCAGGCTGCCGGTAAGGTTAAAAATACCCCCGAGCACACTAGGAGTAGCCAATAGCAAAGAAACCAAAGAGGTGAGTGGGTAGACGGCCATTCCCAGTAAATTCTTTAAGCGTAGTCCGTTGCTGGCAAAATAGACCTCTTCGATCATCAAGCCAAGGCCCAGCAAAATAGCCGAGATGTTTAATGCAACCAAACTCCACGAGCCCTAACCATCAACATCGTGGCAAAAAAGGCAATATAAAGCGAGTAGACAATCAGACTATTTGATAGTCTGCCCACTTTCTTTAACATAATGTAATTAATAAAACCTACCACCAAAATAATAAACAAGGTGTACGACAGTCCGGGGTAGTGGCCAAACAATACAAAGTTTGCCATTACGCCAAAACCAAGTGCTGCTAAGACAGAATGCTGCAGTAACTTCTGCTTGCTTTTACTAGATAATTTCATAGCTTTGCTACGATAACTCTATTCATGGCAGCTGTAAACTATCGGTCGCACACCCCACCCCTGCAAGATCAGTGTGTCCCTAGGCTAAAATAAGGCCAGATATCTAGGGTTGGCCCTAAACGACACCGTTAAGCCATGTTTGTAAAATGAGGTGCATTTGGCAGGGTTTATTGAGGAGCTAAGAGTGCCGAAGAGCCTCTACGGGATCCTTCTTGGCCGCCTGATACGCCGGATACAGTCCCGCAAGACCACCGATAATCGTTCCAATAACAACAATTAGCACAAGTGTAATCGCCGAGTACACTGGAGTAATTCCAGTCTGGGCAGCCACAAGCAGCCCAACCAAATAGGCAACCGCCAAGCCTATTAAGCTACCAATTAGCGTTATGACTACAGACTCTGTCAAAAACTGGGTCATTATATTGCTGCTAGTGGCACCAATACTTTTACGAATGCCTATTTCTCGGGTACGTTCACCAACAGTTATCAGCATAATTAGCAAAATAACAATACCCCCGACAAACAGCATTATGTAACTTATTGCCTGCGAAGCCAGCTTAAGAATATCTATAAATCCATTAAATACTTTTGTTAGCTCTTCCTGAGTTGCAACTGCAAAATTTTGTTCGCCCGAATGGTTCTCTAGTAATTTTTGCTCAATCGTACCTACTATAGACTGAATATTCTCGGGGTCGGCAGTTTGGGCGTCTATTTCAGATATAAGCAGACTGCCACCACTAAGCTCTTTGCCCGACTCCAGCGATATAAATACTGCATTGTTAAGGTCTGGGCCCAGCCCCAGGCCGCTACTTTCAGATTTACTCAACACTCCAACAACCACAAAACTCTGGCCACCTATGGTCAAAGTAGACCCTAGGCCACCGCCGCCAAATAAGTCACTGGACACATCTGCACCAACAACTACAGTTTTTTTGTCGCCGTCTTCGTCGCGAAGAAATACGCCATCTTTAACCTTTTGATTTAATGCCTCGGCCCAATTTTGGTTTGTTGCAATGATTAATGACCCTGTCTCGGTCTCCCCACGCCTGACAATTCCACTTACTGGCGACATAGGTGCAGCCACAACTATGCCCTCTGTATCAACAACATCCAAAAAATCTTGCTCAGTGAGAGTAGGAGTGAGCCCGGCGGCAAAATTAATATCTGTGATATCCCCAGACTCATCACGGTCAAAAATCTTACCTGAATTTACCGCTATCAAATTGCCCCCATAAGAATTTATCTGTTCGGCAAACGATGCCCTCAAGCCCTCAACAGTGGTGGTGATTATAGTAAATGCAGCCACACCAATAATAACGGCGACCATGGTAAGAAAAGAGCGCAGCTTTGCCGACTTGAGCGAGGCCAATGCAAGCTTAATGTTAACCCACAGCATGTCTATTTGGTCCTGCCTTTCTTGGATTTAGCTTTCAGCTTAGACCCAGGCTTTTTAGTAACTTTTTTGTCGCTATCAATGCGACCATCTACCATAGTTATAATTCGGTCCGACTGCTTGGCCAAGTCTGGGTTGTGAGTGATCATAATAATTGTATTGCCTTCATTATGTATCTCTTTCAAAAGCTGCATAATATTGTCACTTGCAACACTGTCGAGGTTGCCGGTTGGTTCGTCTGCCAAAACAATCGAAGGCTCGTTGATTAATGCTCGCGCTACTGCGACCCTCTGAGCTTGACCTCCAGACAGCTGATTAGGCATGTAATACTGCCTGTCGCCGAGACCGACATGCTCCATTAACTTGGCGGCTTTTTCTAGCCGCTCAACATGAGAGGCCCCTTTGTAGACTAAAGGTAGAGATACGTTTTCAACTGCACTAATCCTAGACAGCAAGTTGAATGACTGGAATATGAAACCAATTTTTTCACGTCTGATTCTTGCCCTGGCCTTACCCTTCACTTTTGAGGTGTCTTCGCCATCCAAAAGATACTCGCCAGCTGTAGGCCTATCTAGCAATCCAATAACATTCATTAGGGTAGATTTGCCAGAACCGCTAGGGCCCATAATTGCAACAAACTCACCCTTGTCAACATCTAGCGAAACGTCGTCTAGCGCCATAGTGCTAGCTTCGCCCTTGCCGAATATTTTGGTTACATCTTGCAGACTTATTACACTCATTACTTAGTAATATACCCCCGAATGCCTCTTTTGGGCAAGTTGGCAAAACTGTTATTGGCGAGGTGTTCTTGATTATTGGTTTGGTGTCCACACAAAATAACTCGGCCAATGGAGCGTGCAGGCTAGCGTGGCCAGAACTTAAAGGCGCCCGCAAGCGAATTAAGCAGTCTTTTCGTGGCCCCTCTCATAAGGTGACCTGCCAGTTGCCATCAAAATGGATTAAAGCTGCATAGGTGACCAAATCTTATTGCACTAGGCATGAGCTACAAGCGTATATACTCAGTTCCAGAAACTTAAATTGGGACTCACGGTCAATAGTTATTGAACAATACCCCAGATCAAAACCTCTCTTTCCTATTTAAGCAAAAAGGCAGACCCTCATCTGTAATTTTGCTTGGCGCAGAGGGGGTAGAGAGCTAAAGTCTGCTTCCGTTCAATCACTACACCGAACCCAAAGGTGAGTTCCTGCCCACACCCTCTGCCAAACCAAAAACACCCCTTGCGGGGTGCGTTTAGCTTGGCGGAGAGAGGGGGATTCGAACCCCCGAAGCGAGTTGCCCCGCTTACACGCTTTCCAAGCGTGCTCCTTAAGCCACTCGGACACCTCTCCATAAAAATCCAAAGGACCTCGTTCCACAAAAAATAGATGATACCGAAGTATATCATCGATTTTGTCATGTCAATTTCGCCTGTCGGCTACATTGACATTGAGCGGACACCTCTCCATGATATTAGATTACAACTTTTTTGAACACCACCTTCGGCACAGGCGTAATATAGGTGAACACTCTTCTGGTTTCATCATTAAGCCCTGGCGAGTACCGCTGCAAATATTCGTCTTGCACCGGCACTTCTTAAAGCACCAGCTGCAGCTTCTAGTGTTGCGCCAGTAGACACTACGTCGTCGACCAAGACAATGTCACGCCCCGCAACATCGGCCCTACAACTAAATGCATCTTTTAGTTGCGACCGTCGTTGGTTGGCCGTAGAGCCAACTTGCCGGGTTTTCCCGCTGCGAGACAACACATGTGCGTTCTCTAGACCAGATTTTCTTGAAACATGCCTAGCCAGCAATACAGAATGATCAAATCCTCTTTGCCGCACCCTAACTTTTGCAGTAGGGACAGGAACAACAAGAAACTCGGCATTGAGATCAAGCAGTAGAGGATAGAGCATATTTGCCATAACGCCACTACCACTTCGTTTTGAGTCAAACTTAGTCGCATAAACTAGCGATTCAACTAGACCACCCAAGTCTGCAAAAGCATAGACCCTGCTAAGAGAATTACTTTTTTTGCAGCCAACACAAGTCTTGTAGTCTTTTGTCAATTTATTGCAGCGATAACATGCACTATGTCTTACCGCAATCTCCTGGTCCATACACACGCCACAAATGAGCCCGCCAATAACCCCACACCCCAGGCAATGGTGCGGGGCAAATAGGCCGACCATACTATCCAAAATATCCATGCAACATTATCTAGCCTAGCCAAACTAGCATTGGAATGATCTTAGAAGTGGGCTATAATATGTTCTAAGATACCAGCGGGTGGTATGTTTGAGTAAATTATCATGTGGAGGAAATAAATGGCCAGGCGACAACAAGACGACGATCTGTTGATGGAAGACGAGCTAGCTGCTGCATTTCTTGATGAAGGCGACATGCCTCAAGATGATGCCCCAGCACCTGTAGAGGCCGAGGAAGAAGATTGGGCCGAGGACGATCTTGTTCCAGGACAGCTTGCAGTAGATGTATACGAAACCAAAGAAAAGCTTTATGTAAAGGCTAGAACAGCAGGCGTAAATAAAAACGACCTAGACGTTAGCATATCTGACAACACTGTTACTGTACGCGGAACTCTTTCTTCTGGAGACGAAATAGAAGCCGAAAACTACTATTTGCAGGAGTGTTACTGGGGTGAGTTCTCGCGGAGTATCGCCCTTCCTGTGCCAGTAAAAGAAGATGAGGTCGAAGCCATACTAAAAGACGGCGTGCTCACAATAAGCTTTACAAAAGTCAAACAAGATACCGTAAAGAAAATTACTGTTAAGTAGTCTGTTTCGGCGTTAAAAGTTTGTACAAAAAACGCCCCAAAATTGGGGCGTTTTTGTTTTTGCTAAAAGTACTACCCAAGCGTCTTCGTCATTAATGACGAAGCTTCCAGTAATCGAGCTACCCAACATATCAGAGAGGGTGTACTGCAAAACCGTCAAGCCGCCAAACAGCATTGAACCCCAAAAACTCCTCCTATAGCGCAACCAACACAAAAACTCTAGATTTTTGTCCTATAGATTCGAGAACAATAAACTTGTTTCCTAAACAGGTGCATATCGAGTGCCACACCAAAAGAAGCAACAAGGCTTTTAGCCGCTTAGGTGCTGCCCAAAACAGCCATTTTGTTTTACAGGGCGCTGGCCTACAAACGAACTAGGCAGAGTGTAGCGCACCCGAATTCGACGACCTAGCAGCCCAACAGCTAGTCTAACCCAAAAATAAAACAACCCCATTAATCGGAGTTGTTTTATTTATCTCGTGCCCTTAACCAGGACACCAAAACTTCTAACAATACTTAGGTAGTTGCATTAGTAAAGACGAACGCAACAATTGCTTTAGCAAAGATCACGATAACCAAGCCTACTATTGCATACAGAATCGTATTTTTTGCAGCTGTAACATTCGAGCTGTCGCCAGAAGATGTGATGTAGCGCAAACCACCGATTATGATCATAATTACAGACACAACACCAACTACATAAAGTAGTATATCGACAATTTCTGTAACAATGCCTTTTATGTCGTTGTCTGCCTCTGTTGCAGTTATAGAAGCACAGGTGTCGCCAGTCTGGCTTGAGTCTGTGGCAAGAATGCCCTTACATAGGCTTGAATTTGGGGTTGTAGCCGCTTCTGCTACACCAGTATTAAGTACCAAGCCAGGAGCCATAACTGCCACAGCTGCAAGGATGCCTACGATCATTGTTTGTATTCTTTTCATTATATTTCCTTCGTTTTCAATCGTGTTAATTGTAACTTATTACACGGATTATACCAACATACCATGCAATATTCAATATATTTTTCAATGTTGTGACCTCCAAGACCCACAACCGTGCCACCTCTTTTTGTCAACGCGCGCCCTGAAAACACTCTTCGTGCACCAAGCAAGCTTGGCACTAGGGCTTATTGGTCTATACGTTTGTAATCACAAAAGCAACAAGCGCCTGAGCAAATATCACAACCACCAAGCCAACCAAGGCATAAATAACTGTATTTCTAGCCGAAGCTGTAGCTGAAGAGTCTCCACTAGACAAAATATAGCGCATGCCTCCAATGATGATCATTATTACAGACACAACACCTACCACGTACGACAGCACATCTATAACAGTTTCAATTACCCCAGTAATACTCGTCTCGGCAGCCTTCTTGTCGCAGTCTGCCCCAGTTAAAGCAAGGCCCTTACATGCATCGTCGGTAGGTGCGGCAAATACGTCACCCCCTGCAAGTACGGCAAAACCAAATGCCGCCACCAACACAAACACGGCAACCACCATGCCTTTACTAATTTTGTTAATAAACTTCATTCTTCAAACCTTTCTTAAAATATACGGTGAACTTTTCATAAACTTTGGGGCAATTATACACCAGCGGTCAAAACATCTCCCAAAGGGCCTAAAACTGCTTTAGCAGCCAAATAACTATCCATCTAGCAAACATAGATATTACTAGCCCGGCCAGTGCGTAGATAATAGCGTTTCGAGCTCGATTATAATTTGAGCTGTCCCCACGAGACAGTGCCAACATCAATCCAGCAACGATGATTACTATTACGCTGCCAATACTCACCATCGTTGTCAATATTTTGGTGGCTTTGGTTAAAACACCCTCGTCGCCAATTATCGGATTGGCTGTTCCGCGCTGCTGCTTGCAGTATTCTGTATCAACTAAACCTCCGCCAGCCCTGCACTCAGGATCACCCTGTGCCATGACAGGAGCATGATTGGCTGCTACAAAAAATAATGCAACTGTTGCTAATATCGCTAGCATTAAACTTCTCATTACTAAACGCTCCCTATTACAAAGCCAGTTATTACGTTGGCAAACACAATTATCACCAACCCAACCAGCGCATAGATTATTGTGTTTAATGCTGTAGATGTCTTTTGAGGATCGCCAGCAGACACCACGTAGTTGAAAGAACCAATAACCACCATGAGTGCTGCTATGCCCCCGGCAATGGCATAGGCTATCGAGAATATTTTTTCGATTTGGTTAGATGTAGCTTCTGTTGCTGGTAGCCCTGTGTCTTCATAAACACTTCCTATAAGTTCATTCAACACAAACGACACCACAGTAGACGCAATTATTGTTACAGCCACACCAACCAAAGAATATATGATTGTACGTCTTGCAGCGCGAGTGTTTTCGGAGTTGCCCTGGCTAGTCAAGTACTTAAAGCCTCCCCACATTACAAATACTGCCGACGCCAGTCCTGCAGCTCTCAACATCATCTCTAGCACCGCAGCGGCAATGAGCCACACCTGACCAGCCTCGAAACCATTCTTAATGCTGCAAGTAGTAGGGTCGAGCTCCAAATATTTGGTCCAGGGCTCAAAGCCAAACAAACCCTGCTTGCAGTTCTTTGCGAATAAACTTGTAATGTTTAATAGAGCTTCCATAAATACACCTAGTTAAAAATCCCACCTGGAATTAGCCAATTCAATATCGCTGTTGCAAATATGTACAAAAACAAAGCAATTCCAGCCTGAATCATACGATTAACCGCGGCTTGTGTTTTGCCGGGGTCGCCTCGAGAAAATATGTACTGAAAACCAGCATAGACCATAGATATAGTAACAACCAAGCCTACGCCTCTGGCCAAAAAGCCGACAATTTCATTTAAGCGTTCGTAAATAGGGTTGTCTTCTACAGACACCTCGTTAGGCTGAAGTCCGCCACCTACTACTGGCGCAGGCGGTGTAGGGTCGTTGGCGGCACGTGCCTCCATGCAGGCGTCAAACTCCTCTCCGCTACTAGAAGAGGTCTCTTCAATACATAAAAGCCTGTCATCCTCGTGAACTGCAAAAACAGGCGAACCGCCAACTACCAAAAAACCGGCAACAAATAGCCAACTAAAAGCACCCAGTAAAAATACTTTTTTTAACATATAAACCTAACTATACCAGTAATCGTCTCTTGAAGCAGTAGTTTTTATCGACATGATGCTCAGTCTTTTTATATCCTGCACTCGAGCTACGACTTAAACAACAAGACCTGCAGTCTCCGACACCCTACAACTTTATATCTATAGCTCCCTAAAAACAAAACTAGCAGCTTTGAGCAAACTCTAGTGGCTAGAAGCAACGTTTTCTCATGCAACGATCTGCATGTGTGTCTTATTAAAACGGCTGGCTTCTGTCTCGGCAGAATCTTCGTTTAAGAACGCTGATTTTACTTTTACTTGGCTGCAGCAGTGCGAAAGTCCTATACAGAGACCAGCTCAAGCTGATACTATTATGCTTATGTTATCAATGTTTCGTAGTTTGCCGTCTTGCTGTCTGCGGCCAAAGCTGCAAACCACGAAACCCAGAAAAGGGCAGTCTCGATACAAAATCCTATGATAGGGCAGCAATCAAAACTACGGGTAGGCAATAAAAAATCCAAGCTAGTCTTGTTTTTTGCAGCATTAGTTTTTGCGTTCTCAGTCATAGGCTCATCTATTCCTGCCCACGCCTACTACTCCCCAAATGAAGCCCTAGCCCCAGAACAAGAACAGCGCCCTTGGGCCTATTTGCTAATGAAATGCATGGATACCTTCAATTTTAAGCCAGCCATTAGCGACGACAACATCAATAAGCGCGAAGTATTCACCGACCAAACTGGCAACGAGTACTCAGTGGGGCACGAGGCCTTTGCCGATGGTGGAGAGGTTGGCTGCCATAGCAGCGAATTCCAGCTAGACAAAGCCCTATCTTACTTTGGCATGACCTACCAAGAGCTCATAAACACTATATTCACACCTCCCACCAACTCGGGGGGTGCATGGCGCATAATCCCAGGAGCAGGCGATACTCTATACAAGTCATTCGTTGCAACTGCCGAAACTCGCAAATACGCAGCCACCGACATAGTGGGGCCCAAAGAGCGCCAGCGCAGAGTACTCCTAACACTGGGTGAGTGTCTAGTGCCGCTCCAAAACGGCGAAATATCTAGCAGTAAAATAACTCTGGGCGATATCGACTATAAGCCAAGAACAGACGATAGCTTCTTCTCAAATAGTGCCGTAGATGATGTCAGTGTTGGATACGACATGACTGGCGACTTCGACCAAGGTCGAGAAAAATGCACAGACTTGGTTGACGAAGCAATTGCAAATAATTATACCGACAACACAACCACGCAGATCGGCGGCGGAGCAGCAGGCGGGGCTGCAGGAGCAGCCACCGTGCAAACTTGCGAATCTCTTAACCCAGGGTTGGGCTATGTAACTTGCGGCGTGCTTCGGCTAGTTCTAGATGCGCTCGACGGTTTTATTGGCATATTCGTTGGTGTGCTCGAAATAGAGTTTAGTGTTGAACAGCGAGATGTACTCAAATCAATCTGGAACGGCTTCAGGTCCATAGCAAATGTTGGTTTTGCAATAGCATTCATGGTAGTCATATACTCGGCGGCAACTGGCAATGCACTCAAAGCTTACGATGTTAAGCGTCTACTCCCCAAGCTTGCGATTGCTGCAATCGGCGTACAGGTTTCATTGGATGTTACTCTGTGGCTCATTCAACTGTCAAACGACGTCGGCAACGGCATTGCCGATTTAATACTATCGCCGCTACCCGGCAACGCCAGTGGCAACACCAGTGTTGCCACGGCAATTATTCGTGGCAGTCCACTTGGCACCAGTGGGGGCTTGAGCGAGTTTGCTGCCGAGGGCCTGCTTACAACATTCACAGTACTTTTACTAATTGCTGCGGCAGTATTCTCGCTGGCGGGACTAGCAATAATGACCGTAGTGTTTCTACTGCGAAATATTGCAATCATAGTCCTTAGCGTGATGTCGCCTTTATGGGCAGTTTCTACAGTAATGCCTTTTCTCGATGGTTTTTCCAGCCAGTACAAAAAACGCTACCAACAAATGCTCATGCTGTTCCCAATAGCCTCGGCCTTCATAGCTTCGGGCAGGCTAGTTGGCGCAGTTTTGCTAGAAACCCAAACAGGTAATGCAAATACGCTGGAAGCCCTAGCTAATCGTTCTATCGGAACAGCCGCAACTTTTGCACCATTCTTCATGGCCGGGCAAATGGTGCAAATGGCGGGGTCTAGTTTTAATTTTGTACGCAAAGGCTTCGACAACACCAAGTCTCGGTTCCGAAAATCAGACATTGGCCAGCGTCTTGGCAAATCCACCAAAGCAAAAGCCTGGGACACAACAAGCAAAATAGGTACATACTCGGGCAACAACCGCTTCAGAAGAGGTGCTTCGCAGATAGGCCGACGAGCAACTGGCAGCAAAACCACCAGCATGGCTGCAGCACGAGCACTAGGCGCTAAAGCAAAACTAGAAGAAGACGACACCAAGGCTGCAGGAGCTCTACTACAAAGCCAGCTGTCTGGAGTTAGATCCAAGGTTTTGTCGAACGGCGGCAGCGAGCAAGATGCCGATAATGCTGCAAATAGCTTCCTAAATGATCAGCTATTTTCTACAGATGAGCATGGAGGCATATCTGGACTCAAAAAATTGTCTACGCCACAACTTCGCGCTGCAGCCAAACACCTTACTGATAACAGCAACTTCGACGGCATAAACACCCTAATGGCTGGGCTAGAAGGTTCTGGTTCTTCGCAAAACCTATCTGCAGCTGAGTCAATAAAAAAAGACAACATACAAACCTGGTCCAAAAAAGCACCACATGTATTTAAAGGTTCAATCGGATCTCTTCAGGGGATGTCTGCCAACGGCATAGCCGATCTACATGGCAGTTCTGTTGAGTACATGATCAGAGATGCCAGCAGCATAGCCCAAGACGCCGCACATCCAGAAAACGCAAATGCTCGCGCTGCACTAGAAAACTTTTACACAAACTTTGAACAAGCGGCAGGCGACAAGAATCTTCGTTCAGGCATAGGGGCTGGAACTATCAAGATAGTCAGAAACTCTCCTGCTGCAGGCCTGTCGCCTGACGCTGCATCCAGCAGAAACAACATAATCAACAACCTAACCAAACCGAATAATACATTTCGCTAAAATTGTTTGACATTTATACCTATTTATGATTAAAATAGACGCAAAGCCAACAAACTAGTCGGCAAGGTGGGCGGCACACAATTTAGGGTTGGGTGTCTATAAATAACAGGACTTTCGCACTTGCTTATGTGCAGTCTGGTTAAACGTAACTTCTTCCAAGTAAGAAGTTTGGTCCAGAATCATAGCTGGTTCGAGAGTACTGAAAGCAGCCATAAAGCGGCTGTTTTAATTTTGTTGCAACAAACAACATGGCAAACTTTATGATTCCAAAATTTCTAAACAAATCGCTACTGGCATTAATTCTCGTTGTTGTTTCATTCGGCTTATTCGTAGCTCCTGCTGCCAAAACCCTAGCCTTTCATGAAGAGCCAAATGCCAGCGAAGTTATCGAAAGCCTGCAAACAGACGAAGCAGATCAAACACAGCAACTCGAAACTCTAGAAACAGATAGCTCACCACCAACGATTTCAGACGAAACTGCACCTGGCCAAGCAGTCACCTGCGAGGGGTCGTTTGTGGGCTTAGGTTGGTTGCTTTGTAAAATATCCCAAGGTATCTACCAGGCCTTTGACTGGGCGGTAAACGATATTTTGGCCGAACATTTGCTAGAAATAGACCTAATAGAAGACAATCAAGAGCTACGCTCGGCCTGGGTAAGCTTCAAGAACATTACCAATGTTATGTTCTTAATAGTATTTCTAGTAATAATCTACGCCGAAGCAAGCGGCAGGGTTGGAGCGCTAGAGACATTTTCGGCCACCAGGCTTTTGCCCCGGCTTGCAGTTGCAGTCATAGGCTTACAAATATCGTACTGGCTAATCGGCTACACCATAGCCGTATTCAACGATATTGGGGCAGGGGTGGCCCAAATAGTACTGTCGCCAGTTGATGGCATGAGCGGTTTCGAGTTTAGTGGGATATTTGCACCATTCACCAACGGCTCAACCTTTTGGGGTATTCCGCTCGGATATAGTGGAGATTTTGTTGATAACTTAGCCGCTATTCCAGCCTTTGTTGCTGGAGGAATCGGACTACTCGCAATCTACGACACCGTTCTACTATATGCAATTATTGGCTTGCTGCTATTACTTTTAACCCTAATTGCCCGCAAGCTAATCGTTGTTGCCCTAGTTATAACCGCACCATTTGCTTTTGTGATGTACGTCCTACCTAGCACCGAAAAGTACTTTAAGCAGTGGTGGGATGCATTTTTAACCACTCTAGGCATGTATCCAATAATCATGGTGTTTATTGCATCGGGTAGCTTGCTAGGGCGTCTTGCTGTATCTGGCGACGATGTGAGCGTCTTTAATAGCATGGTTGCCATAATTGCCACCTTCCTGCCCTTCTTCCTTATTCCGTTGACATTTAGGTTTGCAGGAAAGGCTATGGTGGCTGTAACGTCCGGACTCACCAATGTCAGCAACAAAGCCAAGGGCGACGCACGTGACCCCAACTCCATGCGTTCACACCTAAAACAGAAACGGGGCCAACGCTACGGACGACTAATGAACGGCCAGGCTAGAGTGCCCGGCACCAGCCAGACTATAGTTCCACGAACAGTTAGGCGTGCCTGGAATAGAATACCTGGAGTAGACAGTACCGCATCCATGATGACCGACATTATTCAGGGCCGTAAAGACCGCGACAACATACTTGCAACAGGTAGCGATGACGTTATACGAGCGGCAGCAGTTACTGGCGGCGGTCGCAAGAAAGGCGTTGGCGTTGGGCTTGCTGGTGGTGGGTCGGCACTCTCTGGGGAAATAGTATTTGGAAAGCACTTGGCCTACAATAGCGATGGCACTGTTATGCACCGAAACGGTGTCGCCCAACTAGATAACGGCAACGGCACCACCGATGACGCCACTGCAGGCGACTTCTACGACAAAGACGTTATGAGCCAAGTGCGTAAATTTTCTTCCAACTTGGGCTTCCAGCACGTTTCTTCCGAATACGCCATGGGGCGCGCCATGAGCGTAGCCGACCAATCACAAGTTTGGGCAGGGCTAGACGCCACCAGATGGACCAAGAGCGAAAAAGTTGGCATGGCCAATGCCCTAGGTTTCGAAACCAAAAACGACAGCCTACACAACAAGAATGGCGACTTCGGCAAATACTTCCATGAAGGATCCTACGACGTATCCGACAACCGTGCAATGCCGCTTAAATTTGGCAAAACTATCGACGGCATAGACAAAACTGTCAGCGCCTTCGACCTAGGCAAGCAAAAGGGGCCATTCTGGCAAACTGTCACCAAAGGTCTGGATGAGTTCGCTATTTCTAAAGGCGTAAACAGGGGCATGAGTGAATCTCAAAAAATCAATGCAACAGGCCTAGATGAATACAACCAAATCAACAACCTAGCCTGGAAGGCGCGCAGTCTTGTAAACTCTGCTCAAGCCTTTGGCGGCGGTGGCGCCTCATTTGACGACGACGGAGCACCCGCTGGCGATAGTGGCGGCCGCATGTTTGGATCTGGTGCGGTGGGAGAAGCTGCACGTGGTGCCGAAGCCTTTCTTGCGGCATACGAAAAACACTTTGGCAGACTACCCGACACCAGCGGTGTGGGCGAAAAAATCAGGCCATCTAAATAAACTCCTGTCGTGTTTAGCCGTTTGACCTATGGCTAAACTACCTATAGTCAAACAAAACCTACATTCCTAAACACACCCCAAGGACCAAAGTCGGTGTTTTGCTTTGCACCATTTTAAGCCAAGATTCTGGCAAGATGAAAACCAGGCTGTTTTGCTAAGACTCATCTATATGCACATAGCAGGATAAAGCCTTGTTTTTAGACATTAGAGCTTATTCAAAAGTGTTGGTTTTGATTTGGAATGGCTATAGTATATAGCCATGGCAGTTTATAAAATCCCCCAAGACGTAGAAGCCGACGACAAACTAATTGGACCCTTCAGTTTCAAGCAGTTTGTGATGATTATTGTTTCGCTGGTGCTATTTTGGCTAACCTGGACCTTTTGGCGCATCAGCCCCATAATGGCTATTTTTCCACTACCTTTTGCCATGGTAATTGGCGCCCTGGGGGTGTGGCCAAGGCGTAAACAGCCCATAGAAGTCTATCTTTCGGCCATGATTCACTACTGGACCCAGCCCCGCAAACGCATCTGGCGCCAAGAAGGTCATGTAGATCACGTCAAGATCACAGCACCAAAAACTAACGCAGAACAAGTGCAAAGGCGCGACCTTACTACCAACGAAGTTTCGTCCAACCTAAAACGCCTAGCTCAAACTATGGACACCCGTGGCTGGTCGGTAAAAAATATAGAAGTTAGAGATGTGGCGTACAATGCCCCACATATCACAAACTCCGACCGCATAGCCATGCCTGTCGCTGCAACATCTTATAAAACACCAGACCAACCAATAGACATTCATCAACGTGACGACATTCTAGATACCAGCAACAACCAAGTTGCCCATAAGTTTCGGCAACTATCCCAAAAATCCAGCAGCAGCTTCAAACAAACAGCCATCGACCACATGAAGCAATCATTAGACGACCCAACACAAAAAAAGCCACTACCCATAAAACCAGCTGTCGACAGCCAGCAACAAAAACACCCGCCCAAAACCACAGACACATCACATAAAGACCACTCAAACCTGGATGAAGATGAAGCCAACCCTGCTATACTTAGGCTATCAAAAGATAGCAATCTGAGTATTAGCACTTTGGCCAAGGAAGCCGAACAAGTTCTAACCGACGATACAACGGTAGAACTCCGCTAACTACATGCGTATCTCAACGAAAAGCTAGAAGAATATGGATCCAAAAAATCAACCACAACCAGCACCGGTTTCGCCGCAACGCCCAAGCCCTGATTTTGCGCCTCCCCTAAGTGCGCCCCCGAGCCCTGCGCCCGCGATTCAGCCAAGCCAAGTTCCTGCTACACCACCACCTGCACCGGCACCGCAGCCTGCCGTCGCCAGCCAGCCTTTAAGGCCGCAACAAAAACAACCGGCCAACACAACCCAAAATTCGTTGATGATTGCCGAAATTCGTGACGGCATAATAATCATGAACGACGGCAGCTTTAGGTCTGTAATTATGGCAAAATCAATAAACTTCGACCTTATGAGCCCCGAAGAAAGAGAATCGGTAGAATATGCCTATCAGGGCTTCTTAAACTCGCTGTATTTCGATATACAAATATTCATACGATCTTCAAAGATAGATCTTACACCCTACATAGAAAAGCTCGATAAGCTACGGCTCGACCAAGAAAACATGCTGCTTTCTTTGCTGATGGAAGACTACATTCAATTTATAGACATTCTTGCTCAAGATACCAATATTATGGACAAGCAGTTCTATGTGGTCATTCCCTATAAACCCGACACCGTTGCCAACTTTGCAATCCAAAAAAAGAATAATCTTATTGGTTCGCTATTTAGTGGTCCAAAAAATACCCTAGTAACAATTAACGAAGCCGACCTAGACAAAGCCAAACAAGAGCTTAAAAACCGTGTACAGTCGGTAATGGCCGGCCTACAGCAAACCGGAGTTCAGACCATACCGCTAGATACCGAAGAGCTTATCGAGCTTTATTACGAATCCTACAACCCAGATATTGCCTCGAGGCAGCGCCTGCATGATTTTCAAGACCTAACCTCACCAATAATAACCAAAGGTGTAGGCAGCGCCAGGCAACCTCATCTAGAAAACGGTCAGGAGAATTAGGGTATGTTTATGTTTGGCAAGAAAAAACAAGACCACCCAGTAGACTTGGCCCAGGCCCAGCGCCTGCGCGAACAACAAGAAGTTGCCAGAGCCTTCCAAAAAGGCGTTACCGAACTAAGAGACTTCATCGCCCCAAGTTCAATCGAATTTGAGACC
>CALFBO010000005.1 GCA_937951635.1 Candidatus Saccharimonadia bacterium
CGTCTAGTTTGTCTTTTGAGTCTTTTAGTCTTTCTGCTACAGCTACCGGGGATTTATCCAGTTTTTTTAGAGGCCCATATAAACCACCTAGAGCGCCCAGGCTTCCTAGTATTGCTAGACTGATTAACAACTTACTGAGTAGACCACGCTTCTTTTCTGCGGGGGCGGCGGGAATTTGCTGAGCTTGCGACGTTGCTGTCATGGCGGCTGACTGTTCGCTATTGATTGTTTCTGCAGTAGGTTTCGGATTGACGTGCCGGGTCTTCTTGAATTTTTTTCTGACATTGGGCACAGTGAATAACATACTGAATACTGGCAATATAATTGGGGAGCCGGCCTGCAGCGGGTTGCAGTCAGACTTAAAGCATGCACCAAAGCTAATAACTATGCCAATCATAAAACCTGCGACCAGCCCAAGAATAAGAAACCCTATTGAGGCAGCTTTTGCCTGGCCGCTTGATTCTTGCATGGTGTCTGTACGGGGCTCGAGCAATGGTGCGGTAATTTTTATTGCAAACCAGAACGCAAAAGGGACTAGTACTACCATGCCTAGAAAACCAGCGAGGGCGAACCCAGCTGCACTGGAGACACCCACAAGCAACACCATAGTAATAATAGTCAAGAACACAGCCAACACTGGGTGCATTCGCTTTTTAACCGCTATCTCTCCAGTATTGTTGCTGGGTGTTTGGCTTGGGTTTCTTTTAGAGGAGACTCGGGTTCCATATAAGTTTAATCATAGCCTTATGGGCTTTGGTAGTCAATTGGGTCGATAAATACTCAAAAAGACATACTTTGTATTTAGGGGGCTATTGAATAGCTTATGTAGCGACGATGCAACCCTTCCCTCTTCCACATAAAACCTTCAATGTAATAGTGCATTATCGTAACAGCCATTAATATCGGGTATGCAGCCTGGCCTAGGCCGCCTGCCTGAAATGGATAGGCCAGTGCCAGCGATAGCCCCAAACAGGTTGCGGCTACGGGCAGTCCCAGTGATCGACCAAATTTGTAAATGTAATTTGATCTACTATTAACAAAACGATTATGGTCGTGAGCCACATAGAATGCATAGGCGGTAAGGTCGTGAATGACGCGTGGCACAGCAATTATGAGCAATGGGTAGCCTATTGCCAAAAATAACCAACTAACTAGCGGCGTCAGTGTTGTTGCCCAAAAGTACTGTTGGCCAATACTAGTCTTCGATGCCATCACAGCCCTGCTCCCAGCGGCTATAAATAACACCGAAACCAGTGCTAGAAATGCCGTGAAAAACCGACCATCAATTTTTATAAAGTCTGCATATACATTTATGTAGAGTGCAAATGACAATATTACTCCCAGCCACTGCCAGGGCTTATGCCAGCTATTGCTTCCTTGCATGAGTGACTTTGCAATACCGGCTTGCTGTAAAAAAACGTGAGTCATGGTGTAAAGAGCAAAAATCAAGAATACAAGGTTTGCGCTTATGAATGAAAGACCAATTACCAACACTGCAATGTAGCGTGCACTACTAAGTAGCCTTGGTCCGTATGTGTCAATGTATTCTTTGTCGAAAAACCCAAAAAAGCTGGCTATAATGTGCGGCAGAGTAAACAACACCGTGAACCATAGGTACTCATGGGGGTCGCTAGGCCCACTAAGCCGTATGGAGCTACCCAGTGCTAGCACATCAAGCGCAACAATGCTTAGGCCAAGAGGCAGCACTAGGTAGATGCTTAAGAGAAAGCGAGGGCTAATTTCCAAGGTGCGGCTGTTGTTTTGTCGCATCGGTTTCATTTTTTGGCCTTGATGCTGTTTAAATTCTAGCCGGCGAGCGCAATTAAGCTAAAGCCAAGTGCAAGGATAATTCCAATCGTGATTGCGGCAATGCTAGCTATTGGAACTGTTGCATAGCCGATAACCCCAACAACTATACAAACCACCATAATCATGAACAGTTTGCCTATTACTTGGAGCTTGAACAAGTACCCCCCTACTAGCCAAATTGCACACAGAAGCAGCGATAATAGAACCAGGCTCATTATGGGTTGAGTTAGCTGATGCACTAGGTTGCTAGTTTGTTCTTTGTGAAGATTTTCGCTGTGGGCAAAGTATCGTAAAAACATGTTCAGAATTATAGCATTGATTTATATAGCCCCCCGTAAAACAAAACCTGCATTTTTGAACGCGTCTTGCGGGCTGTGGCTGCTGTTTATCTTCGCACTATATCTTTAATGGGTGTGCTTTGTCGTTAAGCATTCGCAGCAGCACTCACAAATATACACGTTTTGCTCTAGGTCTATTATATATAGTTGACTCGGGTGGCAAGTACTGGAATTGATAATTGATGGGAGGGGTAGACTGCGCAAGTATTTTCTGATGTTCGTTTAAGATGTTAAGAACTGGACTCCTGTGTATAATAATAGTCATGATTTCTAAGTATTTTCAATTACCGCGAAACCTACTACGAGCAGCAATGCTGGGGTTTTTAGCGGGCGTAGTGTGGTTTGTTTTGGCTCGCACTTTACTTTATGCTCCCGAATTAACTCACTACCATGCAAACTTTGCCCTCTACATAAACAACGAACGTGAGCAGTTCGAGGAGTTTACATTTTATGAAGAAGTTGAACAGTGTGCAGCCGACGGCCTGAGTCCAAAACGTCGAGTTCATATGCATGACAACGAAAATTCGGTAGTTCATGTTCACGATAGCGAAGTTACTTGGGGTCACTTTTTTGCCAACCTGGGCTTTACACTGGGCGATGAGCTTGTGGCGACTAAGACAGGGGTTTTTGCTAACCAGGGTGACTACAAGCTGCGTTTTATGCTAAATGGCCGCGAGACTGCCCTGATGTCTAATCAAATCATAGGCGACGAAGATCAGCTATTGGTGAGCTACGGCGACATCGATGACGAACTACTCGAGGCTCAGTATAAAAGCATAGAAAGTACTGCAGGTTCCTACAATCATGAGGCCGACCCAGCAGCGTGTAGAGGCAGTCAGTCGGACGGCTTCATGGGCAGGCTCAAGAATACGTTAGGTTTGTAGTGCGCTAAAAACAAACCGAGCATTCTTGAAAGAATCTTGCTGGCCACAAGAACAGCTCTTCTGGCACCTGCAGTCCTTCGTTCATATAGACGCGTTTTGTTTTTTTGGCTACAGAATAATAATTGCTAGAGTTTACGACTGCTACCGACGAGGTGCTATACTAGTAGTCACAACTTAAATCAAAAATCAAAAAATGAGTCGTAGCAATAATAACTCACTAGCCTATCGAATGTTGTCGCAGTTTATTCCAAACCGTTGGGAGTTGTTATTTTTGTTGATATTGAATATATTCTTGATAATTATTCAGGCTGTCGTCTATGCCATTAACAATTTTTCTGGCTTAGAAAAAATTAAAGAGACTGCCCTGCCCGAGTACTACTTACTTAAGTATGATTACATTGACCCTTTTATAGATAAGGTTGCCAATGCCTCGGTCGTGACGATTTTGGCCTGGTCAATGTTTGGTGCACTGATGTATGTGCTGATGCATGGACTCCATGGGCTCATGAACGGTGCAGGCGAAGTATATAAATCGACATTTAAATATGTACACCCCGCCAACCACACTGCTCAAAGATTTTATCTTTATATTATTGCCGAGAGAGGTTTCTTTTTGCTAATGCTCGCGGCACTGGTTGGTTATTTGCAGTTGTTTTTTAAATACATACCATCGCAAGTGAGTGAATTTTATTACGAAGGCATAGCAGGCTTTGTAGATAGTAAAACCTTGTTAATAGTGCCAGTAGTTTTACTGTCTGTGGTAGCAATGCACATGATTGTGGTTTTGCTACGCTACATGTTGGGCAGGTACCATCATTTTGAGTAGCACTAGCACTATATGGAGTGTTGTTAATTCTATTATAGACGCTATATGTGTTGGTTCGTTATAATCAGCCACTAGAAGATTGTAGTAAGAAAATGCTGGTTTTTATGGGTGGAATTCACGCATTTTACTAAAGTTATGTATGAGACCGAGGAGGGTTTATGGGTGAAGTTATAGAGATGTCGCTGTTTGAGTCTAGAAAGTATGTTGAACCAGAGACTTTGGCGTTTGAAGATGTGGAGGCTGATGTTGCAGCTTGTTTGGACG
Organism: Candidatus Saccharimonadia bacterium; assembly: GCA_937951635.1. Taxonomy (GTDB): domain Bacteria; phylum Patescibacteriota; class Saccharimonadia; order Saccharimonadales; family CALFBO01; genus CALFBO01. Next base: position 4,122 of record CALFBO010000005.1, read on the forward strand.
GTATATTCGTAAGTGATCCAGATAGCCAAGAAGAAGCAAAATCGATCGCCCGTCTCTACTCTACAGTTGTGTCTGTCGTCATAGATCTAGACAGGCCAATAGATCCGAGCAGAGTATTGGATTCAGATCATAGGGATTTGGTAGTAGATTTAGGCGGGTTTGATTATGGAGATTTAGATGTTGAAACTAGCTCAGCCTTTGAAGATTACAACTCGAAGCAAGTTGTTTCCATCTTTGGTAAATTTCAAGAACTGTGGGTTTCTATAGGGCAGGAGTTGGGTGCAGATGTCGATTATGAATCGAAGCAGCGATTACAAAAACAAAGATCGGTGCTGAGCAGACAGGTTTTTGATGCGGTCTACAAACAGTTATCCGTAAAGACGACCCATCCAATAAGCGCCAGTAATTTAGTCACGCATGCAGAGTATAGGGCGGACTTCTTTTTGGCTAGAGCCCACAGTGAGGGCGGGCTTACGCGCTTTTGGTCTTGGAATAAGGAAGATTTTTCTCTTCAAGAGAACGTAGTGCAATTACATAGTGGCCAACAAAGACTAGATATTCCGGGCAATACTAGTCCAGCATTGTCTAAAAATACATTTGAAGCTGTGGTGGATGCATCTATAAGGACTGGCTTGGACAATAGAACAATTGAGCTAAGTCCTAGAGATGTAGAAAGGCCCTGCCAAGACGAGATTGACTATAACAACATAGAAGGTGAACAGCTCGTAGAGCTCGCCCATGTTGGCGCAAGAGTGTGGGTCAAACACTGGCTAGATGCTCGCGTAGTTGAATTGGCCGATGTCGTAGGCACAGATTTTGATTCGGCCAATAACGACCACGTAGAACTTGCGCTAACTTATGCCACCGGTCTTGGCAGCAAGGACTTAGACTTAGAAATTTGCCGGCGTGTGGCAGACAGTTTTTTGCGTATTATT
>CALFBO010000006.1 GCA_937951635.1 Candidatus Saccharimonadia bacterium
CAGGCGGTGTCTAAGGCTAGTGTTGATCCTGTTGGTGAGTGGCCTGCTTCAGGTTACACCATAGTTAATGCCGATAACATGGATGCCGCAGTTAAAATGGCGCAGAGCAACCCAATGCATAAGCACACCGATGGTAAAGCTATCGTTCGTGTCTATGAATGCATGGCAATGTAGTCGATTAGCGATTATGATATAAAAACTCACCCTACATTGGGTGAGTTTTTATATTGCCGTTTGTGTGGGCGTTGAATCGTAAATCTTTTGGGTGGTTACAAAAGAATCTAGCCATTGGGCTAGTGCCTAAAGCGCAGGATTTGTTTTGTGGGTGCTATAGTTGGACGTATAATGACACGCTTTAAAAATATCGAACGACAAATAATTAATCACCCAAGCAACAGGTGGGCAAAAGACTTGGGCTACAAGCCACTGTATAGAGCCAGCAGTACAGCTCCAATTGCTATAATCGGACAAGCGCCGGGGATAAAGGCTCAGGAAAGTATGGTTCCCTGGAATGACGCCAGTGGTAGAACCCTCAGAGAGTGGCTGAATGTTGGCGTAGATGAGTTTTATGATGAATCTATGGTTGCAATTTTGCCCATGGATTTTTACTACCCAGGTAAAGGTAAGAGTGGTGATTTGCCGCCAAGAAAAGACTTTGCGAGTATGTGGCACCCCCGGCTACTGGCTATGATGCCTCAAGTGGAACTAACAATACTTGTGGGCGGTTATGCTCAGAAGTACTATCTTGGTGATAGCTTTAAAGGTAACTTAACCAAAACAGTATTGGCATTTGAAGAGTATCTGCCTAGTTATTTTCCTATAGTGCACCCATCCCCGCTTAACTTTCGTTGGCATAAAAATAACCCATGGTTTAAGGATCGGATCGTTCCTAGGCTATCCCAAGCAGTTTCAGGTGTTATTTCTAACTAGTAGCATCGAATAGGGGGTTCGGCAGGTCTACACTTCACCTGTATAGCCGAGTTTTGTAAGTTCATTTCTGGCCGACCAAACCTCGTCAGGAATTTCTTGTTCAATTTGGAATCCTTGCTTTGGGTATTCTTTAATTCTGAATACATCTGCCACTATTTATAAGGTAGAAATATAAAGGGTCCAGCTCCATTGTAGCTTGTCGTGGCTGTCTAATTATTGCCAAAGATTTTTGTCGTGCAGTATTCCAGGCATTTAGTTTTACGCTGCGTTTTTCGGCAAGTTCGGGAATAGTGGTGTAGGTTTCTGCAAGGTCTATGCATGAATGGGCGACAAGATCTGATTCTAGGTCTTGGCTGGCGGCAAACGTTAGATAGCCATGGAGTCGGTCAAGATAATCATCGCTTACTCGAAGCTCGGCAATGGCCGATTTTAGATCGGACACAGCCGTTGGATGTTTCGTACTGGCTACTCGCGCTTTCGTTTGCTGGGCTGGTTTCTGGGCTTTTTTATGAGCATAATTATCGTACTCTAGGCTGCTATTGTGGCTGTGAATGGCAATGGGGCTTTTGTATTTTAATGGTTCTTGGTGTCGGCATTAACGTCTATACTAAGTCTTGGGTAATGTAGTCGCGTTAAGTGTAGATTACACCAAGGTTTAATCCTTTTGTCTATACATAATTTGCCGGGGTGTATACTTTTACCATGTATTCAGACAACAATGCGGCATTGAGGCTTTCAAATAATTTACCAAAACTGCGTAAAGATAGACAGATTACTCAATCGCAGTTAGCAATGGGCCTATCGGTGACTAGGCAAACTATAATATCTATAGAGAAGGGGCACTATATGCCATCTTTAGTTTTGGCTTTGGCTATTGCGAAGTTTTTTGATAAAAGTATCGAGGAGGTATTTTTCTATGAATAAAGTTAAGTCCGTTGTTGGGCGAGAAATCGTATTGTCACTTGTAATGGTAGCGATGCTTGCCGCCACTCTTTTGCTGCAAATAGATGACATGGCCGACATGTCTACTAAAATACTTGCCGCCGCATTGTTGGTGGCTTTTACGGTCTTTGCAATTTTTGTATGGAGGGAGAGGCCGCGTGATGAACGTGAGGAGTTATTGTTGCTGCAGTCTAGTAAGGTGTCGTATCTAGTTGGGGCAGGCACCTTGGTTTTGGGCACTGCTTATCAGGTTGTGAACCATTCACTTTCAGCGTGGCTGCCAGTTAGCCTGGTGCTTATGGTGCTAAGTAAAGCCATTGGTCTACGAATAAGAAAATAGCCCCAGATAGTGGGGCTATTTCGGTTTTGGCTTAAACTAGGGCTAGTTTGAGTGAACCGTGAATGAGCAGGATGAATTAGATCCATCGTTGTATGTAACTACTGCTTTAAAGTTAAAGCTGCCTTCTGCCCAGGTTGTATAGCTCCAGTCGTGTCCATTTACGCCTGGCTGCAATTGCGGTTCGATGCCGTCTTGGTCGTAATCGGCATACCACTGATAGCTAGACATTTCGTTTGCGTCTAGGTACAAACCGATATTTGTTCCGACCGCTACGGTGTCACCATTTGCAAAAGTCATGGCCATATTATTTTGATCGCGAGCCATTAGCTTACAGTCTTTTTCTGCGTGCTTGTTCTTAACGGGCATGATGTGTGCTTGGAGTACAGTATGTTTTAACTGGGGGTGTAGGCCGAACAGGGCTTGCGGTTCGGTTGGGGCTCCGTTATCGATGTTTTCGGCACCACGAGCTGGATCGGGTTGACCACCGTCGAATCCAGAATTGAGCGCAGAGTTTTCTTCGGTGCCGTTGTCGTAGTTTTTTGCGTCAATGGTCAGGGCTTTGTTGCTCAGCTCGACAGAGTCTATAAGGGCTAGACCATCGTTTGTAGCGGCGGGCATTTGCAGCCCAGAGAGTAAACTTCCTTTAACTGCCATCACTTCGAATGTGTCGGTTTGACCGGGCATTATTGGGGCATTTTGAACATGAATGTGCATTGTGCCTGGCAGACTTCGAACAAACTCGGCTGCCGCCATGGGGTTGCCAATTTCGGCCAATGGTTCAAATTCTGCAGGCGAGAGTTGTCCTGTAAAGTTGAGCGTAGCTTTGTCGTCATGAACGACGTAAATGCCTGGAGCAAGGGGCTGGCTTTGGCTGACGTTACTGATTGTTATTTGGTAGGTCCGCTGTTTTTTATTCATTTTGGCATTATTTTGTTGAGCCTGAACGCTTGGTGCAGTTGCCGTTGTTACAAGTGCAATAATGGCAAAGACACTAGTTAGTGTTGATAGCTTTTTTATCAAAGCTTCCTCCGATTATTAGTGTTAGTACTTATGCTTCGAAACATGAAATAAGCATAGCCAAGAATAATCATAATGTAAAGTTAGCTTTACATTATGGTTTTATAATAAAGATCCAATATGTTGGTGGGTGTATATTTGTTTGTAGAAGAGTCTATAGGTTGTGCGTTAGCGTGGGGGCTGAACGCGTGGTCCGGGTGTGTTTTCACTGAATTCACCCATGAGGCAGCGTGAAATATAGGGGTAGTCATCGGTTATAAAATAGACATATTCGTCACTTATAGTGATGCCGTTACATTCGTCTAGCGCCCCATGGCCTGCCATGAACTCCCAGTCACTGGTTAATGAACCATCTTTTGTTTGGGCAAAAGAAATGACTTCACCGCCATTTGGTCCGGGCACGGTGTAGTTACAGCCAGTGTTGGTTCTGTCGTTGCTGCCTAGTTTATAGCTAGACATGAACTTGCCACTTTTAGAGTAGTAGATGTTGTGGCCATCGGCAGCAAAGGCAACGTGCACTAGGTCTTTGTCGTCGCCGAGTAATAGCTCGGTTAGCTTACTGGGGGCGCCGTGATAGTGGTACTCACCCGTGGGCTGTACGTGGGCATTGTTGAAGTCTAGGCCAAGGTCGGTGATATCTTGGATAGCTTCGATTCGTTCTGACTTGCCGCCGTCACAGTTGGCGGTTTCGGCTGTGCCGGGTTCTAACTTTATTCCGTTTATTGCTACCCCGGGAGTTCTTGCCTCTATTAGTTCACCAGCGAAGGTTGGATTGAGCGGGAATGTGTAGCTTGCCTCTTGGGCGCTAATAGTGTTTGGGTTGCCTTCATTGGGGAATTCACCAGTTTGGTGATTCGGCAGGGCATTTGCAGTAATTGTTCGGGTGTTATCTGATTCATTTACGGCCACAGATACGTTGGTGTTGAAGGTGTCGTCAACAAGCTGGTAGTCGCCTAGGTAGTTAGAACTAGGCAGGTTGCCGTTCATGTTTATAGCTTCGTTATTAGTTTTATTTGCTTGGGTTGCGGTGCCGTTGGCATCTTTATTGGTCGATTTTATGAGCATAAAAGTTCCTACAGCCGCGATTAGTAGCGCCAGCAGCCCTGCGGGCAATAGTTTGTTCATGCAATTCACCTTTTCTATTAGTTTTGTTGGTTTAAGCTTAGCATTTTGGCGAGGTATGTACAGTCTTTCGGCGGGGATAGCGTGATGAGTCATCCATTTAAACAATAATTTAGATTTGTGCCAGTGGGCCTAGTATTTTAGGGTTGTTGCAGTATGATTTAGATCTGCGGACTACTTATGTAAGAGCTAGTTATTACGCCCATTAGTACCTAGCACGGTATCTTGGGTCGTCAAAGTCTGCTGCGTCAATAATTGTGCCGTTTTTGACATCTTCATAGTAGTAGTTGGGGTTGTCGCAGTATATGTCTGTTGCCAACACATCGGCAGTTATTCTGTCGCATCTGAATTTTTTTCTGACTTCGGCGATGCTAATTTGGTCTTTTGGCCGTAATATAAAAACTGCACCAAGAATTAATGTTGCAGTTACCGCTGCGAATACAATGTATTTTGTCATGTGTGGATTGTAGCAATTGTGCGACAAATTGCGCTAGTTAAAATGAACCCGCACGTCGTTGTTGTGTTTATAGGTTTTTATGTATCCGGGGCAGTTGGCATATCTGCGTACGTAGACGTCTGCCCCATACGCAGGTCGGCCGTATATGGTTTTTGCACTAATGAACGCTGCAATACTGGTAGGGCCCTGTCCGCATTTGTTGGTGCCACTCGAAAAGCGCTCCAAGAATGTCGACATGCTGCGAATTTTGCCAAAACTTTTTGGAGATTTGATTTCCGAAATAAGCGCCCTTTTGCCGGTATCGTCTTCTACGATTGCACGCCACCAGTAGTTTGTTGCGTCCGACGAGACTAGTCTTAGCAGTAGCTTATAGACTCTGCCGTCGTCAAAAGAGTATGGTCGTGCGGTTTGCACGCCATTGCCCTCGTGTGAGAAGAACGATGCTTTCGATTGCGCTGGTAATTTTGTTACATCGCCGATGTCGCCATTGCTACTTTCGACATCCCATATAGAGTGTATGGCTAGATTGCCGTAAACCCCACTAACTGCGCCGTTTCGTTGTAGGCCTATATAGCCCCCGGCTTTATTTTCAAAATCCAGTGTGCCGCCAAAAATAGACTATCGTTTGTAGTTTTGAGGGGCTTCATTTTTACTTCAAAGCCGTTTTTAAGCTGGTCTTTATGGTTGTCATGAAAGTGCCAGGCTTGACTGGAAGCAATGTTTAGCTCTTTCTCGATTGGATCCCATTCTTGGTAGACTCGTTTAAACCTAAATGTGCTTGCTGCCGACGAAAGTTCAAGAAAAATTAGCCCAATCGCAGCAAACAGTGCCGCAAACAGTAAGATGCCAAATTTGCTGCGACCAAATTCTAGTAGTTTTTGCATTTATTATTCCATTTTTATTTTGATCGTTCTTTAAAGGCAATTGTAGCACACCTATTTAAGAGGCCTGGCCCGTAGATCTAATAAAGTTGTAAGCTTGTCAAGGGGTGGTTCCTACATTCCACCCCAAAATGCACCATAAGCACTAAAAAGCATCTCTGTATTCGCTAAACTAGTTGTTACGACAACAAAA
>CALFBO010000007.1 GCA_937951635.1 Candidatus Saccharimonadia bacterium
AGCTAGCGTCATGGGTCCAATATCCAGCCTCACGCAAAACATCTAGAGCATTAAAACTTAATTAAACTATAATAATCCCCTACAAAAATCTTATGCTCTTTAAGGTGTTATTTTATAGTGACTTCAGACTGCACAACTGCACACGCAGACAGTCCACAGCTCATCCACAAGTAGTATTGACTTGATTCTACTTATGCTTAATAATGGATTTTAAGATATTCGCCTAATACGCTATGAAGGTGGGCTGTCTAATATAAGTAATATAAGAAGGGTGGGTCGAATGATCTCACGTAAAAATAACCAATCGGGTTTCACAATTGTTGAACTTTTGATTGTTATAGTAGTAATCGGTATACTTGCTGGTTTGGTGCTTAACACCTTTAACGGCATCCAGGCTCGTGGCCGAGACACAGAGCGAAAAACTGATATCAACGCTATGCACGCACAGCTAGAAGCGTATCACGCAGACAACGGGTTTTACCCAACTACTGCAAACATGGCTTCAACAACATGGATAGATGCAAATCTACCAGGTCTTGACTCAGAAGCTGTCAACGACCCAAGCAGCGGTACATACGCATATGCGTCAACAACTGCAAGTTGTGACAACGCCACAATCTTGTGTGCATCGTACACACTTTCAGCCGATCTTGAAGAAGATGGCCAAGGTGCGTCAGATGGCGACTCAGATCCTGCAGACTACACAAAGAACAGCCTAAACTAGGCAGCTTAAGTTAGCAGTTTAAAAAACCCGCCAACAGGCGGGTTTTTTATATCCTTAAGATAGTATTTGTCTGCTATAATTAAGCACAAGAAGTATAAGGTAAATATGATAGACTCTCCCATATTCTATAGAGACCAGCCGGTATTTGGATTTGACATTGGTTTTAACAGTGTCAAAATTATTCAACTCGACCCTGTCGGATCAAAACGTGAAGTTACGGGATACGGGGTTGTAGGATTCAATCCCAAGGCTGTAGACAATGGCGTAATTATCGATCCAGAAATAATTGCAAGAGAAGTTTATGGGCTTGTATCTAAAGACATGATCGGTGAAATAACCACCAAGAGAGTAGCTGCAACCATCCCCGTATCCAGAAGTTTCAATAGAGTTTTAACGCTGCCCAAAATGGCATCAAACGAAGTGGCCGACGCAATAAGGCTCGAAGCAGAACAATACATACCAATACCTCTCGATGAGCTCTACATAGACTTTCAGGTGGCAGAAACAAACAAAGACAGCGATGACATGGAGGTGCTGGTTGTCGCTGCTCCAAAAAATATAGTAGATTCATATATAACCTTGTTTGACCTGCTAGGTCTAGAAATGAGCGTTGTGGAAACCAGCATTAATGCCTCCACGAGACTTGTTATGCACTCCGAACAAACTTCCGTGCCAACACTAATAATCGACTTCGGCTCGATCTCTACCGATTTAAGTATATTTGATTCAGTTTTACGAGTTACAGGTACAGTTGCCGAAGGTGGCGATACAATAACTCAGTCAATGGCAGACAGTCTAGGGGTGACGCCCAGGCAGGCGCAAACCATTAAGACAAAGTACGGGTTAAACACATCAAAGAGGCAGGCAGACATACGACGCACGTTGGAACCTCTTCTAGACAAAATGGTAAACGAAATTAAAAAAATGGTCAGATTTTACCAAGAAAGATCTGGACAAGACAGAAAACTAGAACAAGTTATTATCCTGGGAGGTGGAGCCAACATGCCAGGTTTGTCGGACTACCTTACCGACAAAATCCGAATACCAACCCGAATGTGCAACCCCTGGATAAACATTGACTTTGGCACACTGCAGCCACCACACGAACAAGAAAAAACTGTTTATGCCACTGCGGCAGGGCTGGCCCTAATCAACCAAAGGGAGATTGGCCGATGATAAACCTACTGCCGCCAGACGTAAAAAAGTCTATTAGGTTTGCAAGATTAAATGTCACACTATTTCAATACTGCGTATTGGTGCTACTTACCGGTGCTTCATTAAGTGCAATGTTTTTCTTGGGCACAAGACTACTATCATCGTCAAAGTCAGATCTGGAAAGTAGTATACAGGCCAATCAGTTAAGAGTCTCGGAGCTCGAACTTATCAATTCTGAAGCAAAGCAACTTGCAAATGACATCAACACGATTAATATACTCTTACAACAAGAGATAAAATTCTCTGATTTGGTTATAGAAATCGGAGCAATAATGCCACCAGGTGCGTCATTAAGTAACCTAAACCTAACAAAAGATAAACAAGCGCCCTTGAGCCTTGAAGTGATTACTGAAAGCCCAGACACAGTGGGAGTAGTCCAAGAAAACATTGCCGAATCGGAACTATTTAGAGGCGCAGAGATACTGAATGTTACTGCTTCAAACAGTAAAAATACAGCTTCTGGCCAGATATTTACCGGCTCGCTGAATGCATACTTCGACGTACCACCTCCACCCGCACCTGTTGTTGAAGAAGAAAGTGGGGCCAGCGATGAATAAGTCAAAAAAGGCATTCTTTATAATGCTCGCCGTACTGGCCGCTACACTAGCCGCATCTGGCGGAGGTTTCTATCTCGCCGATCAAACTTTGCAAAAGAGCTCAAAAGAAATAAGCGACCTTAAAGCAGATCAAGAAATTATTGAACGACAAATAACCATCTATGAAGACGCCCGAAAGAAAATTGAAGAACTGTCTTTTATTGACGACTTGGCCAATCAGGTGCTACCCAGCACAAAGGAACAGGCAGAAATAATCGGAGAACTTCGTAGTTTTGCCGAGACCTCAAGCTTGGCCATACAGTCTATTGACTTTGATAGCGGCAATAGCCTCAACACCAACCTTGACACCTCACAAACCCAGCCAGCAACAGGCATACCAGGAGTGTTGGTGCTGCCAGTAGGCGTAGTATTCCAGTCCAGCGACACCAGCCCAGCCTTTGATAATTTTGTGGGCTTCCTGGAAAAGATTGAGCAAAATCGTAGAAAAATGCAAATTACAGAAATAAGCATGACTCCAAGTAGCAAAAACCCGAGCGTACTAAGTGCAGCAAGTTTGAGTATAGAAATATTTGTAAATGGCGGTGTTCCCGCGCCTACGCCAAGCGATACGGCAGAATCAGAAGCCGAGAAGGAAGGTTAGAAATATATGCCAAAACTATCATTCGACTACAAGAAGGTGCTACTAAAGTTAGCTTCACATGTATCTACGTACAGAGTAATCATTACTGCACTTGCACTCTGCAGTCTTTTTGCCTTTACCATCCTGAGAATCAACGGACTATCCAATCCTGATGTTGACCAAACAAAACTTAATGAGCAAATATCATCGCTCAAAAAAGTTAACTTCAACAACGATGCTATAGAAAAAATTCAAGCCCTTGTGGACAGTGGCGTAGAAATTGACGCTAACTTCGATCCAAATCGCAGCAACCCATTTAGCAACTAAACTCTATCCGAGAAAAGGTAGGCACATCTAACCCGCCTAAGCTGTTCTCGGATAGCTACATACACCTACCCTGAAGCTTATCTGTTCAGATTTAGTTTCGTGATTTGGGTATAGTAACTATATTCGATTATGATTTTGGGAGTGGGTGCGCAAATATTCTTCGTGGGATTCTATGATGGTTTTGGCTACCTGATTAGGTTCTGGGGTAAAAGAAAAGGCAAAGTTAGATTTTTCACCTGCAGTCTCGATTTCTATAGTCCCATATTTAAACAAAGAAGACAGTATGCCTACTTGATCAACCGAGACATCTTGAATTTTACCCAAACTCAACTGTGAAGTTTGGCGGTTGAACAGGCTGTACTGTAGTACCTGTATTATATTCTCGTTAGTAACCACTAGTTCGTTTCGCTTATAGACGTACGCAGATATATAGCCAACTAATGCAATCAAAGCAATCAGCGATAATGCCGCTACAGAAATAACAGATTTAGAGACGCCTATAGTGTCGCTATTTTTTACGGCAAAAAATAATATTACCAACAATGCAGCAATACTAACTCCTGTTGTGACATAGGTGATTATTAGACCAATCCTGTGCTTGCCGGTTCTAACGATAATTTCTTCGCTTTCATCAAGCGCAAGTATTTCATCAGTCTCCATGTGGTTTATCATTTTTTCTTCACAATCATTTTATTTAGAATATTCGCATTATACACTAGAGTTGTTCACTCTCTACAAAAGAGCGGGCTGCTCACTAGTGGCGTCCTTGGCCGTCACACCAAGGTGCCCGTATGCCTTCGGAGTCACTCTTCGTCCCCTTGGAGTTCGTTCGATGAACCCAATCTGCATAAGGTAGGGCTCGTAAAAGTCCTCTATAGTCGAAGATTCTTCACTAATTAGTGCTGCAATGGTATTAAGACCAACTGGTCCACCCGAATAACTTTCTATAATAGCCTTAAGCAGACGCCTATCAGAATGATCCAGCCCTCTGTCATCTACTTCTAGCATATCTAAGGCGGCGCGACTATTCTTGTGGTCTATTATTCCGTCGCCATTGACATCGGCATAGTCTCTGGCTCGCTTTAGTAGTCTGTTGGCAATACGAGGTGTAAGCCTGGCGCGCATAGCCAGTTCTTCAGAAGCTTTAGAGTCTAATTTGACATCTAGTATATTTGCGCTTCGATGCAGAATTTGCTGAATCTCATTCTGAGAATAAAACTCAAGCCTGTGGATTAAGCCAAACCTGTCCCTAAGCGGTGCAGCCAGCGAACCCGTACGAGTAGTAGCGCCAATAATTGTAAACTTGGGCAAATCCAGGCGCAAACTGCGAGCCGACGGGCCCTTGCCAAGCATAATATCTAGCTTGAAATCCTCCATCGCAGAATACAACACCTCTTCCACCTGGCGGTTGAGTCGATGTATTTCGTCTATAAAAAGCACATCGCCTTCCTGAAGATTGGTTAGAAGCGATGCTAGATCACCGGCACGTTCTATGGCCGGGCCAGAAGTCACTTTCATGTTGGCTGCCATTTCATTGGCAATCACCCCTGCCATAGTCGTCTTACCGAGTCCTGGCGGTCCATATAGCAAGACATGGTCGATAACTTCACTTCTTTTTTTTGCCGCATCTATGGCAAGGGTTAGGTTTTTCTTTAATCTTTCTTGACCAACGTAACTTGCAAAATCACGTGGGCGAAGTGTTTCCTCGGCCTGCTGCTCAACAACCTCTTCTTCGTCATCGCTGGTCGAACTGTCTACTATGCGCTCTATCATACTTTTATGACAGCTCTTTCAATGCAGCCTTTATGCGCTCTTCCACGCTACCCTCTTTGCCGGCAAGAGCTTGCGTTGCTTGCGAGCTACTGTAACCAAGCACTAACAGACCAGCGTGAGCATCATCCCCAGTTTGTGTGGCGTAGCCACCACTGGACTCACTGGCGTATGCTGCCAGTTTTTGGCGAAGTTCGACGATAATCTTGTCGGCCAATCGCTTACCTACGCCAGTTGCCCCCGATACATATGCGCTATTTTCCGAGGCAATTGCAGCTTTGATACTCTTGGCTTCGCCCAGCCCCAATATACTCAGTCCTACTTTTGGCCCAACTCCAGAAACCGATATCAGTTGACCAAACAACTGTTTGCTTTCTGGCTCTATAAAGCCATATAAATCTATGGAATTTTCCCTAACAGCCATATGAATGGCTAACTTTATGTCTTGCTCTAACTGACACCTATCCAAATCCAGCTGGCTTAAGCCAACCAAATAGCCAACACCCGAAACATCAACAATTATGTTGTTCTCGGATTTTTCAGATACCCTGCCTGTTAGCTGCGCTATCATAATCTAATTATACACAGGACTGAGCAATTAAGCTCTGTTATGGCCAAACCTTATGAAAAAACTGCAACATTTTATAGTATAAGCTCGGCAGTGCCAGCAACGGTGGAGTGACACAAAGCCGCTGCCAGGGCGTCTGCACAATCATCTGGCTTTGGTATCATCTTCAATTTTAGCAAAACCTTTACCATTTCTTGGATTTGCTTTTTTTCAGCCTTGCCGTAACCTGTAATTGCCATTTTTATTTGTAATGGTGTGTATTCGTATATCTGCAGGCTAGCTTGTGCTGCTGCCAACATCACTACACCTCTTGCTTGACTAACCGTCATCGCAGTAGTCACATTCTGTGCAAAAAATAGCTTTTCTATAGACATCACCTGCGGTTTGGTGGTTTCAATAATCTCAACTATGCCGTCAAATATCTCTATCAAGCGCTCGGGCATTGGCGTGTGAGCTGCAGTTCTAATAACCCCTGCGTCGACTAATTTCTGTCCACTTTTGCCATGATCAATAACTCCAAATCCAGTTATACCTGTACCAGGGTCTATTCCTAATATGCGCAAAATTTATGCTAATTTAAGCAGCCCAAAGTAGCTCGCTCCCAGGGCAATTATTACTGCTACAAAAATCAACAATGAAAACTTTTCTAGCACCCAAGCCAAAACCTTTATCACCACAGCAGCCACCACGGCCCAAAATATTAAATTAGCCAATGCTGGTGCAAGCTGAAATTGATTTTGCAAGAATTCCTGACCTCGCCCAATTAGCTCGGAGTTATCATTCAAAAAAGAAAAAGGAAATCCTTGATTTTCTGCCACGTTGTTGCATCTGTCTATATCTACCTGCACATCTTGCGATATACACGAAACAGCAGACTCTTTTACAAGAGAAGCTGCCGAAAGCAGCCCACCCCCAATTAACGCACCTACAATATTCTTAACCAATGTCCACTCCTTCTACTACATCAAAGTTTGTGTAAGTTTCACTAACATCATCGATATCTTCAATTGCGTTCAATAACTTTATCGCCTTTTTAGCCACTGCGGCATCTTCGATGAGTATCATTTCATTCGGCACATACTGCAGGCCACTCTCGACTATATCGAGGCCTTGTTCTTTTAATTTTGTAGATACTGCATGCAGCTGTTTCATTTCGACATAAACAGTCATTCCATCTTCATCGTGAACAACGTCTTCGGCACCAGCATCTAATACCTGCAGCAACAACTCGTCTTCATCAATATCCGCAGGCTTAAGCCTGATGACGCCCTTTCTACTAAACTGAAATGCAACTGCACCCGTCTCGGCAAGATTGCCACCGTTTTTGCTAAATGCAGTTCGTATGTCTGTTGAAATTCTGTTTTTATTATCGGATGCAGCCTCAACTATTACTGCCACCCCTTTTGGCCCATAGCCCTCGTACATATACTCATTAATTTCTGCACCACCAGATTCGCCGGTACCACGCTTGATAGAACGTTCGATGTTGGCATTAGGCATATTCGCAGCTTTGGCTTTTTCAACTGCAAGAGCAAGCGAAGGATTCATAGATGGGTCACCACCGCTTTTGGCGGCTATAGCTATTGAATTCCCAAGCTTGGTAAAAATAGCCCCTCTCTTAGCATCTTCGGCTGCTTTTCCACGTTTGATTTTCGCCCATTTGGAGTGTCCTGCCATATCCATACCCCTTGAATATTTAAAATCTTTTTACCCTATGTTAGGCACTATTATACACCTCTATTCCCTGCCAACGTATAATCATTTGGCCCACCTACACAATTAGCGCCCCATGCAGTCGTCATTCCTGCAAAGGCAGGAATGCAGTAGTATTTTTGACTAGATTTCTGCCTTTGCAGGAATGACGGAGGTTCGCCTCGACCCTTTAGGAGCAAAGAGTGTGGGTGGCCCAACATAATCACAGTATTCAGCTACTGTCTATTTGAGCTCCCCAATGCTTGCCAGCGCCCCAGTACGAACA
>CALFBO010000008.1 GCA_937951635.1 Candidatus Saccharimonadia bacterium
CGGTGTCTTCCCATTGATGTTCGCCAAATGTTTCATAGTCCATGAACAGGTTAATGAGTGGTTCCTCGTGTGGAACTGCATTTATCCAGTGAACATACTTTTCGGCAGTTAGCGGCCACTCTGTCCAGCCTTTGTTAGAAAACCTAAACGCAACATCGTCAGATAATTTATAGTTTTTTAGCAAAAGTTTTATTTTATCGGTGTAGGTTGGTCTGTACATAAAGTTAGGGGAGCGCCAGCCAAGAATTGGGTCCCAACCTTCTGTAATTATCGCCTTATACCCAGCTTTGTCAGCCCAGTAGGCAAGATCGTTGTTGTAGCTGAGCTCGGTATTTCTAAATACTCTTGTGGTTTGTCCAAATACAGCCTCGATTTTTTGTCTGTGCATTGTAACTTGAGCTTCAAATTCACTACGAGAATAGAAAAAGGCTAAAGAATGGTGATAGGTTTCGGCAACAATTTCCACCTTGCCGGTCGCGACGATCTTTTTAAAGCTGTCCAAGACGTCTGGGCGCCACGCTTCTAATTGCTCAATTAATGTGCCGGTAATAGACAGGCTCAGCGTAAATTCTGGATGTGTCTCAAGCAATTCAAGTAGCTTTTCGTTAGTAGGCAAGTAAGATTTCTCTGCAACTTTATTAATTATGAAGCGGTTGTTGGTGTCGACGTCAGGAGTTTCATCATTAAAATAGTTGTGATCGTTACCTGTATCGAAAACCGTATAGTCCTTAATCCTGTAGGGCTGATGGGCGTGCAGATATAAGCATATCGCCTTACTCATACGCATGCTCCTGCTGCCAGCTTATATGTGTTTAGGGTTTTACTGGCACAGTCCGAGTAGGTCATTCGGTCTACTTCTTGCTTGCCTGCACGACCCATGGCGTTTGCCAGGGCAGGAAAGCGGGCTAGTCCAACAATTTTGTCGGCAATTGCTCTGACGTCCCAAAAATCTTCCTTAAATGCAGCAGCGATAATTTCACTAACACCAGACTGGTTGGACACAATCACTGGCGTTTCAAAACCCATAGCCTCTAGTGGTGTTGTCCCAAATGGTTCAGATACCGAAGGCATGACGAATACGTCGGCCATGCTAAACGCATCTCGCACCCTAACACCGCTCTGGAAGCCTGTGAAAAAGATATTTTTGCTAATTCCTAAGCTTGCAGCCTTGTTGATAAGTTCAAGGTGCTGGTCACCGGAGCCAATAAACAAAAATAGTAGCTTAGGCTCAAGATCAATCGCAATTCTGGCAGCATCGAGCATTTGGGTTAAGCCTTTTTGTATGGTGTGTCGTCCAATATTTAGGACAACCTTGTAGCCTTGTTTCTGCAAGGTCTTCAGCCCTGAGTACTGGTCGGTGTCGTGACTATTCGCATGTAGATGAGGAGTAGATAAGTCTATGCTGTTATGAACTACCTCTACCTTGTTTGGGTCTATGTTGTAGCGGTTTACGATGATATTTTTTGTAAATTCAGATACGGCAATAACCTTGTCTGCCATTAGCATGCCTCGATACTCAATATCGTGGATTCTAGGGTTGCCACCTTCTTGATCGTTGGCTCCTGCACGATCAAATTCGGTTGCATGCACGTGAACCACCAAAGGTAGACCAGATACTTGCTTGGCCAGTATTCCAGCTCGCATCGTCAACCAATCATGGGCATGGATTACTTCGAACTCACCCAAAACGCTCACCTTTGCAACCTTTGCCATATAATTGTCGTGAATGTCACCAAATGGCATTATGTCAAGTCGTTTAGCTTCTTCGGTTGTGATATCTACTTTGCCGTAAGAGGTAGCGTTTACTTTTCTTAAATCTTCATAAGTAATCTTTGTATCGGCCTCTGCATAGGTCGGGTTTACTTTCATAAAATCAATAGCACTATAGTCGGCCTCAAACGGCAGTATAAACTCGATGTCAGCTCCTGATTTTGCGAGGTACTCGCATAGGCTATAGCAAACTGTGCCCATTCCGCCAGCAAAATGAGGTGGCAATTCCCAGCCTAACATTAAAATTTTCACAACGATCTCTTTTTAGTTTAGTTGATGTTGTAACTTCTAACTTTAAGTATATTCGCGGCCGCCAGCATACACAAGCGCTTTAAGGAATTTTAATTAATGGCTGTGGATTTGTCTCGAAGACTATTGATTGCTGTGTGCATCTGCTGCGAGTGCAGCATGTTTTTAGCACCCGAAACAAGCTCCATGTGCTCGGGATTACAGCATGGTTTGAATCCGCACAAGTGATTCAGTTCGTCTCGTGCACCTATTTTTAACTTCCTGCCATGAAGCATCCAAACTACTCGATGAGCCAAGCCATACCGAGCTTTGCTAATCCCAAATTTTTCAGCCATGTCGACTGTAAGCCTGAGCCGGCCATAATCATCTTGCTGGTGCGCAGTGCCGTCGCTGCCGATAAGTGTGCGCGTATAATAATCTTCGTTATACCAGCAACCAGTGTCTGCAAGTAGGTAGAGTTGCGATATTCCCCCTATGGTTAAAAGTGAATTTAGTCTATCAGTATAAGGTAGGCACTTTTGTTTAAAGTCGTAAAGCATCTGCCTGCTAGCCTCTACCGTGGGCAGCTCATCGCCCCACACAGTAGTGATCTTGTCGTTGAGTGTTTGATAGAAGCTGGGGTCTGGCGCTAAAAGTACTTTTTTTGAGTTCGGGCGACCAAAGGACAAGTCATAATGCCTAGGATATAAACACCCATCACTATCGCATAATTTTGCATCATTGATTTCTTGACTATCTTCAAAAGGTTCATTTCTAAACCCTAATAGGGCTAACTCACCAAGAATCCGTTCAGTGGGACTTGAAGAAGCTTGCCAACATCCTTCGGCGCTAATATATGTGCCCGCCAGTGTTTCATTAAGTTCATCAAAGCGATTTTCTCCAAGCAACAAGTCCATGTGGCTAGAAGCATTGCCAAATTCCGATTGCAGCATTTCAAATTCTGCAATGGCTGCCTCCGATGGGGGCAGCCAAATCCCTTGCTCAGACGACTCATAGTTTGGGACCCAGTCCTTGCATTCTGCTCTAGCAGTGCTCCGCCCCGACCATGCAATTGGTGTTTGCCAGCCTTTAATAGAAAGGCCCGGCCTGGTTAAGTGCGGGTATACAGTTTGAGCCGAAATTTCACGGTTTGGGCGATGTCTTTCGAGCATAGTATTTCTCATAGTTAAAGAGTATAGCGACAAAATAATCGATAAACATGAGCACTAATGTATAATAAAATCAATAAAGGCCTATAAAGCCAAGGAGGGGATATGGAATACTTTGACATCGAAGAGTCAAAAAGTGTGGTGGATTCTATAGTAGATTCGCTACAAGATATGGTCGATTCAACTGTCGATTTTTTACCTAATCTAATAGGAGCTATTGTGCTGCTGTTTGTGGGTATGTTCGTGGCAAGTGTAGTGTCTACTGTGGTTAGGCAGGCGTTGAAGATGCTCGAAAAGCAGCAATTTGTAAAAGATTTTCTTAAAAAAGTTGGCCTAAACAACGGACTCAATAATGCGCTGGCCAAGTTTAGCTACTGGTTAGTATTCATCGTGTTTTTAAAGCCGGCTACCGAAACGCTCGGTCTAGATGCACTAACAGACACAGTCGATGACTTAATTGCATTTGCACCCAAAATATTTAGTTTTGCGGTCATAGCAAGCGTTACTTACTTTGGTGCAAAAATCTTGCGAGAGCTAGTCGAAGCGGCTATTGGGAGCGTCGACAAGTCGATAGTACGACCAATTGGCGGCACCGTACAAGCTGTAATAATGATATTTGGAATCGTTACAGCACTGTCACAACTTGGCGTAAACTTAAGCCTGGTCAATAATTCTCTTACTGTCATAGTCGCAGGTTTGGCGCTAGCGTTTGCAATTAGCTTTGGATTGGGGGGTCGCCAGTTAGCAGCTAGTTACCTCGCGGGAACACTAAAGGCTACGCCCCTAAAAGTCGGTCAAAAAGTTGTGGCCGGTGACATTAAAGGCAAGGTAAAATCTGTTGGCGCTGTCTCGGCAGTTATAGAGACCAAAGAAGGTGATACAGTAGTGTCGCTTGCAAAGCTACTCTCCTAGTCGCAGATAAAGACTAGAAAAAATGCCGCCCAATTCAGGCAGCATTTTTGCTTCTATAAACAAACACGTTCCAAACCAATAAGAAACGGTAGGATCATTTGTAATTTCAAAGAATTATTTCTGTAAGGGTTTAATTTTGTGAGACGGGGGCTTAGTAGATGAATAGTGTAGAGGGTGAGGGGGGTCTAAAGCAAGCCTGTCTCACAAAGCAAATTAAACTGGAGGGATTTTTGTATTACGGTACATGAGGCGCGTCGGACGCCCTACCCTCCAGCTTAATTGTTTATGTGCACCGTCAAACATCCGGAACGGACGAGACGGCGAGTCTGTGCGGGTCATATGCATGACTCTAAGCAGATTAATTCGTGCTTCGAATAGATAACCTGCAGAGCGAACCATTACTCCAAATGCAACCAGGGGCAATGATACACTTAACTATAAACTGTTATTGTTTGGTAGTAAATAGCACATTTAAAAATTCTGGAGCCTACATGCCACCAATCATGCGAGGTTTGGTTTTTTTGGACTTAGGGCGTTTGCCTGCAGGTCTTGCCGACAAATCAAGATAGTTGGATGCCGGCACGGCAATTGTTTTGGGGCTGTTCGACGGTGATTTACTTATAGGTTTATGTGCAGGCACCGTTGGGGTAATCCTTGCCGAAGCTTTGCTTTTTCTAGGAATGGGCTGGGCCGAACTAAGATCGGTAACCACTGCGGGCCGAGCAAATTTCTTTGGCATAGGCTTTGAGTAAATAGTTTGTTGCTGGTAGCCAACAACTGGCCTAGGCCTACTTGGCGCGGTTCGTGATGTTGCGATCATCGGTGGAACTTGCCCTGGTATTGGCCGAGGCTGAGTATTTGTACCTGCACCGCTAACAGGCATGTTGGCTTTTATTGGTGGCTCGATAAACTCATCTTCGCTCAGCCCTCGGGCATTCCAAGAGTCCATCACCTGATCCTGTAGCATTTTGTAAACACCGAAAAGCAGCATAAAGAAAACCCCAACCGCGATATTATTGGCGAATCTTTCCCACTGATTGTCATCCTCAACCAAAGGGCTGGTCACCATCAACGCAAAAAGCCCCACCAGAGCTACATAAAAAGGTGCTCGCCAATCAATTCTTCCAAGTAGCATGGCTAAAATACCGGCTACCAAAAAGGCAAAATCAAAACTAAATCGCCAGGACATTGCAAAAAATACAGCAACGGCTAGAAAAGTACCAATGTATTGTCGCGTGCTTACTGAAGAAAACCCATTAACGGCATCCCGAGGAGTCAACAGGTAGTCAGACGCCGCCATCTATATTAATTCCTGGTCTATCATTATTAAAATTATACCATCGAAGGAGATGTGCGCAGAAGTGACACTGAGATTTTGCAGGCTATCATAAACCCCAACTCAAGGCTACGGGTACATTAAAAATGCGAAAAACTGCACTTTGAATCAAAGCAATCGGGCCGCAGTCCGCAAAGCTTACTTAAAAGTACTTACTTTATTCGTCTGCGGGCCATAGTGTCAGCCCATACTAAGTCGAGCCAAAAAGTATTAAAGATCCCAATCACGAACTAAATCCGAACAAATAAGCTTTAAGGGTAGATGAGTTAGATGCTCCTACCCTGAAGGCTTACATGCCTGGGTTAGTTTCGTGATTGGGATTAAAGAGCCCGTCGCGTCAGTTTAATTAGTTAAACTTTAAACACAACGGGCTCGAGATTTAGCCTGCACCAGCAACACGCAATTATACGCCTACTTACAGACTTTAATATCTCCAGCCGTACCGCTACGTAGCCTTTTGTCGAATTCGGTGCCGCTGACAAAACCGTTAACTACATTCTTCCAGTTGTTCTCTCTGCCCCAGGAGGTTTTGCTGTCCATGATCTTACCAACCCAATAGTCAAGCCCGCTGGTATCTGCATTTCTACCCAGTAGAGCTTTGTACAAGCGACGCACTCTTTTATATGCTCTGTCGCGATTAGTCCAGTAGGAACTTGAATTTAAGGGCAGCGCGTTTTTAATTTCTGCACCTGTTAGAACGGTTTGCGCCAAGCTTCTACTTGCCCCATGACAATCGCTCTTAATTTGGTTGTACCAGTAATTCCAACCCGACCCGTCGGGTTCGCGGTTTAGCCCCAAGTCGTAAAATGCGTACAAGAACTGGCTAATGTTTGTATCGTATTTGTAGTTACTTGAATCAACAACCTCCCAATCACTACCTATCAAATAGCCAATCTTTGTGTAGACGTACAACTTATTGTTGCCGGTATTAGTGGCTCTTGTTATGCCTGCCGCTTTGTATCTTCTACTGTAGGCATCGTAAATTATGTTCGGCCCGCCAGAGTCTCCAGATATGATATTTCTTCTTGAAAGAACTTGCACGGCGTTGGATACGTACGAGTCGTAATAGGTCGCACTCCTAATTGGATCACAGAAAGTGCCTTTATGGTTTACGCCCGCTACACATACCGGCACTCCATTTCCAGAAGATATGGTGCCGCTTATTGGTATGCTGGAATTGGCATCCACATGCCATAAGTAGTGAGGTGTAAGGCCAAAATCGTTTCTAGTGTCTAGAACCATAAGATCTCGGTATTTGGATTTATCTTTAAATACTTTAGTGGCGCCACCGTGAGCGTTTGTTGCCTTATAGGGAAATGAATACTCGAGACGTCCAGTACCTACTTCGTAGTAATTCCCACCCCATATGTCGTCACAATGCGCTGCAGTTAATATTCCATAATTGCTGAATGATCGGTGCTTAACTACGAAGCCTATACTGCACATTTGCCTATTGCTGTTATTGCCAGAGCTTCTTTCCATTACTAACGACCCCGCCCTTGCGGGACTACAATAATTACGGGTTATGCAGCCTACATCTTCTAGGTTGTGGTCATCAGGACTGGATTCTACCACCAAGAGATCGCTTAAGACTTCTTTTGCCTTGGTAGACTTTACTCTAGACAGAGCGTTTTCTATGCCTTTTGTTTGCAATGGCTTGGACTTGTCTTTGTATACGCGAATCTTATCTATTTTTAAATCCATAGCTAGTACAGATGGATCTCTATTTTCATCTTCAAAAATAGCCGTTGCAATTTGGTCAAACTCTTTAAAGTCTAGCTTGCTGTTTAGTACTTCTACACCATCTTTGCGGTGGCCAACGGCCTTTTTATGTGCTGCAGATCCAGGCAGGGCAGCAATAGTTAGAATATCGGTTTCCATATTAAATTCAGAGCTAGTGAAGCCATCTAGCCCTTCTGTTGCAGCAAGAATTTCTTGATGAGTGCTTAGTTTGTCTAACTTGCCCTTTATTTTGGTTTTGTCTTCGTCGAGCAGGACGGGGAATGGTCCATCAGCAGGGTCAAAAACTAGGCTGCCATCTTCTATGGAGCGTAGCAGGTCATCATATCTAGGTTCTAGCCCGTATGTTTCACGGTTATATGAGTAATTGTATGCGAGCTCTTCGTTGACAGTAAGCTCCCTATTGTCATTGGCTAAATTTTCTGTGCCAGCAAAGCTGTCTCGTAATAAATATGCCCCTATGCCTGCAAATAAAAGCATAAATGCAATTAGCCCATAGGGGCGCTTACTGTGAAACAAATCGTGCTTAACCTTTTTGTGAGGTTGCTTGGGTATTTTTTTCATTTTTCCTCTTTTTATGTTTGACTAAATTTACTATAACTATAGCATAAGCATTCTAGTTCACTTATTTTCTTGGATCTCAGCTATCTGTAAAGAAGCCCAGTCATATAAGGCTCCAGGGTGAGCACATCTAACTTACCTAACTCTGTTCCTTAGGTAGCTATGGCCACCAAAGAACAGCTTAGATGGGCTATATGCGCCTGCCCTTAAAGCCTATCTGTTTAGATTTAGTTTTGTGATTGGGTTAAGTATGCACTGAAGAGACTTCAGTAGACGGCTTAAACATTTTCAAACTCCGAATGGTTTTAGGAGAACATGATTCGCAGGAGTTATGTTAATTAGTAATCAATTATAATTTTCGAGTAACAGCTTTATTTTTACTTGCCAATAGCTATATAATGTTATCTCAAACAGGCAAATCTGTTCGTACTTTACAGCTAGGAGCAAAGATGCACGTCCTTGATGGGCTAAGAACTAGTTTGCAGCAAGATGTTGCGCCTACGGGAGCCTATGAGAGGCAAATATTAGTAAACAATTTTGCAGATTCCATACCTCAATCTACAGGCTCTACTAACCCAGACTTAACATTAAGAATGATTATGGAGCTTTGGCGACTGCTTTTTGTAGACGACGATGTGGAGATGTTCATTCTCGATATGAGCAAGTGTAGCCCGTCGGCAATTTCTTATATTTGTAGCTTGCTAGGCTCGAAAAGCGAACTTACAACCATAGACAGAATACTTAACAACGAATTGCGCATTGAAGGGAGCCTCACTCGCCCCAACCAAAGATGTTACTTGACGCCTTAACCCACCGCTGGAAGCGATATGCTGCAGCCGCACTAGGTATCGAAGGCGTCAGTGGCCTGGCCAATATAGACGCACACGGGGTAAACCTATACACAGAACAAAGCTGCATTTATTTGCCTTCATTTTGGCACTGCCTGGTAGACGAAACAACATTCTGTTCGTTTATTTTAGCTAGCCGCCACGGTTAAAACTACCTTCTCAATCGGACTACGGGCAGATGCTACCCACATCAACGAATCCAACACCCACCAGACTACTCCCAAGATAATACAGATTAGCCCTATTCGACAGAAAGTTGTGCAAAACCATGCAACGGTTTCTACTCATTCTTCAACTCTATAAAAGCAACGACATCGCTAGCTTCGTGCTAGTAAGCTTCATGGCGACAGTCATTGGAGTTGTTAGTATATTAACTACCTCTATCGCCGCCAGGAGATTTGTCTATTTAGGCGGAGCAGTGCTGTTGGTTGCCAACATGTTGGCTCTGACTTCCAGTACAGACCCTTCTTACAAAGGAGTGACGGGATTTGAGCAGGTGCTATACAAGGCCGAGTATTGCTGTTTTCTTGTCGCAGCTCTGAGCTCTTCTTTGCCTTTTTTGGTCTTTGGTCAAGAGCTTGCGACTATATACGATAACTTAGCTGCAAGTTTGCTTCTTCTGCCTAACATTGCCTGCTTCGTCTTCGCTGTTTTTTGGCGTTGACTCCAGGCAATTCAACCACCCACCACGGATATTATCTGTGGAATCATGGGTGGTTTTGTTTTTGATATTTTTTGAGTTTATAGAGGCAAGAACAGAAAGTACACTACCCCTTAAGCACCCAAGCTGCCAGTAAAAGATAGCCCCCAACACCCTCTAGAGCAGTGCTCTAGGCCCCAATCACGAAACTAAATCTGAACAGATACGCTTTAAGGGTAGGTGAGTTAGTTGTGCCGACCTTGAAGGCTCATATGACTCGGGTAGTTTTGTGATTGAGGTCTCTAGGGGTTGGCGTCCCATCTGCCGAAGGTTGAGAGAAATCACGTAGCATAAGTGGAAGTCTAAGAGGGAGTCACCTCCTCCTTGAGAGCGAGCGGTTGCAAGAGCACAGTTTTGCAAAAGTAGATATTCATACTATAATATGCATATCTTTTTGCAACATTCGTCTAGACTGTACAGGGCCGACACAGCTGGGAGCTGTACCGTCTATATGAATAGTGAAGGGAAGTACTATGAAGTTGTTACAGCTAGGACTTAAAAGTTGGACAGGACTTAATTTGGCAGGCACTATCTACTTGTTCTGGAGTGCATGGCCAGGCTGGCTGGCAAACCTAAGTAACGAGCAGGTAAAGCTAGTACTGGGCTGGCCCATCTCGTCGGCTGCACGCTGTGCTTATGGCGCAACTACATCGTGTGAATTGCACGATCACGATTCCTCTAGAGTCAAAATGTACTACATCATTAGCGGCAGGAGCTTCAGACACTGCCTGGGCACGTTTAGTGGAGCAGCAGCAGAGATTGTTTCACCCCCAAACGACCTAGAGCCTATAACTGCCTCAAAACTGTTGGCAAACATTCACCTACTACCAATAAGTGAGCGCAATAAAAGAAACCTGGTAGAGGCTGTTGTTGCCCGTCTTGAAACTAGATACGCCCAGTATCGAAGCATTGATATTGCGTTGCTGCTAAAACGTGGAGAAATTGAATTTGATGATAAGGCCTTAATGGTGCATGCAATGTCTATGCCAGAGCAGCTTGCTCAAAGCCAGGATCCACAGTTTTGGGTATTACTGGAGTCCGCATTAAGCACCGAGCATGGCGACACATACACCGACATTATTGTTCATCGGTTCAGTAAATACCTAAAGGTCGCGTAAATCTAAAGCAGGGGTCACTCCTTCACAGTTTGTGAATGCGGTGGCCCCTTTTTAAGCACTGCTGCCTATAATGCTAAGTCCGTACGCATTATTGCAATTGTGAACAGACGCTCCCTATAAGTCGCTAGATACAAAACATGTATTCTTTAGTCAAAGATTGCATATGTTTGATGGGCTGTTATTGCACCAAAGTAGGCCCGATGGGGCAACAATACACTATGCGACTCGAGTTAGCTCCATCTTAGTCACATGGAGTGGGCTAAACTGGTCATCAAAGTAATCATAGAAGTATCCCTCTGCGAAACTTGCACCACATGTATGCACGATGGGCCCAAAATCAATGACTATAGAATCTGTAGATACGACCAAACTTGCGTCTTGGTACGCATCCAATTTGGCATCAAGCAGCGAAACATACACCTCTTCGACATCGATAGACCACTCTGTAGGCGGCAAATTAATTCTTGCCGGGTGCTTAATTGCTGCCGGGGTGTCATTAGCGGCGGCGGTGGTTTTTTGACTGATTTGCATCATGAGCATAACCAGGCTTCCAACTTCAAGCGCAGCACGTGTCAAGCGATCTGTTTTAAGTGTATTGTATTCTGCCAATGACATTGGCCGAGCACTCTCAAATCCTGACAATCTATACACTCCACAACATATTATTGCGATATTGTAACATGATTTAGCTGACTCACCCACACAATTAGCGCCCTCTGTAGTCGCCATTCCTTCATGGGTATCGAGATGGCTCAAGCTCATCGGGTGACTGAGCTATCAATAGTTACCGTACCTGGCCTCCCAGCTGTTATCTAGAGAACGAAACCTTCGGACTATATTTATGCCCAGATATCCCACAATTGTGAATAACGACAGGCCGCTAACTATCGATCCTACATAGAACCAACGCTGTGGAGAAAATTCAATAATTAGGTTTATGTCCCAAGACCCATCATCGTTTTGCACGCAGAGACCACGCTCTAGACACAGGTTGTTGACATCAATATACCAGCCATTCTGCCAGCCATTCAGCTCGAAATGCTTGTCGTCACCTAGAAGGTCGGGCTTGGACCATGGGTGCCAAGATACTTTTTGGTTGTCTATTATTGCTCGCCATTTTGGGTGGTAGGATTCCGACATCGCAAGGTAAAAACCATCTTCTGTGGCGCCCTTAATCTTGACTTGCTTCTTAGTTGGAGATGTTAGTGTGTAATCTATATTTGAAGGTTGGGCTGTTTGCTTGTTGGTTTCAGAGACCAAAAACACAGCGTTTCTGATCGAAGGAATTTGCCTTAACTGCACATCATCGTACCTTGTTACTAGTGCGCTACCCTTGGCTTCGTTAGAGTAGCCATATAAAAATACTGTCGCTTTATCGGAGCCGTATGGAGCAGACACCGTTCTTTCGACTTTTTGCCAATCCTGATTAGTCCCGACAGGAACGCGCTCAGACACAGTTGTCCTATTTGCATCGTTAAATCTAATATAGTAGCCAAATTTCTCTGCGTTAGGGCTGCTGCCCCAAAAACTAAAGCTGTATTCTGAATTTTCGTCTACGCTTACATCGTTTACGCTAGTACAAGCCACATGGCGTGTCGCCTCTAGTTGTAAATACTTATTGCCGTCGGCAGCACCACCATCAATGTGAGCCATGGCCAATATTGGATTGTCGTCAAAGGCATTACAGTCTCCAACTTTATCTTGCCACAAACCCTCTTCAAAAGACCCGTTTGTTATTAGATTTTGCCCAAAAGCACGCCTACTCTTATACGAGTAGGACAGTGAAAGCTCTTCTGTGTCTACAGCTACAGTTTCACGACTGCTGTCACGCGATAGATCCACTTCCAACCGCGCAGGGCTCAACACAAAGTTGTCGTAGTTAGTCGTTGCAGATGTCAAATTCCTGTCATCGGCATAACCCTTTGGTCTAAGTCTCATCCGGCTAGCGGCCTTAGGCGCCTCAAAGATTTGTTCCTTTGTTTGCCAGTTAGACGAGTTACTTGGTAAATCGTAATAAATTGTATCGCCA
This sequence comes from Candidatus Saccharimonadia bacterium, assembly GCA_937951635.1. Lineage (GTDB taxonomy): Bacteria > Patescibacteriota > Saccharimonadia > Saccharimonadales > CALFBO01 > CALFBO01. The sequence goes on from CALFBO010000008.1 coordinate 12,412, forward strand.
CTATCAAAAATGACATCTACACCTACTAGCTGACTACCACGCGCTTTTGCGTCAAAAGACAAGTAGTAAGTGCCACCTCCATCGATATCAATACTGGGGCTTTCAATACAAGCGGTGTGGTTGCTTGAAGTAAACAATAACGACTTCTCTCCATCAGTCGAGGCAGCACTGTCGATCTCCATAAACAGCACCTGTCGATCATCGTAGTTATTGCAATCCTTGAGCTCTGCCGACCAGTTACCGTCTTCAAAAGACGGATTATCCAATATATTTTCATCGATTTGGTATATCTTGCTTTTAGCGTCTATTGGCCCCAGGCTGCGAAACCGTGTCGCAGAGTCGTCAATCTTTGTAAGCCCTGTTGGGCTCGAGAGTATGTGCGAGTGTTCAGTGCCAAGCCCAGCAATTGCAGTCCTGCTATCTTCTACAATGCTAACCTCGCTACCTTCAACATCTACGCCTATAGGTTCTTCCCAAATCTCCAAAATATTGTTCTTTGTACGATGCCATAGCTTGCTGTAGGATCCATCGTAAACCACACTATTTTTTGAAATATCTTTGGGCAAATCAAAGTTGGCCTGCAATGATGTGTCATTTACCTGATCGAGAACTGGAGACAAATCAAACAAGTCAACTAACTGGCGGTTTCGAATTTGCATAGAATCCTGCTTCGAGTCAATAAAACTTAAGTCCCAGCCATCAATGTGCCGGCTGCCAAAATCCCAATAGCGAGTTGCCAAGTTGCTGTTTGGAATCTGGTTTAAGTTGTCTAGCGACCAAAAATACTCTCTCGCGTCAAGGTTCTTAAACACAGTAAGCGAATCAAAACTATTTTCTACAGGTTCGAGCCTGGGGCTCTCCTCGAGCTGTCTAACATAGAAGTCCCTGTCCGACCCATAAAATCTAAAAAACTCGTGATCACTGTACGGAGACCTAACCGGAACAGTTATATAGTCGCTTGCTGTCGAGTTAACTAGTTCTCTGCCAAAATCACTTCTTAGCATTCTAGTAAGATTTAGTTGTCGCGAGTCGCTATTTATTGGAAGCACCGGAGAAACTTTCTCCAAAAAATTAGTTGCATTCAACAAGGGCTTGTCGCTATATTCCTCCATCCATCGGCTGCCAGTTGGCAGAGCTAACTCACGTCCGTATGCGTCTGATTGCTCTGAATGATACTTTTTTAAAGAAATGTAATCCCCAGGAATATCCCTATCGACATACAACGATTTAATAGCCCCACTAACTGCCGCGTACGCAGGAACAATTACCAGCAGCACCATGGCGCCTACATAAACGTGTTTGCTCAATTTTGACCAGTTGCGGTTGAGGACAATAAGCACCGATGCCCCCACGAGCACAGACGTTGCTATGGTCGAAAGACCATAGAATTTGCTTGCTTCGCGAAAAGCATTGAAGCCAGGAATATTCTCGTATAGCCAAAGGTACAGGCCTTCAAAGGGTCGCGAACTTTGCGTTGTTAAGAGTATTCCTGCAAGCAGCATAACAGCCCAATAAGCAATATCTTTGACAAACCTCTTTGCAAAGAGGCCAATAACCACCGCAATGGCCACGCCCCACTCATAGGCCAGTATGGTTTTATTCACGAATGAAGTTGATTCTTCGGTTAAGCTAAATGCCGACGATCTTGCAAGTAAAGCGTACCTGATGTCAAAAAAATCGCCACCAAACAGGCCGCGCTGAAACGCCTGATTGCTACTCAGTGCACCCAGCTTACTGAAACCAAGCAACCAGTATGAATTTAGAGCAACAAGTAAAGACACGAGGAACATTAAGCCCAAGACTACTCGTAATTTAAACTTCTCAAATAAAAGTTTATACCCTGCGAGTCCCAAAACTGCAATCAAGTGAATATACAACACTCGTGT
>CALFBO010000009.1 GCA_937951635.1 Candidatus Saccharimonadia bacterium
CGCTAGCTGCAATTAACCCAACCATGCCGCCCATAAAAACTATCATGATTGGCTCAATTATCGAGCTGAGAGAATCGATTACTGCATCGACCTCTTCTTCGTAGAAATCGGCGACCTTGATTAAAATAGTATCTATTTGACCAGTTTCTTCACCAATGGCGAGCATTTGGCTTACTATCGGTGGGAAAATTTGGCTTTGAGCTATGGGGTCGGACAGTTGCTTGCCGTTTTTAACCTCTTGAGCAGCTTTTTTGAGTTCTGCTTCCACTACATCGTTTCCTATTGCTGCTCCAGTTACTTGTAGGGCATCGAGCACCCCAACGCCCGATGTCATGAGAGATGCAAAGGTCCTTGAAAATCTGGCTATGGCAATTTTAGCGATTATTGTCTTTAGGACAGGCAGCTTTAAGAGTATGGCGTGCCACTGGTATCGTCCCTTTGGCGTGCTCTTCCAGCGCTTGAATGTTATTGCTGATATTATTCCACCAGCAAGCATTATGTACCAACGTTTTATTACGAAGCTACTTAATCCAAGCATAGCTTTTGTATAGGGTGGAAGCTGAGCATCTGGCCCGCCTAGGTCGGTTATGATTCCACCAATTTTGGGAATGACAAAGATCATCAGCCCAAAGAAGGCTAAGATGGTGATTGCAAATAGGACCATTGGGTAGGTGGAGGCGCTCTTGATCTTTTTTTTCATGGTCGCCGATTTTTCCTGCTGGATTGCAAGTCTTTTTAAGATATCGTCGAGTATTCCGCCCGATTCTCCCGCAGCAACCATGTTCACATAAACCGGTGAAAATGCCTTGGGGTGCTTTCGTAGGGCGTCGGCCAAAGCAATGCCGCTTTCTACATCTTTGGCGATTGCTACTAGTATCTCTTTGAACGTGTCGCTTTCGGTTTGGGTTTGTAGGGTTGCAAGCGCTCTGACTAAGGGCACCCCTGCATTAATCATGGTAGATAGCTGGCGAGTAAAAATAACCAAGTCTTTAGTCTTTACTTTTTGTGATGTAAGAAAGGGTATTTTAATGTTGTTGGGGTCAAAGCCACCCTTGTCTTCTTTGAGCGACAGAACTTTCAGTTTTTGGTCTGCAAGAAGCTTGGACGCTGCGGCTTTTGAACTTGCTTCGACGTTGCCGTTGAGTCGTTTGCCTTCTCTAGTTAGGGCTGAGTAAGTAAATTTTGCCACGATTATTCCCTGGTGACCCTAAGGATTTCTTCAATAGTAGTTTTCCCAAGTATAGCCTGGACTAAACCATTGGTTTGCATAGTGACCATACCTTCTTTGATTGCTAAATTCTGAATGTCTTCGCTGGTTGCGCTAGCGACAATCATTTTTTGGATGCTTGGGCTGTTCACTAGAACTTCGTAGATTCCCATTCTTCCTTTATAGCCTGTCTGGCCTTTCTCGAGGTTTGCCTTGGGTCGCACTAGGTTTAGTTCGTCTGTCGATTTAATTTTTAGTTCTGGATTGGCCTGCTGAACTAGGCTGAATATGTATTTCCATCCTGCAGCACCGCTAACACCGAAGTCTTTTTCTATTGCTTTTACTTCGTTTGCGTCGGGCACGTATGATTCAACTTCTTCAGCATTGATTCTTCGCACCAGACGCTGCCCAATGACAGCCCGTACGGTCGATGCGATAAGAAATGGCTCTATATCCATATCTAGAAGTCTAGGTAGACAAGTTGCGGCATTGTTGGTGTGCAGTGTAGAAAACACAAGGTGTCCGGTTAGGGCTGCCTGGACGGCGAGTCCTGCTGTCTCGCCGTCACGTATCTCACCAACCATAATTACATTTGGGTCTTGTCTTAGTAGTGCTCTCAAGCCATTTATAAATGTCATGCCAGCCTTCACGTTAACTTGGGTTTGGTTAACCCCCTCTAATCGATACTCCACTGGGTCTTCTACCGTAGAAATGTTAACGTCGGGGCTGTTAAGTATGTTGAGTACACTATGGAGAGTTGTTGATTTACCTGAGCCAGTAGGTCCAGTAACAAGCATCATTCCGTGGGGCTGGATAATTGCATCATTGATGCCGCTTAGTGCTGTACCCCAAAAACCAAGTTGCTCTAGGCTGAGAGGTTCACTCGATTCATCTAGTACACGCATAACAACCTTTTCGCCATCCATGGTCGGCAGGGTGGATACACGAAAGCCAAACACCTTGCCATTGATGTCAATTTTGAATCTTCCGTCTTGCGGGGCCCTGCGTTCGTCTATTTTTAGGTTAGAAAGGATTTTAATCCTAGATACTAATGCTGCATGGACCTTTTTGGGTAGCTTGTTTGCTTCTTTGAGCACTCCGTCTTGGCGGTAGCGAACCATAACAAATGTTTCATGAGGCTCTATATGAATATCAGATGCACCGGTCTTGATTGCATATTCAATTATTAGATTGACAGTCTGTGCAATTGGCGAGTCTTCGGCAAGGTCTTCTTCGCTAACTTCATCGGCGGCATCATCGCCGTCTACTTCCGTTATTACGTCGCTAATTTCGCTAGTAATATTTTCGCGGTATTGATCAACCGCGTTCAATATGTTTTGTTTTGAAGCTATGTATACTTTTATGGGTACGCCGAGTTGTTTTTTTATAAAGTCTACGGCCTGGACATCGTCTGGGTCCTCCATGGCTAGCAGGTAGCTGGTTTCGTCTCTCCCAAATAGGGCAACGTTATATTGACGTGCAATTTTCTCGGGTACTAGTTTAAGAATTTCTTTGTCAATTTCTTTGGGGTCTACCTCTACGTATGGGACATCAAATTCCTTGGCGTATAGCTGAGTGAGCTCTTCTTGGGATATAAGGTCATTTTTAAGTACAATATCCTGTAGGGGTCGTTTTTCTTGGGTGACTTGAGCAAGCAAAGCCTCTAAATCGGCCTGCTTTATTTTACCGGCAGCTAATAATACTTGTTGGACTGTGGCATCTGACACGTGCATATTGGTTATGATTATACACGAACTAAAGTCTAAAACTGCTAAGATATCTGCGGTTATTATCTTAAAGCTAAGTTAGACTCTAAGATAGATTCTGTAACCGGGCTCAACTTAAGCTATAATTGATTAATCAGCTCGTAGGTAGTACCTTGTGGGGCGGTACAAGTTCTAGCGAGAGTATATATAAGGCACTGGTGAGGGTGAAATAACGGAGGGTATGATGGCCAAGAAATCTACAACTAAAAAGTCAGAAAATGATAACTCAAAAGGGGAGGCCCAGCCTGCCGGCAAGTCCAAGGCTTTGGGGCTGGCGCTTGATCAAATAGAAAAACAGTTTGGTAAAGGTTCGATAATGCTGTTGGGGGACTCAAAAAAGACTCATGTAGAAACTTACCCCAGCGGCAGTCCGTCGCTCGATATCGCACTGGGCGGCGGCATACCAAAAGGTCGAATAATCGAGGTTTATGGTCCAGAGTCAAGCGGCAAAACAACACTCACTCTACATGCTATTGCCGAGACGCAAAAGGCTGGCGGAACAGCGGCATTTGTAGACGCCGAGCATGCACTTGATCCTCAGTATGCAAAGCGTATTGGTGTGGATATCGACAGCTTACTAATATCGCAACCAGATACAGGAGAACAGGCGCTAGAGATTGTAGAAACTTTAGTTCGGTCTAGTGCAGTAGACATGATTGTAGTTGACTCTGTCGCTGCTTTGACTCCTCGTGCAGAAATTGAAGGTGACATGGGCGACTCTCACATGGGTCTACAAGCAAGGTTGATGTCTCAAGCCTTAAGAAAGCTTACTGGAACTATAAGTAAAACCAACTGTACAGTAGTCTTTATTAATCAAATACGTATGAAGATAGGCGTTATGTTTGGCAACCCCGAAACCACTACTGGCGGCAACGCTTTAAAATTTTACTGCTCAGTTAGAATGGATATACGCAGAATAGGCCAGATTAAAGATGGCGAAGAGATAACAGGTAATCGTGTTAGGGTGAAAATTGTAAAAAACAAAGTAGCCCCGCCATTTAGAAAAGCAGAATTCGATGTGATGTATAACGAAGGAATATCCGTTACTGGTGACGTGTTGGATTTGGCCGTCGAGGCAAATATTGTTGGCAAGGCTGGTGCTTGGTATGAGTACGGTGGCAAGAAGATTGCTCAAGGCAGGGAAGCTGCCAAGGTCTACTTGAAAGAGAATCCTAAAGAGCTCGATACAATAACCAAGTCTCTTAAAGAGGCGAGTGCTAAAGAGTTTTAGGCGCCATTTGTTAGATTCTGTGGCTAAATATGAGTCGGCAGCGTTGCTATGCAGATAACTTTAATTAAGCAGCAAAAGAATAGCTCGGTTCGCTATGCGATCTTTATTGACGACGAGTATAGACTTTCTTTGAATGCCGACGAACTAATTCGTTCTGGTATTAGTAAAGGCGATACAGTCACCGATCATCAATTGGCAGCACTTATGGACTTGGATGCAGATGCACGATTAATGCAGTCATGCATTGCGAAGCTTTCTAGGAGGCTGCATTCAACTGGAGAAATCAGGCTTTTTTTAAAAAAGAAGCAAGCCGACGAGGCTCAAATGTCTAAAATTATTGGGCGTCTATCCGATAATGGTTATTTGAATGACGAAGAGTACGCTTCTGTTTTTGCTAGGCAACGTTTACTAAAAGGTGATAGCGCCGTAAGAATAAAGCAAAGACTTAGAGCAAAAGGGGTGGGGCAAGATGTAGTCGATTCCTTAAAAGTTAACGCCGATTCCGAACTCAATTCCCTGCAAGACTTAATAAAAAAGAAACGTAGACAATCTAGCTATAACGACGAGAAAAAATTAATCAGATACCTAATGTCTAAAGGATTTAGATATGCAGAGATTAAGTCTGCCATTGAGCAGGTTGGTTAAACGATTTATGCGGTAGCTCCAAAAAACTAACTGGAGCTATAGATACAAAACATGAGTTTAGTTGGTGCGTCTAAGATGCTGCTACAAGGTTTGCAGCAAGTTCTGTAGATTCTTTTACCATTACATATTCGTCTGTAACCTCGATAATTTGTGATCTATCTATTATTAGGTCGCCCATTCCAATACCCTTGAGCCCACGGCGCTGCACATATATTTTATTAACTGTAAATTGCATGTCGTCGATCGTGTAGGTGTCAACTTTACCAATTTTTCTTCCAGAGTTTGAAATGACTGACTTGGAGATAAGGGTAAAATTTAATTGAATCAGATCTTGGAGCCGCACAAGATCGTCGTCTATGGTCATTAGCTTTGTGTAGTCATCTACGATGGCCCCAGATCTTGTAAGTTCTCTTATGTCGGAGCTAAATAATGCAGTTTCTAGCTTACTAGAGCTAGATTGACAGTAAAAAGCTTCTATTTTGAGCTGGTGCGGGTTGATTATGGGCGTAGTTAACTCACCTAGTGGGCCGCCAGTTTGAAGGCTGAGCACTTGCATGCCAATTATGTCGTCAATAAATCTTAACATTACAACCTTAAGAATAAGCTATATCCACAACCAAAGTAAAACAAAACTCACATTCCTGAACACGCCCTGCTAACTCGAATCGGCAACCCTTAGTTTCTTTATGGTCCCAACGCCACTAAAGCGCTGCCCTCACAACATAAGCACAGCGGCTGCATTGCTTCTAGGCACTTTTGTCAATGTGGGCTAACCTTAATCACAAATGAATACTTTGATATTGAATTTTTAATGTCATGGCGGGTGGATTATATAGCTGTGGGCGATTTTAACCTCACTAAAACTAAGTGTGCTATAGGGTGTGGGTATGAGAGTTTTTATAAGTAAGCGTATTGGTTGGATGGTGTTTGTCTTGTTGCTCGTTGCTTTGCATACATCGGCGAATGTGACTGCTCAAACGCAGCATAAGCCTATTATTGTAGAGATTGCAGCCGGTAGTGAGTTGTCTGCACGAGATGAGTATGTAGAGCTGCATAACCCTAGTTATGGCAGTTTCGAGATCGATGGCTGGAAGTTGCAGTATAGTCCGCACGGCAAAAGTGTCTGGTACGACCGAGCTACACTTAGCGGTCAAATTGTGCCAGGTGGTCGATATTTGATTGCCGTCAAACAAGAGAGTTTTAGGCAGGCCAGTATGAAGTCTGGGCTCTCTGCAGCTGGGGGAGAGCTTAGACTGCTTGACTCTGGTGCAGAAGAAATTGATAGGCTTGCCTGGTCGGCGGCAAATCCGGATTTAACCGAGGGCGCTGTAGCTCTGGAGCCTGGGCAATCCGTAAAAAGAAGAGTCGATGAAGACGGCCTGTTCATAGATTCGGGTTCCGGTACGGATTTTTTTGTGAGCAATAACCCTACGCCTGTTGGAGTAGACTGGCAAGATACCGAGCAGTTGCTAAGTGAGTTTGCAGACCTAGGTGCTGCGCCAGAAACACCTGAACATGAGGACAGCATAACTACCAATACTCGACAACAGTCGTCCAAGATTGACAGCAGCTGTTTGGCCAACGACGTAATTATAAATGAAATAATGCCCGACCCAGAGCCGCCTCAAAAAGATTCGACAGATGAATTTGTGGAACTCTATAATACTGGGAAGCAGGTTGTTAGGCTGGACGGCTGTACATTGGGTACAGGGTCCAAGCAAGGCTCATCGTATAAGCTTTCTGGCGCCATTATGCCGGGCGAGTTTAGGGCATTTTTTTCTAAACATGGCTCCATGAGACTTACGAACAGCGGCGGCCAAGTTCGACTGGTTGGGAGTAGTGGCGAGCTTGTGGTTGCTGTAGAGTATCCTAAGTCAAAGCCGGGCATCAGCTACAGCAAGCTAGCTGCTGGGTGGGGTTGGGTTTTGCCGACGCCGGGAAAGCCTAATGCAGAAGTTTTGAGCGACAACAGCAGTTTGTCGTCTGCAGCTAAAAGTACGGGACATACTGGACCTGGCGATACTCAAAGCAGTTCCTTTGCCGGCGCCGAACTTGATGATTCTGCTCAGGAGTCTGCAGTTTCGGGGTGGCACACTCTTGCCGTGGGCAGTGTTTTGGGGTTACTCTATGCAGGTCATGAACACAGGGAAGTTATTAAAGATACGATCGGCGAGCGAAGAGGACACCTTGCGTCTAGGGTTCGATATTGGCTCAAAGCTACAAGGTCAAGAAGTGATAGAGCTTTCCAGCGATATCGGTGGAGGCAAAACGGTCTTCGTAAAAGGTCTAGCTAGCGGCATGGGTACAAGCGATCATGTGGCGAGTCCAACCTTCACTATAAATCGACAGTATAGGGCCTTGGGTCGCGATGTCGTTATGCACCACTATGATTTTTATAGATTAGATGACCCTGGCATCATGGCCGCAGAGATTAGCGACACGCTTAGCGAGAATGGAAACATTGTGGTTGTTGAATGGAGCACGATTGTAGAGCACCTTCTTCCCGACGATCGGCTTCAAATAGCAATAAGGGCCGATGGTGAAAGTTCTAGGATGTTAGAACTGCTGGCCGCAGACGGGCATGAGCATTTATTGAAAGGAATCGAGTAGTCGCTATGGCAAGAAAAGACACAATGTTGTTTATTAGAACCGATGCTCCGGAGTGCGAAGTTGAGTTGCGTCAAGAAGGCAAGGTAGTGGCTTCAAAAAAGTGGTTGGCTGGGCGAGATCTGTCTCAGCAGCTACTCAAGGTGATATTAGATCAGCTAAGTGACGCCAAGGCTCAGCCTTCACAGTTGAGCGGAGTGGTTTTTTATGAAGGTCCAGGGTCTTTTACCGGCCTGAGAATTGGTGCTTCGGTAGCCAATGCGTTTAGCCAGGCTTTAGACATTAAGTGCGTAGCGGCAGGCGGTGAAGATTGGTCCTTGAAAGGCACAAAAATGCTAGAACAAGGTTCTGGTAAAAGTTTTGTTGTACCAGTCTATGGTTCGTTGCCAAACATAACTAAGCCGCGAAAATAGTTTTAGTTTGATTCGATTTTTTGTGGGTTATGGTACGTGTTATTGTCGGGCATGCTATCATAGGCGCAAGGGTTAATGATCTTAAATAGTTTTTGATGTGTAGATACCGTGCGGATAGTGTTGAACTTGGTGGTAGAATTTCTGTAGCTTCTTTATGTAGACCACCCAAAGTCTAAATTTTTATAATACATTGTTGCCGTATTTACATAACTAAAGTAGGCACATTTAACTGAATATTATCAGTAAATACTTGCCCTGAACTTAGCCAAAAGACGCTAAGAGACCGCCAAGGATCATGACCTAGGATTTCAAGAAGAGAGAGTTATAAATTATTAGTGTTGTGTGGTTTTTTGCTGCGTCTGTTGCGGCGACCATACAGAAAGGAATATATGGACCCCATTAGCCTGGCAGTTGTAGGAGTGGTTGGCTCGGCATTAGGCTACGCCGGTGCACAAGCAAATCTTAAGAGAACAGTGGGAAATGTAGAGGCAAATGCCCAAAAGCAAATTAATGATGCCAAGACCAAAGGTCAAGATATCGTAATCGCTGCAAAGGACGAGGCTGCAAAGGTGCGCGACGAGCTTCGAAAAGAAGAGCAAGAGCAGCGTCGAGAGCTAAAGAAAACAGAAACTAGGCTAGTTGGCCGAGAAGAGACTCTCGACAAAAAGCTAGACGAACTAGACAGGCGAACAGAGAATCTGCGCAAACAAGAAGACGAGCTAACCGAACTAAAAGGACAGATCCACGACTTGCGTACTAAACAGCAAGAAAAGTTAGAAAAGATTGCAAAGCTTAAAAAATCAGAAGCCGAAGATAAGTTGCTTCAAATGACCGAACGCAACATTAAAGATGATTTAAATGGCCTTATAGCCAAGCTTCAACATGACGCTCAAGAAACTGCCGAGGAGAAAGCACAAGTTGTTTTGCTGACCGCCATGGAGCGGATGGCGTCTGACGTTACAACCGAGCGCACAGTTACGGCCGTTAAGTTGTCTGACGAAGATATGAAGGGCAGGATTATCGGCAAAGAGGGTAGAAACATCCAAGCTCTACAACGAGAAACTGGTGTGGACTTCATGGTAGATGAAACCCCGGGAATGGTTGTGCTGTCTAGTTTTGACCCAATCCGTCGTCAAGTCGCAAGAATAGCTTTAGAAAAACTCATGAAAGATGGCCGTATTCATCCTGCGCGCATAGAAGAAGTAGTTGCCAAGGCTCATAAAGAATTAGACAAAGAGATTAACCGAGCTGCCGAGGATGCACTTCGTGAAGTGGGCGTGACCGGTGTACCAAAAGAAATCATGCGTTATCTCGGAGAGCTTAAGTTTAGGACATCGTATGGCCAGAATGTTTTGAAGCACTCTACCGAGATGGCCCACCTTGCAGGCATAATAGCCGAAGAAATTGGTGCCAATGTCAAGATAGCAAAGACAGCAGCTTTGCTGCACGATTTTGGCAAGGCGTTGACGCACAAGATGGAAGGTAAGCACCACCATATTGGCGGCGAGCTGGCACGAAAATACGGCATGAGCGAAGAAATATCGCACGCAATAGAAGCCCACCATGACGACATAGACGCTACCACACCAGAGGCTTTGGTGGTGCGGATTGTAGATGCGATTTCTGCCGCTCGACCTGGAGCAAGAAATATTAGCGCCGAAAACTTTGCCGAACGTATGCGTGAGCTAGAGAATGTAGCAAAAGGATTCGACGGCATCAACAAAGCTTATGCGATTAGTGCTGGGCGCGAGATTAGAGTAGTTGTCGAACCCAAAAACATCGACGATCTCACAGCGATTAAGCTTGCACGCGATATCGCCAATAAGATTGAGTCCACTATGCAGTATCCAGGAACTATTAAGGTTTCGGTTATACGAGAGACCCGAGCAATCGAATTTGCTAAGTAAGAGCGTGGAGATTTTCCTCTCGTAGGTTCGGCTAAGCGTCGCCACGCCTTCATTGAACTTGTAGACCTAACCGGTCGGTTTGCGCTTAGTTCAGTCCGCTTTCGCTGTTCGCTTTGCTGTCCGGCGAAAGCGGAAAGGGGCTGGAGAAGACACTATAGTAGCAAGTGGTCGCTAATGTTGGTGTGTCACCTGCGTATCATAATAAAATGCAAAACCCGACGAGTACTTTTAGCTCGTCGGGCTGCACCCGCTTCTTGGCAACTTTCGCTTGGACTGGGTTAGCGGATTTCTAGATAGCCACTTCGCTTACTGGGGTCGTAGTCCCTGAGTGTGAAGTTTACTCGGTCTGGGCGCTTAGGCAGTTGTTGTTTCCAATCAGCTCCGATTAAATGCGTCAGGATGCTACTTACGTTTCTGGTTTCGGGGACTACCATGAGTTTCATAATAGTGCCTTCTTTGCCATTTGGCCGCCACTCAGGCTGTACAAATCCGAGAAGTTTTACATCAAATCCGTAATCGCTTCCATGTCGATCCGCCACTGTTATCCTGAGCCTGTCAGAACTTCCTTCGCTAAGCAGCTTCAGTGACTGAAGTTGAAGCTTATGAAAAGGTGGAGCACCTCTCAGCTCAAACTTGAAAGTATCAGTGCTTGCTGTAACCATAACGGTCACTCCTTGGGGTGCAGTCCACGTTAAGGCAGTGGATGGTTTCCGTTATCTGATGCATAACGCACCAGATCTCACTCCACAGTAGAGTTATCAATACAGTACAACTTATTGTATGATATGTCAATATCATGATTGGTAACTGCTCACTAGGTCGCTATTAAGGAGGAGGTGACTCCTCCTTAGACTTCACTTATGCTTCGTGATCCCCCTCCCAGCCTTCGGCAGATGGGACGCCAACCCTTAAGAGCATAGCTCTAGAGGGTGTCGGGATCTCTCTTTTATTGGTTGTTTTGGTAGTGAGAGGCTACCTTGATTGGGAATCAGCGACCCTGCTACTCTTACTTTCAGTTTGGGGCACTAGGTTTTTTCTTGACCCTGACATTAGCCTGCAAGAACTCCCAGCTGTTTCGATAGGCATACATCAAGCATGTAGATACAAGTTATCTGGGTGCTATAATACTGACAAGCATAAACATAACAACTAGATAATTTTATGAATAAGCTTACAGAAACTGCACGATCTAATCAATTTAGGAGTCTGCTTAAGCAGCGCTGGCTGCCCTACTTGTTGCTAGCCGCGCTACCAGTGGCGCTATACAGCTTGTCTTACCAGGCCGGCAAAAACTATGCCCAACTGTCGGATGTGCCGCAGTCGTCAGCCGAAGCTCAGCAACAAGCAGATGAGTTCACAAAACACTACATCACCCGTAGGCGGCATATGGGTCTACCTGAGATGATGGCTTCAATACAGCTCAAGCAGTACTACGAGGCCGACCCTGAAAATGCTAGGCTGGCATTAGCGAAAGTTACCGGTTTGTCGCATTTGGGGTGATACTTTGCGCCTCATGCTAATAAGAAGTATGCATGGTATACTAAAACTTAAGAAGTAATACTCTAGAGGTGGGTGCATGAAAGACTTTTTGTTGCGTAAAGTAAGGCTAAGCTACTACTTTATATTTTTCTATTTTTTCTATTTTATTGTTGCGGCTATATTTCCTGAAGTAGAGTTGGATAGGCCCCTGCTGACACTATTCTCTATAAACTCATTTTTGTATGGCTTTTATATTTCGCCAATACTGTCTAGCCAGCGCAATCGGGTAGACGATTTGCACAAGGCCATTAGAGCCGAGGCTAATGCTTTATTTGCTATGGTGCTTAAGTCCAAAAAACTACCCAAGAAGTTGCATCACGAATTTCAGGGCATGGTTACCGACTATGTTTATGCGATTTTAAAACAAAAACCTGCTAGCAACGGCGAAGTAGAATACGAAAAAATTATTGGACGACTCGTAAACTATGGCGGCAAAGAGCAGGATTTGATGGGCGACATCTTAAAGGATGTGGTCGCAAATCAAGGCAAACGTTCCAACATTCATTTGTTAATACAGAACAAAGTCTATAGAAGTGAGTGGATTGTAATGTTGTTTCTGTTCATGGTCACTATTAGCTTTGTTTTGTTTATAGATGCCCAAGGGCAACTATATTTTGAATTAATAATCCCCATGCTGTGCACTGGGCTGACTATGCTGATTGTGATACTTATCAAGATGAATCGTTTAACTCATAAAAAGGCCAAACAAATTTGGTTGCCTTACGAGACTTTGCTTAAATCAAAATTCTATAAAATAGACGACTAGCAAATTTGCAAAAACCACCCCTGTAAAAGGTCCGACCTTTTACAGGGTGTATAATTACAGGCATATGAACATCCTCTACATCGGCGACATAATGGGCAGACCAGGCAGAGATGTCGTTAAAAAGTTGCTACCCAATTTAATTAAGATCAAGAAGATTGATTTTGTGGTGGCCCAATCGGAAAACGTTTCACACGGCAAGGGCATGTCGCCTAGGCATATGGATGAGCTCATGGTTGCTGGGGTAGATTGCTTTACTGGGGGCGACCATAGTTGGGATAAGCCAAATTTGGTTGATCGACTCAAAGACCCAACTTCCCCTGTTATCCGCCCAGCCAACGTTATAGATAGACCCGGCATCGGCAGTATTATTATCGAAAAAAATAACAAAAAAGTACTCGTAGCCAGCCTTTTGGGCTCGGTTTTTCCTGAGAAGCTAGCCATAGACAATCCATTGCTGGTTATTGATAAGATACTGGATGATTGCGCCGAGCAAGAGTTGGACGCAGTGGTGGTTAACTTGCACGGCGACTACTCCAGCGAAAAGAGAGTGATTGGCTACTATCTTGATGGTCGTGCTTCAATAGTCGTTGGCGACCACTGGCATGTGCAATCGGCAGATGCAATGATTTTACCTAACGGGACTGCTCATATTACCGATGTTGGCATGTGCGGAACGCTGCATTCATCTCTCGGCATAGAGCTCGAACAAATAATTCCTCGTTGGCGAGACAGCGTCAAAACCAAGCAAGTCATTGCTAGCGAAGCGCCTTTCCAGTTTAGCGCCCTGCTGGCTAGAGGCGTTACCGTTGCAGGAGCTAGCAGCATTGAGCGCATATCTTTGATAGTAGACTAGGAGCAGTAAACAACACGTCATTACCAGGGGTGACTGCAACCGCTCACAACACTCGCTATTAAGGAGGAGGTGACTCCTCCCCCTTAGACTTCGCCTATGCTTTGTGATCCCCCTCCCAGCCTTCGGCAGATAGGGCGCCAACCCCTAGAGCATAGCTCTAGAGGGTGTCGGGATCTCTCTTTTATTGGTTGTTTGGGTAGTGAGAGGCTGCGGGTGGCTATTTTGACACAATATAAGTTTTAGTTTATTATACATATCTGCGGAAATTCCGTTGTTCCTGCTAGTTTTGGAGAGTAAGATGATAGTACCTGTAACTAATCAAGAAGTGATGAACGCCTTTGGTCCAGCCATTTGTGGTTCAGTGCTCGGCGATGTTGATATAGAGCGTCCAGTAATCAAACCTGTCGACAACAAACTCGCTGGCTGTCTTTTTGACCACACCCCCGAAACCTTCGACACTTTTACAGTCGAGGCGTTGTGCAGGCAGGTCAACGATTATTCCTGGGAGGTCGAGGCTGTTGTCCAGATTGACCGGGGCACGTCAAGCGCTATCGTGACTTTTAGGGCACGCTCGAAACATAAGCATCTTGTCGTTTGCACAATGAAGGTTGACGCAGATTCTCAAGCAGCGCCTGTCGAATTGAGGGATGAGGTGGAGTAGGTCCCGGAAGGCTTCACAACTACGCACTCTCATCGCTAGCAGAAGACCCCACCACTCAAAGAAAATCTTTGGGGTAAGGTGGGGT
The DNA here is from genome assembly GCA_937951635.1 of Candidatus Saccharimonadia bacterium. GTDB lineage: Bacteria > Patescibacteriota > Saccharimonadia > Saccharimonadales > CALFBO01 > CALFBO01. Next base: position 13,681 of record CALFBO010000009.1, read on the forward strand.
TTTACTTTTTATTTTTGGGCTAGCCTAGTTCACCCAAAACTTTAATTATTGGTATCAGTTTTACGTCGTTGCAAAAGCTGCAATTTTAAAGTTTGTAAGGCATCTGAGCCGGGGCGGGATTTTGGGCAGTGTGCTTGGGTTGCCTAAAGCGTTTTAGCTATATTCACAAATGCCTGCCATTTGTCGACAACATCGCCAGATGATCCGCCTTTGCGCCAAACATCTTTATCGAGCGATTCATTACCCGAGCGTACACGAAGACAGTCTGGGCTAACTTCGCTAAAAATTGTACTGCCGTCTTGGCTAATAAAGAAGCAGATGTCCCATAAGTTGAGGCTTGCTTTAGCCAAAGAAGATTCTAGCGCCAGGAATGCAGATCGTGCTGTATTTGTGGCAGTTTTAGTGTCAATGTACCAGTCGGCCATTACTTCTGGAAGAACTTCGTCTTGCAGCCGTTTGCCATTTTCGTCTTCTAGGGGGTTTCGCCAGTCAAAACGAACAACAACTTCTGGGTAGGGTTGGTCTACTTGAATAGTTGCACCAGCCTGGCTGTGGTTGGGCCGAACTACTGTGCCCGCCATGCCGTAGTAGCGGTGTTTTGGCGTGCCAGTGTGCACTCGCTTTACGACTACCTCTATCGGCGTAGCCCTGGCAAGTAGGCTTATTTGTGCGTCACTCAAATCATCTGGCATAAAGTTTTGTGTGAGTTTTCCTGTAGATTCTGGCAAAACCAGGTCCGACACAATAAAACTTGGCTGGATTTCTTTATAGGCATGTTTTATGCCTGCTTGTTCGACTATTTTTACTAGATGTTCCGAAGCTTGTATTCGTAATTTTTCGGTACCTTTAATGTCTCCAGCTCTATTATGGGTGTAGCTGTAGACTGTTGGGCGTAGCTTCATGGCCACAAGCCCATTGCCCATATAGCGAATTTCCTTGCTCCAGCCTTCGGCAACTAGTGGCAGTGTTTTGAAATATTCTTCTGTAATTTGTTGCATATTAATCCAATCGTTGGTTGTTATGATTTTTGGGTAAAGCAATTTTATGATAACGGTGTTCGTGCTGTTGGCGTCTGCTGAGTAAATCGCCGCTGCCAAGCTCAATATTGACAGGTATTATTTTATATTATATCATCAAGTCGAGTAAATTGCTCATTCCTACTGTTCGAGGAGCGCTACTATGCTTGATACAAAGATTTTTGCGAATGAGGCCATGATTGCGGCAATCAAAGATGCATGCAGTCCTAGCGGAGAGGTCCGACAGCTTCAATGGGTTGCTGCCCGTGGGTTACCCCAAGAGCTGCAACGTGTAGTTGGATCGCGTGTTTTCGATGTAAGTATGTATGGCGAAGCAACGGCCGCAGACGACGAAGGCTACTGGGAGTTCAAAGTCCATGTGATTACCGTAACTATCAACGATAGCCCGGGCGCTTATGTCCACTTGAAGGCGCACAAGGGCGAGTCGAACAGCATTCAAGGCGTTTACTTTGTTGATTTAGAGCTAAATGTTTATGAAGCCGATACAGACTAGGGTTGCCAAGATGATGGAGCTTCTAAATTCATTGCGCTCGACTAGCAGTAGGACACCCCACCGCCCTTAAGCCATGGTAGTATTCTGTGGAATTTAAGAGTAGCGGTGGGGTTTGTCTTTTGTGCCTATGCCATGTTTTGCTTTTTAAACTTTACAGCCTTACAGTCGTTTTTGGGATGAAGCTATAACTTTAAAAGCGGTCACGTTTTTTTAAGTGGATTGGCACTAGTCCAAAATTTGGCAATTGAGCATCTGTTTTATTAATAGTAGGCAAGGCATTCGTTATTCACCTCCCATTAAGTTGCGTTCTAGCTGCAGTTTCCTATGTTCAAGCTGGACTTGTGCAAGTTTGTAGGCCTCGTGTGCTTTAATTGCCTTTTCAAGGCTTCTGCTAATTTCGGTATCTTGACCGTGATGTATCAAAAACTGCCGAACCAGCCCCACATCGTCATCGGTGACGACTGCAAAACTTAGATCTTCTCTGTCGTCGGGTTGAAGGCTAAAATGCCTCAGCAAGAATCTATATTGCAAATCTGGATCTCTTAGACTCTGGGCTATGGTGGTAATTTGTCTGTGCTTGGCGTAGATTTGGTTTGTAGAGCTAACATTTTCTAGGTACTCCACAATTCTTGTGACCCCCTCTGGTGGAATACCTGCGTCTGGTGCAGAAGAATGATTGAGCAGCGTAAAAATAAGCGGTTCGTGAAGCAGGGAAGAGAGTCGCCTGTCGCAATTTTTGCCAGCTTCGTCGCCCTGGTCTTGTCGCTCTTGAATATCAGCTTCTATTACCCTGTCAACCACGACGAGTTTGATATAGTCGGGGAAACCAGCAAACAGCAGTACAGCCCCTGCGTAGTTGAGGACGCTTGGTTCTTGCTCGGCGTATAGCTCAAATAGCTTTGTTCCTGTGTCTTGGTCTAGGTGTGGCAATAGTTTGCCGATCATTTGACGGTAGTTTTGCAACAGCATGCCTTTACGAGAATCGCTATTTTGACTTAACGAATTTGACTTCAGCCAGTATGCCGCCCCGTTCGTTAGCTCTAGGGCCAGCGTCGGCTCTTCTTCCAGCGTAGCAGACAGCCTGCTGTGCCCAGTCATTGCTGGTTCTGGGTAGCTTTTTAAATCGAGCACTCCCTCAATGCCCGATCGTTCCAGATTGCCGTAATAGGTCTTGCCATCGGGTGCAGTTAATACCGCTACTAGGGCCTGGCGCACGGCTGGGTGATTACAGTCTGGGCTGGCCCATAAAGAGAATGCATCGTTTACGGTTGTGTCTGGGTGTTCAATATATTCTTTTAACCATGCCAAGGACTCGCTTGCCTCGGCATTGATTTCTGTACCGAGGGGTGTTGGGATTGGAGCTCTGCTAAAGAGGTCAATTACTTCTGCCGATCTTGTCACTGCTTTCCTCCTGTTTGTCATTATAACGAATAAAGCGTGGTCGGTCCTAGCGCCTGGTCGGCTGTGTCTGAATTGATTTGGTTAAAATTTGCCCCACTATTAATATAGTGCCGTTAATTGCAAAACCCCAGGTCGACATAGTCTTCCTGGGGTTGCACCTTTGCATAATCAGCTGCTTAAAATAAGCGTTCCTCGATTGGTATCCAGGTTGAATTTTGTAACAACTGGACGGAATTCATCTGGGTTGAATTCCTCCATAGATCTTTTCGTTCCTTGGCCGAGCAGGAAGGTGACTATCATTCCGATTATTTTATCGACTACTTCGCTGTCGTGGTCTAGATACACCAAGGGGATTACTTTGCTGGGGCCTTTTGACTCGTAGGGCAAGTAAGCTCCAGCGATCGAGATGTCAAATTCTAGGTAGTCGGGGCGTCCTGGCAGGACGGTCATGGGGTAGCGTGTTCTTGCTGTATTGCTGGTGTCGCAGATAGCACGCTGGACCGCGAGGGCCAGTTGATGTCTGTCTACGGCCAACGTAACCGGCATAGGGGTATTTATGATGTCGTTGTGGGTGATCAGTGCAGTCATTTCAGACCTCTTTCGTAGTTGGGCGAACGGCGTCTATGTGCCAGATTTGCAGCTTGGGTGATAGTGCTAGGTGCAGTCGCAGTAAGGCTGCGACATTCCGTAATCGAACGACTTTCGGTTCAATATAAAGATATTATGCACTACTTTTACTATAATTGTCAATGCCAAGTCAACATAACCCCAATCACAAAACTAAATCCGAACAGATAAGCTTCAGGGCAGGTGCAGGCAGCTTACCTAAGATTAGGTGAGTTAGATGCGCCTACCTTGAAGGCCTATATGACTGGGTTAGTTTTGTGATTGGGGCAACATATTATTGACGAGGCGTGAAAGAGTGTTTATAAGTATTTACAAAAATTAATATTTATGTTTATATATCTTTAGTCATTCGACTTGTCCCTTGTAGTCCTGCGGCCGCAACTGTAGTCGCTCAACAGAAATGGAAGTGTTATGTCAGAACGTCCAAGTCTTACTGGTGTCGCTGCATCGCGAGCAATGGGTGTCGGCCTAGAGGAGTTCATTGAGATGCTTTCTCAGGCAGGCAAAATAGTAGCGAGTAGGAGTGGTTCTGGCCAGGACACACTACGCGCTACAGCACTGAACACGGCGCTCGTTGTACTGAAGCTTTGCTTATTGGCCCTTGTCGGAGTAGTTGCAACTGCAATTAGAGAGGAGCTCGAAGAGCGACTGCTCAACCAGCAACCACTTTTCAAAGCTCAGCGCTAGCCGAACAAGGGACTCCAGCCCGTCAGTAAATGACGGGCTGGAATTCCAATTTTATAAACTAGTATCTATACTCTATAAACACCAGAACCAGCACTCCTGGTGTCATTTTATTCACGATGATATTAAAGTGCAGCCTTCACTAGAGGTGCTGTAGGCTGCACAGTTTCTAGAGATTCTGGCAAGGTGATCTAACCCGCACAATTTGCGCGATAATGGGTGTCTTTTGGGGTGCTTACACCTTGCACCAATAGAGGTGGCCGTGCCCCTGTATTTATCCATGAACTACGTAAAGATTGATCCTCGGGTGTAGCAGCAAAGCTGGTGTTTTAACAACAAAACATAAAGCATGCGCATAAAAGCAACCACTCACTACATTCACCACTAAAGAGGAGGTGACTCTCCCCTTAGAATTCGCCTATGCTACTGACCTCCCTCCCGGCCTTCGACAGACAGGGCGCCAACCCCTAGAGCAAAGCTTTGGGTATCGATATCTATCTTTTATTGGTTGCTTGGCCAGTGGGTGGCTACGTATAAAAATATTGACTAAAATTAGAATATATTGTAATATACAAAGCACACGGATGCCCGTCCGTTGTTCCTACTGCCCGAGGAGAAGAAGAAATGTCCAAAGTAGATTATTGTAGGTTTGCCAGAGAAGCCTATGAGGCTTGCTTGGAGCGCACATACCCTGGCACCAGGCTTCAAGCAGCGGCTGTGGAAGAAATGAAGCTCGCAGAGTATGGCGACGCACTTCCCCGCGCTGTCTGCCCTGGCGATCACATTGTGCTGATTTCAGTCGATGCATTGACCGACGACATGCCAACCACAACCATCTTTGCCCTGGTTGATGTCGCCATCGTCGATGACGATACTTGTGCACTGGTTTCGGCTTGGGTTGAACCTGACCCGAATGGACCTGAAGGTGACCCAACTTTCGTCATGATTGCTGTGGTTGGCGACGACGGCCTTCACTGTGAGGACTTCGAAGCTGACTTCGTCATTGTGCCGGAAGAGCTTATTGCTGAAGTCATTGAAGGTTCCGCTGACTCTGAATCGGGCGGCGAACCCTGGTGTGAACCCGTAGACACCTCTTTGATTGCCAGGATGCTCGTTACAACCGATCAGTAGAAGACCCCACCGCCCCTGAGAGTTGCGACTATACATCGCAACAATCAGGGTAACGGTGGGGTGTTTTCATTTAACTATGCCAACTGGCACCTTGCGTCTACGGTCGCAGCTTCAAGTCTCTCTAGCCCAACAATTCAAAAAGCCGCCCGAATGGACGACTCTTTGAATGGTCGAGCTCAACATACTCTACTTGGACCACTGAATAGCCTGCTGGATGATTTCGAGGAGGCAAACTACACACTGAGCGACTTAAGAAGCGCACGTCATCCTAAAGCGAAAAACCTAATTTGAAACAGAGGGTCGTGTTCTAGTGCCTTACGCTAGGTATCATGTTTCAGTATGTAAATGCGGCTCATTTCAGCATCTATAACATACATGTCTATGTTTCCTGGGCGACCTCCCGATTCAACGATTTGTTTGGCTGCAATAAATGAGAAGTAGCCTCCTTCAGAACTAAGAGTATCTTTAATGCTTTTAGCATACGTCGAAAGATCGACGGTTTCGTCTCCATCTCTGTCGCTGTCTAACACTGCGAAGTTGACTACCTCATCATATTTCTTGTCAATGGGAGTAGGCGACCACTTGAATGTACCCTCATACTCTTGGAATCTCTCTTCTATGATTGGAAGTTCTCTAGCTTGTCCGTTTAATAGTTTTTTTCTTACATCTTCTTGTAATTCATAAACCAAGAGACTGTAGCCGTCGCCGTTAAAAGACCGAGATGGTTCGTAGGCAAACAAGGGAGTACCAATATCTTTTACGCCAAACACTCTTTCTGTTTGCTCCTGTAGATTGCTTTGATGTTCAAGCCAAATAACTCC
>CALFBO010000010.1 GCA_937951635.1 Candidatus Saccharimonadia bacterium
AGCCCCTAAAACCCACCCCTATAAACAACTCGATCCCGAACCATGTAGCTAACACCTGCTGTAGCTGCTACGCCTAGGCCTGCTGCTAGTAGCCATATTGCACTACTTCCTGTGTCTGCTAGGTCTGCTGTGTCTCCTACTGTAGAGCCTAGTACTGCTGGGCCTACTGGATCTACTATGGTTCCATTTACTGTGCCGTCTGTGTCTAGGCTTGATCCGTCTGTTATGTCGTAGACAATGGTAGTTACTGTGTTGGTTCCTACTGTGGCGGTGGCAAAGCTAGCTTGAGGCATGTCTTGGTAGGTAGAGCCTGAGTACTTACGTATAGTCCAGTTAGTTGTATCGTAGAGCTGGTCTAGGTAAATAGTTATGCTTGTGGTGTCTCCTGGGTTGCTACAAGCTACATTAAAGTCTATTAGGCCTATTGGGTAGTCATAGTCTGTATCTTCTGTTAGAGAAGCTTCGCTTTGGGTAGATAGAGAGTTAATACTATCGCAGTCTGTTGGTGTGCCAGAGCTTTGACCTTGGTCTAGTAGTTGCAGGCTTAGGTATTCGTTGTTGTTGGTGTTTACTATGCTGCCTACATTGGGTTGGCTAGAGTCTTGAATACCATCGTCGTTGGCATCTCCTGAGTTAGGGGCTGCGTCTTCTACTGAATCGTCTATGCCATCGCCATCGGCTGTAGGGGCTGGGTTTACTACTACGGTTATGTTTAGTTGAGTAGCGGCATTAGAGCTAGAGTCGGATACATCATAGTAAAGCTGGTAGGTGCTGGCTGTATTGGCATCTACTGTGTCTCCAGACACTACTATGGAGCTAGTTATGTCTCCGTCTACATCATCTTGTGCAGTTACTGTGGGTGGAGTGTAGGTGTCACCTTCGTTTAGAACTATGGTAGATGGGCCAGAATAGTTTAGGGTTGGAGGAGTAGTATCTGCTGGCACTACTACATCTACAGTCCTAGTTACTTCAGTGGCGTTGTTGTTGGCTGCATCTTGGACGTTGTAGGTTACTGTGTAGCTGCCTATGACTGCTGTGTTTACACTGGATGAGTCTATGACTATAGAGCTAGTTATGTCTCCGTCCACGTTGTCGTTGGCTGTAGCTCCTAGTTCACTGTAGCTTGTGCCTTGGTCTATGGTTTGGGGGTTGCTTCCTGTGAGGGTTATTACTGGTGGGGTGGTGTCTGCAGCAATTACGTTAACTGTTCTAGTTACTTCAGTTGCATTGTTGTTGGCTGCATCTTGGACGTTGTAGGTTACTGTGTAGGCTGCAATAGTGTTGGGGTCTACTGTGTCTCCACCTACTACTATGGAGCTGGTTATGTCTCCGTCTACGTTGTCGTTGGCTGTAGCTCCTGGGTCGCTATAGATGCTTCCTTGTACTACGTCTAGGGGATTAGGGCCATTTAGAGTTATTACTGGCGGAGTAGTATCTGGAGCTGCTACTACATCTACAGTCCTAGTTAGTTCAGTGGCTGCATTAGAGCTAGAGTCAGATACATTGTAGGTTACTGTGTAGCTGCCTATGACTGCCGTGTTTACACTGGATGAATCTATAACTATAGAGCTAGTTATGTCTCCGTCTACGTTGTCGTTGGCTGTGGCTCCTAGTTCACTGTAGCTTGTGCCTTGGTCTATGGTTTGGGGGTTGCTTCCTGTGAGGGTTATTACTGGTGGGGTGGTGTCGTCATCACTTACGTCATTAGTAACGGTTATGATTACGTTTTGATCATAACTAAGGACGGGAGATCCATTGTCGGTTGTTCTTACACAAACTTCATAGGTATTGTTGGCTGCAGTGTCTCCAGTGTCTACAGGAGACTCATAGTCAAAGACATAGTTAGAGTGCAGGTGGCCATCGTGAGCTCCGCCAGAGATTATTTGGAACCTAGAGTCGTCGGCTCCAGGAACGGTACAAGCAATGCTGTAGGTGTGAGTATCTGAAGAGTCTGGGTCGGTAGTAGTTTGTGAAGAGATCATGGTGTCTTGAGCGTTGTTTTCTTGGATGGTTGTTGCTGAGAAGGTTATGTTGGTTGGGGGGTTGTTACAGTTCGAGCCATCATCTCTACCTGCAGCTTGCCACTGGGCAAATGACTGCTGTACATTATCTACCCAAAAGAAGACCATGCCCGACGCATCATCGAAAGTATTACACTCATAAACAAGGCTGCTTGGATTTGTTATTTCTCCAAATCCAGTAGCTGCATTCGCCACACCAAAATGTGTCGATGTATTGATGTCGTTACTTCTAACTGTTACGTTTTCGCTAACCAAAGTAATGTCGGTGATGCCAGTCCAAAACCCTTCTTCGGTTGAATTTGTAGGTCGATGAGTCTGTCTTATGGTTATCGCCGAATGCGACCCAGTCACAGTGTTGTTTTCTATAAGTACGTCTTTTGACTCGGCAGATATTATTCCCCCTGCCGACCAATCCGAAGTCATGCCCGACCAACCCGCAGCACTGTCAGTAACGGTATTGTTTGCAAAATAAGCGTCATCTGAAACTTCGTATATAATTCCCGAGCTAAGACTTGTACTCACGGTGTTGTTGGTTACATCAAACCCATGACAAGCTATATCGCACCATATACCCCTGATGTTGTCATACACGTTGTTGTTATCGACAACAAGCCTGTTAGTGTAATCGCCAGCTTGCGTAAACTTCATGCCCCCACCATTTGAAGCAGCACCGCCTGCCCCATTATAGCCATTGCCGTGCACAGTATTTCCCTGAACCAAGCCTCCTACGAAAGAGTCCCCCCCAAGACCTGTTACATCATTGTTTCTAAAGGTTGAATTAGTAACAGTAAAGTTATCTCCCAAGAATATACCCGCTGCGATATTACTATGACTTTCGATATTATCTATGACCCAGTTTGTTGCTAGGTTGCCGGCATTACTTTGCCAAATAGCTGGTGTTCCGCGAATTGGCGCCTGTTCTTGAGGGTTGCCCCCTGCAGGATTGCCAGAAGCATCTAGGCCCATGTCATTGAATCCGTAAAAGGTCATATCCCTAATCTCAACACCCTCTGCTACACCGTGAAATGCATTTTCATGACCATCACCGTTTACCAAAACACCGGCTCTTGAATCACCATAAAACTTCATATTATTTTTAGGAGCAACATTATGGAAGTCATAGGTTCCATTAGCGAACTGATAACAAGTCCCCTCTACACCAGCTGCCACTGTTGCATCAAAACTACTTGCTGGCGGGGAGACGTTTACAACTGTTCCTGTGCAGGTAGCAGCACTAACGTTGTCTGAAAACGATAATTGAACCACGCCGCTCATTAATGCAGCGCCGACGACTACAGCGACTCCAACAAGACCAAATACGCCTTTGACACTAAGTTGATTTATTGAATATATTTTTGATTTTTTCATTTTATAAAACTTATGCTTCAATCATATAGGGCAGGTTAATTGTTTGCAAGCAATAAGGTTGCAAACATAGCTGCAGCGCAGCGATTTGATGTGCACCAAGGTATAAATGTTTCGGGTTCTAAATGCCAATCCGTTTGGTCGACAAAATAATATCATCGAAGTAAAAGGATTCATCTCTTGTGGGCGCCCAGGATTGATCATTTCCGCCCCAAAAGCTGTTTATTTTAAGCTGGTCAATAGCAAATTTGTTGGTTTTTCTAAACTGCAAATCTGTTCTTCTTAATGCTAGTCGTCCGTCCACCCAAGCTTCAATAACTCCATCATACTGGCCAGGAGTATTAATCTTTACCCTATGCTCTATAGTCTGCCAGTTCGAACTAAGCCTAAAATTGTCGCCGTACGACAAGTCCTCACCGTAAATGCTGGGTTGTCCAGGATGATAAACATACTGGACAATATCCCCTTCACTTCTCCACATATTCCTTGCACTCCAACCGTCGTAACCAGTAGGTTTTGTGCCGCCAACATTACAGTCGCCACCACAAAGACCGAACATTTTTCCGCCTTTTGCAGGGCCAAACTCTTCATCTACTCGTAACCTGTACGATAAGTATAGTTCGTCGTAACTTTTATCTAGATCCATTTGCACGTTGAATCCGTGATCATCGTAACAACAGCTACCCTGCTTAAACGATTTTTTAAGAAGCTGATTGCCGTCTATTGACTCAATCGTAGGTTTATCGCCCGCTGAGTAAACCCAGCTTGCGTTATGGCCGTCTTTAGTAAAGTCATCATAAGCTTCACTATCTGTGTACAGTCCGAGGTTTGTCTGTTCAAAATCCTGAGTAAACACATGGTAGTCCTCGGAGTTATAATCAAACTGATCAGGAGCGACTAATGGAGGGGTTGCGTCAACCGAATTTTGGCGCGGGGTGACAACTGGATTCACGTCTTCCTTAGTGATAATAGTAGCGTCTTCCTTAGTAACTGTAGGTGCACTGCTATCGTTAATCGCGTAGTTTTGGATATTGAGCGTGAATGTATTTGCACTTGACCAATCTGTGTAGTTTCCGGCAGGCATCGTAGCACGAACCCTCCATATGTAACTGCCCTCTCTCAAATCTTGAGGCGAATAAGTTAGCGTATTTTTTGCAATTTTGTACTCTGCTGTGTTTTTAAAATCATTGTCTTCAGCGTTAGTGATTTGCAAATTGTACCCAACCGAACCTTCGATCTCCTGCCAAGAAAAATAAGGTGTATCAGTATGCACAGATTCATGCTTAGGGGCTAAAAGGACCGGTTGATGACTCCTAAAATAAAACATGCCAACAAACAACAATACAGGTATCAAAAACACTAAAAAAAGAAAAGGCATCCTCCAGTAATTACCCCGATGACCCGATGACAAGTTTACAGCTCGACGACCATCGGCCTGAACCTGCACAGAATGTACCTGGCCGTATTCATCGTAATCATTGCCCTTACTGTCTATGTTGCCCATATACCCTATAGTGCTTATATTTATATATATTTTAGCAGTCTTCAAAGTGACGATGATCAACCATCGTCAGTATATCCACACCCCGATATGCATCATTCTTAACAGCGCCTCAAGTAAACAACAAATTAGACATAGGAAATATAATTCAGGCCACACTACAACCATAGTCTTGGGCGCACATCCAAGCAGATTTAATCTGTCTCAACGCAGTCATGAACCTGTTGAATTGGCTAGATATATTTTGTGCGGGATGCCAGCTATTTGTCAGGTAAATAAAAATCAAGGCCTGGCCCCTAAAAACTCCGTTTTTTAGGATTTGTCAAATTTTACACTGTTAAACCTTTGGGGAAGTTTTAGCACTTTTTTAACTAGATTTAGATATAGACACTTAATCTAGTGACCGCCTCTACTGAACACCAACCAATACTAGTTCACAGCTTTATATGGTTTTACAAAAGAAAGAAGGTCGCCACAAAGGTGAGCATTTTTACTGGTGATCCCAAGGGGAGTCGAACCCCTATTTCCAGGATGAAAACCTGGTGTCCTAACCATTAGACGATGGGACCATGTATTACTGAAGGTGCGTTGGTTAATTGTACTGCCTGGAAATAGTTTGACCAAAATGCGATTCAACTTAAATCATATCACTTTTTGGGTCGCCTCAAGGTGATCCCTGCGGGCTCCACCTTGACCCTGAGCAGGATACTTATCTACTTTTTCACCCTAGGGTGAAGGCCTGGTGTCCCAACCATTAGACGTCGGCATTGTCGAGACTAAGGCATTTTAACAGATGAAGGGAGTATTTTAAAGCAACATACCCCAACGGATTCTACGCATAGAATACCAATAAATAAATCTGCTACCAAATACTGCACGACTATATGCTATGCTACATCTGCCGCACCCCTTGTAGATCTTCATGCAGCCAGCCAAAATCTTGCTCATATCTAGATGCATTCGCAACCTCGGGGCCAGCAATAACTAGACACTAAGTAAACAACGAACACACCCCACCGCCATGATTCTATCCATCGACATCAAAAGTAAAGCTTTTGGCCCAGAGGTCTTGTATAAAAACCTGGACTTTAATATAGGCTCGGGCCAAAAAGTTGGCTTAATAGGCAGAAATGGCTGCGGTAAGTCTACCCTGTTTGGCATAATGACCGGGCAAGATAAAGATTACGACGGCGAGGTTACCAGCAAAAAAGGCCTCATGATAACCAGCCTACGCCAAGAGCACCACGGGTTTGAACAGCTCACGGTTTTGGAGTACATATTGCAAGATTTGCCAAACTACCAAAACCTAAAGCAAGATATAGATGCACTGCCAGATACCATGGGTAGCGACCAACAATTGATCCAACGCTACAGCGACGCTCTGGAAAAATTTGGCGAATACGGCTATTACGACATTGAAAACGACATACTTGCGCTAGCCGACAAGTACCAGCTAGCAGCAGATAGAATCGGAGCCAAGCTCGCCGAGTTAAGTGGCGGTCAAAAAAAATTAGTAGAACTAATAAAAATTCAACGCTCACGTGCAGATCTAGCTTTAATAGACGAACCAACCAATCACATGGACTACATTGCCAAGCAGGCTTTTATAGATTGGTTGAGTTCTTCCAAGGAGGCAGTGCTGGTAATATCTCACGACCGCGATGTCCTTAACCAAGTAGACAAAATTATTGAAATTCGCGACCAAAAAGCACTTATTTACAGAGGTAACTACCAGGACTACTTGCGCAGCAACACCAGCAAAGTCAGCTCCGAAATTAGCGAATACGAAGTTACCCAAAAAAGAGTTGCAAACCTGCGCGACGACATAGTGCGATTTAAGCGACTAAAAGAAAAATCACGAAGTGGCAATACTATAAAACGCTTCAAAAGCCTGGAACAACGTGCCCGTGCCGACCTAGCAGAATACGAAGGTTTGCAAAAACCTACCTTTTGGATAGATCAAGATTCTAGCAAGCAGCTTAAACGTGGCATTAGCGAATCGTATGCCAAGCACAAGGCTCAAAATATAAAAGTCAATACTGGCAAAATTGATTCAAACCAAAGACAGCTCATAGATATATCAAAACTGAGTCTTGGATACGACGCACCACTATTTGATTCACTAGATCTTCGACTTTACGAAGGTCAAAAAATGCGCATTCATGGAAGAAACGGCTGCGGTAAAACCACCATAATTAAACAAATTGTCGGCGCACAAAACAATACTGCGACAGAGGCCACGGTGTTCGACGGACAGATAGACGTTGCCGACCACACCAAAATTGGGCTCTACCACCAGGAACTTAGCAAAAACCAGTTGAAATTAAGCCTAGGCACCGCAATCGAAAATGCCTATGAGCAAAAAGACCTAGCAATAGACCAAGAGGGTGTGCGCAGGATCATGGCTAGCTACCTATTCAACCCTATGGCAGATTTCGATAAGCCCACATCTTTGCTCTCAGGCGGGCAAAAAGCAAGGCTACAAATTATTGCAATGCTTGCCGGTAAGCCCAACCTGCTAATACTGGATGAACCTACCAATCACCTCGATTTACCATCCATCGAAGAGCTAGAACGAGCGCTGCTGAGTTACCAAGGCGCGATTCTATTTGTATCGCATGATAGCTTTTTTGTCGGTAAGCTAGGCGCCGACGAAGTTTTGCTGTAATAGCACCTATAACTTTCGAGGCTAGCCTGCACGAGTGTTGCCCTGCAGTAGATATGCATAAAAATAAAAAAACCCAAACGGGTGGTGCAGCTTTGTAATTTGTGTGAAAAGAAGTTTTAGTTTTGCTGTTTTGGAATGGTGCGTAGAGCGGGAGTAGTGCTGGTCGTTGCCCTCATGGGAGGGATTCACACAAATGCATCGGCACA
>CALFBO010000011.1 GCA_937951635.1 Candidatus Saccharimonadia bacterium
CCACCTTGCCCACGAAACAAATTCCCATAGATTCTTTTTTAACCGCAGTTGCTAAATTCTTATCTACTGCAATTTGGCGAACATCTGTCTTCAGTAAACCCCCCAATGGAAAAATAGTTTTCTCCAATGCAGCACCCTGCACTCTATATAAAAAGTAGGTCTGGTCTTTGCTGGCATCTTTTGCAGTAAACAAAGACCCAGCTTTAGTTCGTGCGTAGTGGCCAGTTGCAATAAAATCGGCCCCATCATCGAGCGAGGCTTGCAAAAATGCCTTAAACTTAACCTCTTGATTGCACATGACATCGGGATTAGGAGTGATACCTTGTCTGTAACCATCTATCATATAGTCCACAACCATTTGCTTATACTCGTTTTGAAAGTCAAAAATCTTAAAAGGAATATCTAGCTGAATAGCCACTCTCTTGGCATCCAGCAGATCATCGCGCCAAGGACATTCAAAGCCAGGAATATCTTGAGCCCAGTTTTTCATGTACACCCCAACCACGTCATACCCCTGCTCTTTTAACAGAGCGGCACTGACCGAGCTATCTACCCCGCCGCTCATACCTACATATACTGTTTTATTTGAATTCATGATCATAAACTTTATTTATTGATAATACTTTTGCTAGCTTTGGCCAGTGTTTCTAAAATAGCAACCAGCCAGAAGACAAAATTTAGGCTTCAGCAGTTACTCACGAAAATTTACCTGGGACTAACGAAAATCCTATTGCTGCAACTATAGCACCATAAAAACTATAGCCAAAGGACTACAAAACATGTCATTACTTTAAGCATAATCTTAAGTGAAACAGAAGACTCGTTACTGGACTTAGTCGTATCTTTAGACTCCAATCCCGAAACTAACCCAGTCGTATAATCATCAAAATTTAAAAGGTGCTAGTAATTCACAAAATGTATAGTAAATTTTGAAAATTAACTAGCACCATTGACCACTACTCGCCAACCACAAACTTGTTACCTTTAACGACATTGCCCGTGATTAGCCCATACGCCAAATCTTTTGAAATTGGCAAATTCATAAACAACCATTCGCCCCACTCACCACTGTCTTCCATCGCCAAATGGTTTGGCGACCAAACCTCAAGTAACCCGGTGCCTTTTCTAGGTCTTTGGATAAAATTGATTCTCACAGCGGCCCTGCCGTTACGCGGATTAGTACTAAGCGCGGGGAGTGCACTGGCTTCGTGTCCTGCAAACCAATTTCTACTCACATAGGGGGTGTCTTTTTCGCTGGCCTCAGTCACACACAGGCTTGTTTGATGCCTTATATCCAAACTTATAGCTTCTACCCAGCCTACTACTACAAGGTCCACTGCACACCCTCCATGGGTTGGTAAATGTGTAAGGTACAATATTAAAGTACAAGAAAAACTCTGTAACCACAAACCAAAAGCCCGAAGTCAAGTAAAAACAAAACGAACAATCTTTCAAAATGAAGCTACAAAACTGCGGCGCAGCTCTAAATGCATACTCAGAAAAAGAAAAAAACCATGCACTAGCGTTTGTTTAAAAATGTTGACTTCGTCTTTAGTTAGACCTGGCCTAAGCGAGCCGATTTTGGTTGAGTTTCTTGATTCGCCTTCTCTCATAGCGCTTACCTAGCCAAAAAGTGCTAAAAATCAAGACAACCATCAAATACAATGACCATAACGGTATGGACCGCTCCTCGGCTTGAAGATTCGCAGCCTGAACGGTCGGCCGGTCAATACTAAAATCTGCAACCAGAGCACCATTAGCAACACCTACAAGCTGCAAATA
The DNA here is from genome assembly GCA_937951635.1 of Candidatus Saccharimonadia bacterium. Lineage (GTDB taxonomy): Bacteria > Patescibacteriota > Saccharimonadia > Saccharimonadales > CALFBO01 > CALFBO01. The sequence goes on from CALFBO010000011.1 coordinate 1,783, forward strand.
AGTAGTCTCGCCCAATGAGTCGGTGGCCTTAACAACGACCTTGTAAGTTCCTGGTTTGTCATACACATGACTAGGGTTAAACTCACCAGGCAACTGCATGCTCAGTATATCTTCGGAGCCGTCACCCCATTCAACAACTATGGCATACGGGCCTACACCTCCTGTGACTGCCATGGGCCAAGCCAAGCTAGTACCAGGATTTGCGCCTCGTTTGGCAAAGTTAGAATTCAAAAGTAAACTGTCGGAACCCGAAGATACTCCCCCCTCGGCACTGTAGCGCACAACTACCTTGTTTGAGTCGGGACCGGGTTGGTCAAGATCATCAAATACTCTTGCTACGATCTCGTTTGAACCGTTGAATAAATCAACTAAGACACTAAATGCTCCATTCGACCCGCACTGCGATGATCCAGCAAAAACATCGTTTTTAAATACTTTGACTAGTAATTCTGGGTTGCAAATTCCTGATATCTCGACTGGCACCGACACGATTTCTTGCCCTGATACGGGAAAAGAAATAATCGCACCTTCCGAAGGAGGATCGGCAGAAATTGTGCCCTGTATGCCTATTGAGCCCGACTGAGGGTTCTGGGCGCTCTGAGCCTCTACACTGCCTGGGGCCCAAAACACGGCAAGAACAAACAACAAGACCAACGAACGCAAGGCATTCTTCACGTTTACTACGCTGCCGACAACAATACTAAACAACTCCTCAATAGACCTGCTAGTAATCATTGATCGAGCTGAGTGTAGTTTATGTTTATTAAAAATTGATTGTCGCATTTTTGTTTTTTTGTAATTATCTAATTTTAACATAACCAGTACACGAAAACTAAACATGAATTTTGCAAATGATCTGTGCCTACAAGGGCGCCCAGAAAGATATCGACAAAGCCGAGTTAGGTATAGCTCCATAAAAACAAACTATCAAATTCACAATGCAAAAAACTCGTCCAGCCTCATGTGTTTAAGCCGGACGAGTTAAAATTTTTGCTAAAAAGCTAGGCTCTAATTAGTTAACCACTTTTTCACTTTTAGACTTACTTACTACCCTACGGTTATAGGAAGGTATGCCTTTGGTGACGAGCCAAATCAAGCCTGCTAGTCCAACTAATCCACCTATTACAACACCCCATGGCAGTACCCAAAATGTAGATTTTGCAGTAATTACGTTGCCACCATCACCATACGATATGTTTGCTTCGACGGTATATCGACCAATCGAACCAATCTTATCTTCAGGAATTTGATCAACAAACTTTCTTATACTGCCCGGCAATACGTTGCCTCTAGGCTCGGCAACATTAATCTCGTATGCGTACACCTCATCGCCATTCCAGCCCTTAATAGAGACCCGTCCAAAAGGCTTGGAAAAAGCGTTACCTTCATTGCGCAATCTCACCTCTACCGAACCAGGTGCGTCCTGAAACAAGCTAGCTGCACCATCGTCACCTACTGCCGAGATGCTCTCTAGGCTCAAAAGATCAACAATATTTCCTGGAACCTGGACCAAAACCAAACTGCCCAAACTTGCAGACAGCACAGCTCCAGTTTGTCCATCCACACCATCTGGGACAGCTGTGAACCTTACTGCACCAAAGTATGGACCCGGGGTTACATTGTCTGGAATATCTACCGTAAACTCGACCTTTTTCTCTTCACCAGGCGCCAAAGGAATTGACTCCGGCCCAGATAAGTATTGTCTTAGACTGTACTCTGCAGACTGCGACCCGTCGAGTATTAGCTTGACCGTACCCGTCTCGTTGTCGTCAACATTAAAATCATTAAAGTCTACAACTGCATCAACTGCAGCTGCTGTAACGTTTTTGACCGATACTTCAAACTCCTGAACTTCTCCTGGATTTACTACAAGTTCATTTCTTGTGGTAATCCTTAAACCGTTACCCACAGTAGATTCCTGAGCTTCTGCCGGCCTTATAAGTGCTACTCCTAGCAAGGCGACAATAAATACTCCTAAGACAATATTATCACGCAAGCGTCCAACCAAATGTCGCATAAAAACAACCTCCCCCATTACACGTTTCTTGCAATAGATAATAGCACTAAGCCGCTATATTCAACAAATTTTCATAGGATTTTACTGTGTTTAGGCGTAGCTCAAGTCTATAGAGGATTTTAGCAATTTCATCAAAATTGTATTGCAGCTGAACAAATGTAAAGCGCCCTTGCAAGGCCCTTGACTCACCCGACAGCCTGACTAAAATCCTGCGGTTGCTATAAATGATAATGTTGAGCTATAAACGCCTCCACTTTGCAACGGGTCAATATTCACTATATACGTTGAAGTAAACTTGGTGATATCGCTAGGTTCATAAACCCCTGCCACCTGGTCTCCGCTCACAAACTTAAACAAATTTGCACTGCCATAACCGGCAAACGCCTGGCCGATTCCAGGGCCAGAAGGGTTTTGTCCGTTTGGAGGCTGGGCATTAGCTCTTAAGTTAAGGCCAAACTGATTAACGCCAGGTAAGGCTGGAGTGGGTGTTAAATTAGCACTGATTGTTTTGTTTCCGGCCGTCATTGTAGTCCCCAAGACGTTAATAACATAGCCATCATTACCATTTGTAGCAGCCAACATTTGAGACACGCCAGAAGATGTAGAAAGTGGTGACAGTTCTCCAAAATCAATAGTATTGCCAACACCGCTAGAACACTCATTCGTTGGAATACTTATAGCTACGCAAAATGTCAAATACGGGGGGACAAAGGCAGTAACCCCTACACCGCCATGTATTGAAAAAACATATCCGCCTTCATCAACCCTAACCCCTGCCCCTGCGCTTGCCGAAAAAGTTGTAACCCGAATAAAATAAGATTGTGGGCCGACGTCGGGATTTACTACGCCATCAAAAATATAGTTAGCAGTATTGTATGTAGGGCCGACGGCTGGCCTGCTGAGCACCATAACGTTAGAACTGGTACTGCCATGTACAGTAAATCCGGTCTCGCCAGACTGGGCTTCAAGCGTAGCCTGAGATATATCAAATCCTGCTGGTGGAACACATGTGGTATTTGGAAAGGGATCGTTAGAGCAAAATTCAATTTCTATAGTTCCAAACTGCGAGTTCGAAGATGCCGTAAAGCCGACTTCATAACGCGACGTAAGACCAGGATAAGGCTCATGAACTCTAATGCGCCTATCGCCCAGCTGCTGAGCGATGACAGGCATGTCCGCCAATAACACAACTGACACCGCCCCAGTAAGGAGCAGTGCCAGTGTCAATCGAGTAAGCGACTGTATTTGTCTTTCGACTTTACGTGGTCGAATACTCATAAAGGTCAAACCAGTTAGTTAGAATGTAGGCGTTGCTACAAACGTAATTACTGTTTCGTAAAGACCTGTTGGAGTTGTTGCGTCTACCGAAGCTGCAAAGTCGAGTATTAATAGTTCGTCGTCTACCACACGGTCAGCCGATGTAGCACCTGCTGTTGATGAGGCAAGGTCTTCTGGTGCGGCTGCTGTTGGTGCCCCCCAGAAATACTGATCGTTGGTGTCAAAGTCTGCGTCCAAAACTAGGTTCGTGGTTGTTCCGTTGGTCGCATCAACAGCGCCACCATCAACTTCCATTCCCCATTCTTCAGTTCCGGCTACTACTGCACCCTCTGTTGCTCTACCAGTAATTGTTGCTGTTCCAGAATCTAGATCAGCACCAAAGTAGTCAATGTCTACACCACTTGCGGCATTTGTACGCACCATGACATAACCGTTTTGATCACCGGTTGCGCCCTCGGCACTTGACTTGTTAACTGCTGAAGAATCTAGAACGCCCAGATCAACTGTAGTTCCAGTTATGTCAGTACAATCGCTATTTGTTCCCGCGTCGGTGTCACCAACACAGAAGTAAAGTACTTCCTGAACTCTAGCTGTAAGCGTTAGCTGATTAGCCGTACTTAAAGCTACACCGCCATCGTTGTTGCCAACAGGTGGCGTCGACTGGTTGTAGGCTGTGGGTGTTGCAGAAGAGAATGTGTAAATTCTTGCAAAGAAAGTATTGTTATCCTCTGTTCGTCCCAAGATGTTAGACAATGCACTCTCGGTTGTATTGTCTGGGTTGTCTATGTTGTCAACTGTTACTGCAAATGCAGTATCAGCAGCTGCCACAGACGCCGCCAAAGTAAAGTCTAGGTAATTGTTGCCTACACTTGGAGCAGTCATAGATACTGCCTGGCCACCAAATGTGGGTGAGCCGTTTAGTGCTGCTGCCGTACCGGCATTGCCGTCAACCTGCGGCACGTCGTTTCCAACACCTGTAAACGTACAGTTTTGTCCTGGCAATGGATCGTTGTTACAAAACTCAACCCTAAAGGACTGTACTGTACCACTAGGTACCGTAAAGTTAATATCGTATGAAGTTTCGAGATCTGGCTCTGAAGACTCCATTCTTATAGACCTTGAAGACACCTGAGCAGCGTCTACTCGATCATGCATTGCAGCCAACGGTAATATACTTGCAACCACAAGCGCTAAAACCTGAAACCAGGTCAAAGCAACATTACCGCGCCGCAAAAAAGCGTTCACGCGCATATTTCCTCCTTGTTTTTTATTTTTATGGATATGCCCCTGAAGATTATCATGCCCGCAAAGCAAGCACAAGAACAATGAAAATGTTTATCCACAGAGTTTACAGGGCCTTAGACTTGCCCCAAGCTTAAATAACGGTTAATTAAGCATGTAGATAAGTACTCTCAAATCCATAACATTACTATGTGTACTAACACGATTTAAAAAGTAGGTGTCGCAATTATTAAATGGGTCATGTTGTAGACGCCAGCAGGAGTATTGGGGCTAATATTCATTATGTAAGATATAGTGTAGTCGGTTTGCCCAGTACTCTGCGAAGACTCAGCTACAGTGTCTCCATCATTGTATTGAAAATTGTTTGCAGTCGAATAACCCGTCGCTGCAGATCCATAACTATAGTCGGTGCTTGGGATTTGTACGGGATTTAATCCAAATGTAGTTGGCGAGGTATTAGCAACTAGGTTCATCCCAAACTGCTCAACACCACTTGCAGATGTTGTAGATGTAGCAATGGGGCTTAATAGATAGCCATCTTCATTTACAGGACCTGGGCTGGATGTTGTAACACTATAGCCGCTGCTAAGATAGCTGCGTACGCTAAAATCTGCTGTTGCAACTTCTGTGGTAGACGCATCAAGCTCTCCAAAATCGATGAAGCTAGCTGTGACAGTAAGCTCTAGATGAGGGTCGTTTGTGGTCGTAAATCCTCCATAAAGTTGGTAGCTAGCACTCTTCGAGTTTCCTATACCGGTGTCTCCGAGTGAAGCTCTGGCATCATAGTTTGCAGAACTTGTATCGTTTTCTCCACCAGGCCCAATAAAGTACTCGTCAACTCTGTAACTAGACGATTCGGGAGATTGAGCAGACACGCCTGTAAAGATTGTACAGACTATCACTATCGCCATCGATACCATCTGTTTAGCGTTTGTAGCTAAATAATTGTTGCCTACCCTCATATAACCATAATTCTGACAAACTGAACTAGATAACGCAAATTAATAAAGCTTACCGTTGCCATAGGCTACAAATGCAAGAGATAGTCGCCATCTAGTCTAAATGCCGGTTCAGTCCTTATCGCCCCATAAATACAAATGAAAGATTGCCAGTTTTAGATAGGCCGATTCCAAATATTTTCATAGATAAATTATACCCTACTTTGCTACAATTGGTGTGTCATGTCAAAACCAATCCTAATTGTCTTAAACGGCCCACTTGCTATAGGTAAATCAACCTTGGCCAAAAAAATCGCAGCCAACAACCCAATGACCTATCGACTAGATATAGACGAGTTACGCATTAATTTTGGCAGCTGGCGTGACTATAGAAAAGAATCGGGAAATCTTTCCTGGTCACTGGGTATGCAAGTTGCATCTACTGCACTAAGTGCTGGACACGATGTGGTGTGTCCGCAAATTATCAAGCTAGATTCTCAGATACAACTACTAGAATCTACCACGAAGCAAACTGGCGCCTCATTGTGTGAAATTATGCTAACTACCGGCAAAGATGATGCCATAGCCAGGTACATAGAAAGAGGCAAGGCCAATGGTTGGCCAATGGGCTATAACCCAAAGGGTTTAATTGGGCGAAGCGGAGGCATCAAGCATGTCGAAGACATGTACGATGACATGCAAACATTGGCATCAACCCGAGTTAACTTTCATACCATTAAATCAGTGACCAACGATGTAGCAGGGACGTATGAAAAAATTATGGAAATTGTTGAAAAACACAGATCGAGCACTTAACCACATAAATGCGACTAAAATAAAAACTAAACCAGCTATCTTGAGTTATGCTCACACCAATGAAGCATTGTGCAGACAACTATAACTTGAGGGTGCTGTCTTGACTAGATTATTGTGTTAACCGTGCGTATATCCAGGCCCAGGTTATCTCTCGGGGCTTATCTACACGCTCCTGCTCTTCTTCGCCAACAAATCGAATTTTAACGATCTCAAAATTATGACCTACCAGTAACTTCTCCATATCTTGGCTAGTTCTATTCTTAAAATAGCGCTCGCTACCGGTTAGCTCGTCGTATTTAACTGTGCTAGTACCTCGTCCCTCGCGGTAAGATATTGCCAGCAAACCACCCGGGGACAATACTCTTGCAATCTACTTGATTACGTCACTGGCATCGGCATCATTAAAATGCAATATTACAGCACTGCAAAGCACGCCGCCAAAAGTATCTTGTGTAAAGTCGGTAGAACGAACATCTGACACCCTAAACTCAATATCACTATGCTTATTCTGGGCATACTTGATAATGCTTTTTGCTCCATCTATTCCCGTAACCTTAAAACCCTTACTGTGCATATATGCTGCATCCCTGCCTTGAGCACAACCCGCATCAAGGACCATTGTGTTGGGGCTTAGCATATTCAAGAATTCGTCTATATAATCGGTAAGTAAAATGCCATCGGTGAATTTGATATATTCCTCGGCGTTTTGGTCGTAATATTGTACCGTTTGCTCGTTGTACCCTGTGTTGCTCATAACTATATTGTAGCAAATTAATTAGGATCAGTTTACAGAGTGTTCCTGCTACATTTATGCTATGATCT
>CALFBO010000012.1 GCA_937951635.1 Candidatus Saccharimonadia bacterium
CTACTAAGTTTGCCCCCTCGGCAATATGCATAGCCTCCCCAGAATTTATCAATTGCTCAAATTCCCCACTGCCAAGCAACAGGGTATACTCTGCCCTCCCTTTCGCGGCAACCACCTCTTCGACCAAGCCAAAAGCATCAGCTTCTTCGGCCTGTAGTAGCATGCCAGTTAGCTTTGGGTGATCTGCCAAGGCGACATTTAACATGCTGGCTCTTTTTTTAGAATCAACCATAGCCGCCTCTAGTACGAACACCACCTCGTCAAATCCATAATTGTCGGCAGCAGCCTCGGCAAACAATACCTGTCCTTCGTGGACAGGGTTGAAGCTACCCGGAAATATAGCAATTTTTTGAACTTGATCCATGCACTTATTGTATAGGACTTTCGTAGCCTCGGGTAGATTTTTTGGAGCAACAGACTAGGCTTTGATTTCGTTTTCTCTGACTAACGCCCCGATAATCCTGCATGTATACTTAAGCTTTGCAGCCCGGTTATATCCATAAGCTGAAAGTGTCACTTTATACAATATATTTTAAAGATAATCAAATTTTACTTTACATACCTTTGTATACATGTTTAAATATGTTCAACCCTGTGAGAGGTTATTGGCTACCAGATTACTGGCAGTTGCTTCGAACAGTGCACATAAACAACCTGGCTCGAATATATCTCGTTGATTAACTAACCAACGACGGCCACATGATAATTAGCTCTATAACCCTACTAGTGCGAAAAGCACCCTAACGAAAGAACAGTTACAAATGAATGCAGAAAACTTCGCTTTTATGGCCATAAAAGCGCTCGATCCTGAAATACTCGGCAGACTCAGAACATATGGCTGCGACACACCCAATGATGCAGTCCCTGCAAATTTCGATCCGCTCTACCATGGCAAACGGTGTGCGCTATGGCTGATGCAAACTGATGAGCAAAATCATCACGGGCAGCCGCAACCCTTCGAAATGCTTTACTGCGTAGGTGACGACACCGGAACTAGCGCAGTTTTCTACCTCATAACGGTTTCAATTGAAGCTGCAAGTCAGCTACTGCCCCATCTGTCACGACTTGAAACAAACATTGAGGGCGTGACCAAATCTGCACGACCTGCGTCCAATGCGCTATTCAAATGGATGAAGGGCAGAGGCCACCCTGTATCCTTGGAACGGATTGACTATATGCTGGAGAACTTTGTCGAAACATACAGCCCTCTCATAGAAGTAACAAGCCTCACGTAAATCAATTCAGCTTGCACCCTGCGACCACTGCTGGCCGCAGGGTGCTCTAGCTATCCTTCGAGCCAGCACACATACTCACGGTCACACGGCATGGCTCAAGACCTCTACTTTGCCTCAAAGCTCTCTAAAATATCTTTAAATATATCAAAATTAGTAGTCGTGTTCTGGTCACTGTATCTAAAGAAGTAGCTATTTGATGTTATTTCCCCATTTAGCAAAATTAACTGGCCATCGTTCACCGATCCTGCACTAATAGTGTTCATTGCTGCAGAAAAATTACACATAAATTCTATGTTGTTCCACTTGGCAAGCTCTGGCTCTGGAGTTGCCACTTGTTCTAGGCTGTCAGTAAAGGTATGGCACCTATCCGAAATCCTGCCTACTTTGAGCTCGCTGCCGTTTTTATTGCTAATTTCTACAAGTCTCGTCGAAGAAGGATCGCGCGGCAGCCCACCAGAATAAATCTCGACCTTGCGCCCGTGCTCCATAGTACCCTTGGGGCCACGATACTCAACAAACAGCCGTCCGTTATCCAAGTAACGATCAGTCTCTATCCAGCCCAAAGGTACCTCCATTGTATAAGTAGGTTCATCTATGGCTCGGGCTTCAGTTTTTTCGACCTTGTACTCACTTGTTATGGCTCGGTTTTCTGAATCATCAATAACTTTGCTTTGGCTGGTGTCAATGTACACATATAGCCACACCGATGCTATTAACAAAATCGCTCCCAAAAAAAATACCCACCAGCGTTTATTGCTGGACTTATCCTTGATGTGACCATGAGTATAAAGCTTTGGCATATTGTAATAGCCCTCCCCAAAACATAGCTTCGTGTGTTTGATCTAGAAAGATAATTTTAGAATGTAAGCAGTATCTTATTGAATGGCTACGTTTAAACTGGTTGAGCTTATTTTACCACTCAATACACGAATTTTACACAAAGGTCTATCTACAGCTCGCCAATTACGCCGCCATAAACTAGTTTAGGAATTTTTACTTAGTATTTCTGTGATGATTTCAGAGAGATTGGCAAGTGGCGTGTCACTTTTTACCAAATATGCTGCCGCTCCAGCATCTTCGGCCTCTACCTCTTTGTCGTCGGACCCGATATTGCTCACCATTACAACTGGTATGTCTCGAAAATACATATCGTCTTTTAACTCTTTTAGTATGTCCCAGCCATTTTTTTCGGGCAAAAGTACATCAAGCACTACCAAGTCTGGTGCGAACTCTTTAACAGCCCCTAGCGCCTTATTTCCATCTGACTCGGTCTGCACTACCGCCCCCATACCACTAAGTTTTACTTCGTATGCGCGCAGGAGTCTTTCGTCGTCATCAATAATTAAAATCTTTTTATCATTCATCTGTAACTAGAATACCATGACCCTAGACTCCTGCTTTGTCGGACAGCTCTCTTGCGCCAGCCCTGGCCTTTTCTTCTTGCGGAGGTATGTAAATAGAAAAAATGGTGCCCTCGCCTTGTGTGGACTCAAACTCAATACTCCCCCCAAGTGCCAAGATGATTGAACGCACTATATATAGTCCAAGTCCAGTACCATCTGGTTCGGACTTAACGGCATTCTTTGCCCTAAATAGCTTTTTAAATATCTGCCCTTGTTGTTCGACGGGTATACCCATGCCTTCATCTTTAACAGTAATCTTAAGACCCTCCCCTTCTTTGAACACCTTAACTACTACACTGCTGTTTGGCGGGGAATACTTTACGGCGTTAGATATTAAGTTTAAAAACACTATGCTCATTAATCTTGAGTCAATAACTACATTATCGGCTTCCTGCTGCAAGTCTAGTTCAACTTTGGTGCTTTTTTCTTTAATACGATGGTCAAGATCCAAAACTACACTATCAATTACTGCCCTTAAACTGGCGAGCTTAGGCGTGATCGAAAACACGCCCGCATCTATTCGCGACACATTTAACAACGAGTCAATTAAACTACCCATGCGTTGTGATGCTCCGTAAGCCTCTTCTATAAATTCCTTCATCTCCCCGCCAACTTCACCAAACTGACCCTCTAAAACCATTTCCAAATACCAGTTAATAGTCGAAAGCGGTGTGCGCAACTGATGCGATGCTATCGATACAAAATCAGATTTGGCTTTGTCAAGATTAACCTCATCGGTAACATCTCTTGCCACTAGTACCACGCCGAATACTGCACCGCCAACCACCAAAGGCGAAGCCGTCATTTGTGCATAAAAGTAACTAGTATCTGGTCTTACGACTTTATAAATTTCTTCAACGATGGACCTGTGCTCAATGGCTTTGCCAATTACTAATTCTGCCTCCAAAAGTTTTTTGTCGCCAGATTCAGTCCAAAACTCTAAGTATTCTGTAATGACCCTGCCCTTAAGGTCGGTCTGGTTCACACCCAGTATTCTTCCTGCACTCACGTTGGCTCTGCCTATCAGACCGTCTTCACCAAGAATCAATACCGCCTCGCCAATGCTAGAAATTGTTGCTTCGTCAATTTTTGTGAGCTGTTCAAGTTTTTTGTTGGCAGTCTCTTGTTCTGCCAATGCCTGAACTAACTTTTGTTCTGCAGCTTGCCTAGAGCTGGTTTCATTTGCCAGCATTTGCTCATGTGGGTCTGTCGACCTTACAGACACCTCTTCGCCACGCCCAAACTCTAAAGTCAAAATTGTAACAGCAAGGACAACATACGCGCCCAGCAAACCAACGAATGACATGTCATAATTTTGTAAACTGTCAATCAAAGTTGCTGGAGCTAATGCAGCACCGTACATAAGCACGGCCGCCCCTGCTCGCCAACCAGCAAGCAGCATGTACACTGCAGGTAAAAACAATAAAGCCCAATAGGGTTCAATTAGCAGTATCAAGTGTGTGTAAATAACCAATAATAGCAAGCCGGCCAAAGCAGCAATTAAAGCGCATTTAAACACAGCCTGAGCTCGACCAGTCATCGCCATAAAGCCCGAAGCTATGGCTAGGACAAGCAAAAATAACGCTGCAACTGTAAGCACAGTCGAACCCTTACTTGCATAGTGAATTGCAGCTACAACACCAAGTGTTGCAGCCAAGTATGTGACTAGACTCAATCGAATCTTCTGTGCAAATGTATTGCTAGCTGACCACAATGTCTTGTTTCCACCTCTTATTTTGAACTTTAATTTAAAGATGTATATATTATACACCTAGCTTAGAAGTAGTTTGCTTGAAGGACAAAAGTCCAAAAACCCCGCAAAGTAAAAGCCGATCTCTAGATTGTGGTAGTTGCGTTGCAACAAATCTAGAGATCGGCAGGGTTAGTAGTTGGAGTGAGCATCTTCTGCTTTGGCCTTGAATTGGCGCACATAGCGCCCGCGCCACACATATCTTGCCCACCAAAACAGGATGACCGCTACCAAAAAACAAAATATGGCCATTAACCAGGAACTGCGGCTCATATACATGAATGCAAGACCCAAGAGCACAATTGCAATCATGACGATTGCGCTGGCTGCAGCAAGGGCCCTATTACGATACTCTTTTGTTCTTTCTTCGTCTCCGGCAATATTCTCACGCACCACAGTCACCTCCATTTGTAGACGGGTGCAAAACTACGTAGTATACTTTATAATATTCAGGCATATTTAGCAAATACTCTTACCCCCAATCACAAAACTAAATCTAAAACAGATTAGGTGAGTTAGGTGCGCCTACCTTGAAGGCTTATATGACTGGGTTAGTTTTGTGATTAGGGTCTATTACTGCAACCCCTCGCTACGTTCGCCATTAAGGAGGAGGTGACTACCCTCCTTTTACACTTCGCTTACGCTCCGTGATCTCCCTCCCGGCCTTCGGCAGATAGGACGCCACCCTCTAGAGCATAGCTCTAGAGGGTGGCGGGATCTCTCTTTTATTGGCTGCTTGGGTGGTTAAGGGGTTAGCTAGGGCGGTTATCTACAACAAAAATACACAGCCTATGACGCATATAAATTTACCATTCCTAGCCTACGCTCAGTTCTTACTTTATTTACATAAGCAGCAGCAACCGTTATTTCTGCGAAGGCAGGAATCTAGTAAATGGAGTTCGGGTTCCTGTCTTTACAGAAGTTATGCATGCAGGATGATGTTAAAAAGTTAGTGTAGGCCAGTTACCATTCAGGCCACCAACCAAAGTAGTGTAGACTGTAGTAAATGGAAATCGACCAGCAACTATTGCAAAATACTTCGTTAATAGTAGTTAGGATTATTATCGCTATAGCGGTGTTTACTCATGATCGCCGACATATTGGCGATATTAGTTCGTACGCAAAATTCAACGGAGTATCTCCAAAACTGGCCCAGTTCTCGATGGTTATACGCATAATACTTGCTACTGCAATACTGGCAGGCACTCGCTCAAAACTCGCTGCAGCCGGGCTTACTATTATATTCATTTCTTCGGTTGGACTGCACATATTAAAATGGAAAAGCCCTTTTGCTGCCGACGAAGGTGGCTGGGAGCATAGCCTTTTACTAGCAGGTCTTTGCGTGACGATTTATTCATTTGGAAGCGGAGATTGGAGTCTTTAAATAAGACGTTCAAACCCGCACCCTATAGGTTGCACTGAAGTGTAAATATAGCGCACAAAAGATACTTGTGCAGTTAATCACGATTGCTGGTATTGGTTTTTGCAACGTATTTCAACTTAATAAAAGTTAAGCAACAGAGGGCTACGACCCACGCCAAAACTAATACCCACATTGTCTTTTTCTTCTCGACGACATCCAGACATCATCTCCGCCAGAGAAGAACACCGGCCGTACTGTTTCTAGACATTTCTAGCAATGCAGACTAAATGTGAAGAATGTTTAAGAACAGGGCTTAGGCTTATCTTTGTTGATGCTCCCAAGGTCTTTGTTCATATCTTTTTCAATGTCTTTAACTGCTTTTGAGTGACGCTTGCTCTCTTTGTTGATCGCAACCGTGTATTCAGCCTTTTGGCCAGATGTGAGTAATTTCGATATCTCAGACTTATTGGCTTCGTTTAACACATTTTCGGCACTAATTATTGCCGACCACTTCTGTTCGGCGATCTGGTAACGTTGCTGCCAAGTACTAAAATCGAGCCGACAATCGTCTATGGCGTCCTCATTGCCGACAGACACAGTAGCAGTATTGTCGCTAGTTTGAGTGTCTGCTCTTTCAACAGCTTCAGAATCATCATCTACATCTGTGATTGAGTCTGTTAACTGACCGTCTTGTGTATCGATTTCGCTGCCATTGATATCCGCAGAAGCATCATCTGTGGTTGAAGCTAACACAGAAGAATTCACAGATTCATCAATTGTTGATTCAGTATGCCCGTCCTGTACATCCTGATCTGCGCCCCCACCACTCTGCGTTGCACCTATGTTTGTTCCTGTTGCAATACTACTACTAGAATCACCGAGTACCCGCCCGAGGTTGCTGCTAGTGGGCTGGCCAAGCAAGGTTTCGCTTTCTGCTAGCGTAGTATTTTCAGCACCTATCGCATCGTCGTTGCTGGCGGCATTGGCGCTACTACTGTCCCCGTCTTTAAGATTAAGACCAAGTAACTGTTGAAATGGGCTAGGAGCTTGACTGCCAATGGTTTCATATTTAACAGAGTCAATTTTTGCAGATTCAACTCCTGAACTATATTTAGCAACAACGAAAATACTGACTACCGGCAACAGCAAAGCCGCAACAGCTGCTGCACTCTTAAATCCAGTATTTTCTATTTGTCGCCTGCTCATTCGCACTCACATCTTACATATGAAACTATTATAACATAATACTGCAAGTCTATTTATTCTTCCCCACACTATACTTTGAAACTGCTCTCAGGATTTCCGACCCATACAACTCTAGCTTTTTAGGCCCAATCCCTTCAATATTCGAAAGCTCACTAGTCGAAGAAGGCTTTTTTGCAGATATTGCCTTAATGGTTTTGTCGGCTAAAATCACAAATGCCGGCACACTATTTTCGTCGGCAGTTCGTTTGCGCCACAACCTCAGTTCCTCAAAAAGGGCAGTGTCATATTCCAAATCTATAGAATCAGAAAGTTTGTTTTTTACATGTTTGTGTTTTTGTTCCAAATCGGTAACTGGCATACTATCTAGCGCATCCGCAACCAGCCCCGACTGTGTCTGTAAAACATTATCGTAGCGACTTATTATAGGGTGGACTTCAAGAGCGCGGTTGTTGGCGCTTTTTATGTATAACCCTTCCATGGTCTTCACCCTAGACAGTGCAACATAGCCCATACCCGGTTCAAATGCTTTACTCAAATCTATTTCTGCCTTGTCCAGGCTCATACCTTGGCTTTTATGAACTGTTATTGCCCAGGCCAGTCTTAGTGGAACCTGGGTTACTTCTGCCCTAACTTTTTCACCATCGTGATATTGCCAGGTGTGTGGGGCTGGGGTTATGGTCGCACCATCAGTTGTAATGACTATTGGCTGATCGTCATCGTCAAAGTCTAATACTCGACCACGGGTACCGTTTGCATAACCTTCTGCAAAATTATTTGCAACAAACATAACTTCTGCACCAATCTTTAATTCTAATTCTTGTGGAGCCAAGCAGTTTGATGCCAATATTTCTGTATTTCTTTTACTGCCTTTCGATGTCATTTGGTAATTTTTTGCCGGTAAGTCTATGTGCTCTAGTGACTGCTGGTTTATCATTTCGACATCAACATTATGGGTATAAAGCTTGGTCAAAGTTTCGTCTTTGAAGCTAGGTTCTTGTTCGATGCGCTCATTAAGCAATTCATAGTGGCCACTATTCAAGTCGCTAGATCTTATTGAATTTAAAAGATCCAGCAATGTCGAGTCGTCCTGACGGTGCTGTTCGCTCAAATAGCAAACCTTAAGCCTAAGGTCCAACCATCCCCGCGAGTTAAATACCCAGTCCACATCCTCTCCCCGCCTTGTCACCGGTGGCAGCTGAAATAAATCTCCACACAAGACAACCTGCAGGCCGCCAAACGGCTTCGAAGCCTCTTTACAAGCTCGAGTCACTTCATCTACGGAATCTAATCTTGAACCATGAAGCATGGAGACTTCGTCTATAATTAAAACTTTAGCCTCTCTGATTCTCTTAAGATTCGCAGGTACCGATGTTATCTTATCTATATCGTGCTGACTTAAAGAGTCTTTGACCCCTATTCCCGCCCAGGAATGTATCGTCATGCCACCTATATGAGTCGCTGCAATTCCGGTACTTGCTGTTATGCCAGCTCGCACACTGTTCTTCTTTAAATAATCTATGTACTGATTGAGCACAAAGGTCTTGCCGCTGCCGGCTGCGCCTGTCAAGAATACGTTAAATCCAAGCTTAAGAACGTCCAATGCCTGTTTTTGTGTCATCGCCATACCAAGCTAGTATGTTTTATAGATACAATATTGCAAGTAGTACTTCAATTTCTAATATTTTTAGCGCCTTGCATGCCTTTAATGCGCGGAAGCCTAGTTTGGACTTAGATGCTATGTGTTGCAGACAAAAGCTTACAATGGCTGGCCATACTTAAGGTCGTTACAAAAAATAAACCGACACCATTTCGAGAGTGTCGGAATATTCTGCTTTTAATCATAGCCCTCATGCTAGCCAGATTGCACTTAGACATTGCAAATCCTCTGGCGCACCACTCGTATGGTGTTGTTAGCTAGAGTCGGCTGCCTCAAACATCTGGAAAAGCACCAGATACACAATAGACAGCGGCAGCTCGCTACAACGTTCTTACCGTTGCCTGCAAAAAACTGGATGAATGCTTTATTTGGCCTAATTGCATTCACAGCGAACCTACTACGAAATTATGTAAAAGCACTAGTTAACAATATGCCACAAATGCAAATTGATAATTAGTGCGAGACCCTAACCTCACATAGTTCTGATCCTGTCGATATTATAGCAAACTTTAGACAATAACGCAAGTATAGTTTGTTAACGGCTATGCTTACTCTTCGGTAGTTTCGTCTGCTGGTTCGTCTGTGCCAGCATTAACGATTGGAGCTATGTTTATAATTTTACTTTCATCTTCTCTGTAAATTATTGCTCGCTGCGGGTAAAGTATCAAGTAGTCACCATCCTGTGCGTTTTTGTAGAACTCCTGGTTGGCAGCCCTTAGCGCTTCGGCATTATCTACAGTTGCGACTGTTGGCTTTTCGTCATCGGCATCAATCCAAAGCACATCGTCTAGGGATCCGAGCACCCTTGCAGATACTTCTTGATTAGTTATATTCCCATCACCATCCGACTTATTGGCATTCAATGCGATAAACCCCGCAACTACTGCTGCAGAAAGCAACACAATCCAACCCAATCTTCGCTGGCTATTATTTCTGGCGACTTGATTATTTTCTGACATATACCCTCCTGGTTGTAATTTGAAATTCACCCCACCAACTCGAGACAATAAGCAAAAATTATGTAATAAAATTAGCCCAACTCAATGATGAATCAATTATACACTATCCTACTGCTCTGACGGTGAAACATCTTCACCTGCAGCGCCACCAACGATAGGCGCGACATTAACAACTATATTTTCGGAGTGCCTATAGACAATGGCCCTCTGGGGGTAAAGTATAAGATAGTCGCCGTTATTTACTCCATCATAAAACTGTGGGTTGGTTTCTCTAAGCTTTTCGATATCGTCAATAGCTGCCACAGTTGGTTGGTCTGTAGTTTTTATATAAAATATCTTTTTTAAGTCTGTAAGTACTTGGCTAGAAATGTCTTGCTTATTCTGTTCAGACAACGAGCTACCGTCTTTCTTTTCACCTTGATACAAAATAAAGAAAAATACTGCAGCAAAAAGCGACAGTGCCAGCAATACATATGTTAAATTTGGTCTTAAAGTCTTCTTGTTGTTGCTAACTGGTCTGCGCCTACTGGGCTCAACCTTCCAATTATTCATAGCGATCAGTCCCTTATATATTCTTGTAACAGGTTACTAGCAAAACAACGACCTGTCACGTTTTATGGAGCGACACAAAGAGTCGCAGGACATCGTTCACCCTTACAAAAAGGACTGCATAAGTTTCAGTGGCTACTGCTCTGCGGTCGGTTCTGGCGTCGTAGTTACTTCCACCTCCACACCTGCAGGCGATTGCTGTAAAGTTGTAACGGCTTGCCACTGGAACGATACCGGCCCAACTTGAGCAGCTTCAAGTTCTAGAGTAAAGCCATGGACTGTAATATTTGTTACCCTCCAATTTCCATCAACAAAGTCTACAGGCGTGGCAACTACATTTGGCAGTGTCGGCATAGTCTTATTAAAGTTGACTACAACACTCGTCGAACCATTTGCAACTGTTGCGCGACCAGCATAATCACCACCTAGCAACACACCACCCTCAAACTCAACAAGACCTTCAAATCTTATATTGCCTATAAATGTCAAAACACTCTTGCTCTCGCTCTGTCGAATAAAGTTCGCAAAAATAGTCGCGTCGAACACCAACCCAAGATTTTCTTGTCTCTGCTCGTCCTCAAGTTCCGCTACATCAACATCGCCGTCAACAAGGGGTCGCTCGCTCTTACCCGCAAGCTTATCCTCGACAACATCTAGGCGCTCTGAAAGAGAGCCTATTATCTCTTTTTGTTCCTCATGACCTTCGATAAAGCTTCTTAAAATAGTTATGTCGCTTTCGACTTGGCTAGAACCGGTGTCGTCCAATACGCTCAATCCAAGCACCTTAGATTCAATATCTCCATACTCATGGCCAACCAAACTCAGCGCTTCTTCGTTGTAGTCGTAGGTCATGCTAAATTGTTCTGGCGCCTGCCAAAAATCGTTATCTATAAATAGCATCACCTCGCCGTCGCCGCCACCCGAGAATCCTGTTAGGGCTCGACCAACCACCTGGCCTGTTGATATCGCTTTGGCGCCCACACCCGGCACAGACGAAACGGTTATCTTGTCCCCTGGGGCTATATCTCCATTTTCCCCATTAACTTTAACTGGCACCCTGCCTGCTAGCCCAACGACAACTGGCTTACCTACTCCGTCTGCCTCACCAAGTACTAGTCCAGGCTTTGTAGACACCACACCGATAGAGTTGTTTCTGTTTTCTAAAGTCCCTTTAACTACCTGAGACGGTCCTTCGCCACTGAGTGCAACTATCTCCGCGGGAGCAATAGAGTAATCATTACTGTAATAAATTTCTGCTACATCGGCACCAGTTACTTTATAGGCTATCATCCAACTACCTTCTAGAAGGGTCGTGTTCTGTGGCCTAGAGGCGTTTTGTGCCCACTGCAAAGTCAAGGATCCGGCCGTAGAGCCAGTTTCGACCTTGCCGTGCACGTAGTGGGACGTGTTGTTGTCGCCACTTGTAGACATTAAGCCAGTTGCTGTTCCGCAGTCCAGGTTGCCAAACAGGTCCCCCCCTCCCGACTGGTTTACAAAAGTTATATTACAACTAGACCCTGTTGGTGCGGCCAGAGTATACTTTATATCCGCCGGCGAAGGGCTATTTATATTCAAGAACCCAGACACTAACCAAGTTTCATTAGCTCCCACCGCTATAGTAATATGATCATCGTCCTGCAAAGTAGTGCTGCTACTCACAGATTCATCAACTGGCTTGTATAGTAGTCTCGGTGATTGTGATTCACTGCAAATAAACTGCTCAGTCGTTTCGTCCCACTGTACTACGTCGCCAGTTCCGTCACAGTCGCCAATGCCAAACAACCCAGCTGTGGCCAACTCGCTTTCATTGCCGCATATAAATTGCTCTATAGTGGCATCCCATTTCAAAAACTCTCCACTTAAATCACAATCAACAAGACCAGCGCCAGACAGGGTTGTAAAGTGAGCATCGCCAGCCCCAGTAATACTCCAGTCAGGGTCGGTTATAGAAACGTCTGCTGTCGCATTCCCTATGGCTACCGCGCCCGCATCGCTAACACTAAGTATGTTTGAGCCCCCATCTTGAATTATGAAATCGCCGGTAGAATCAAGGTTATAGGTTAAGTTGTATGCGCCAAGCGATATTAAAGTATTAGCATCCAGAGTCATGTTGTCGGCGAATTCAGTGAAGTCTAAACTATCAGCCTCGACCAAAATTGTTACGCTATCTGCAAGCGAATCACCAACTATATCAATCGCTTTGCCCTCCAAAAGAGTTAATGTGTCGGTCAAGCTATCAGCCACGGGTGAGGTCCCTTGCGGCGTACTCACTGTTTCAAACAAGTTCTGTAGCTCATTTACTGCATCTTCATCTCCAGGGCTAACACAAGCCCAAACAGAGAGGGTTGCGTCCCATGCCAAAACCTCACTATCGACACAACCCCTCAATAGACTCAAGCCATCAGATGATAACTCCAAGCCCGAGTTTGCGCTGGTCGTTAGGGTGGTGCCAGCAGTTACAATATCAAGGCCATAGCTAACCGTATCGACGGCCGACACAGTTACAACCAAACCACTAGTAGCGGCAAAGTTAATTACATCGCTAGAAACTAACGATTCGTTAGTGCTGCCGTCGCTTATCTCTAGACTAAATGGCGTATCCTCATCGTTCGCACAGGCCCAAGAACTACCGTTCCATTTAGCAACTTGGTCCAAAGAACAGGCCAAACTTGCCAGCGTATCATTATCTACTGCCAATGGCGCCAAACTAACTGTATTTCCATCCGCTATACTCAAAATATTTGTACCAGAATCAAAACTAATCGTCTGGTCATCAGTATCAACACCGGCATTAGCACACCCCCAAACTGTACCGTTCCACTGGGCCACCTGTCCGTTGACACAAGTTAAGTCATTTAAGGTATCTGTATTGTCTAGGTATGGAGTTAGATCTACTGATCCGCCATCCACTAGAGATAGTGTGTTGCCACTTAGAGATAGGTCTTGGGTGTCTGTGTTATCTAGGTATGGACTTAGGTCTA
>CALFBO010000013.1 GCA_937951635.1 Candidatus Saccharimonadia bacterium
TTTAGTAAGATGTATATGCATCTCTGTCTCCTTGATTATTTTGTTGTCGTAACAACTAGTTTAGCGAATACAGAGATGCTTTTTAGTGCTTATGGTGCATTTCGGGGTGGAATGTAGGATGGTGTATTTGACTTAATCTTACTTTAAGTATATAGTTTTATCTATCCTAGAGATTCTAGGTGTACGTTCCATGGTCGCACAGTCGACCAACGATTCAAGGAGAAGAAATGACACTTACAACAGCAACCGTTGTTAAGGTGGACCAAAGCACTGGCGGTTTTTGGGCTTTTGTCAAAGCGCCTGATGGAGAATGGCTGTGGCTAAACCAGAGTTATTACTGTTGGGTTGTGATGCCAAGTTTTGGATTTCATCACGTAGGAAAGCTTGGTCTATTCGAGGCTCCGGAGTTTGAGTGTGGCCAGAGGATACTTTATGACTCCAAAGACGTAAAGACTCCTCAAGGACGCGGTATGAGGCGAAAGATCGTTCGCTGGACGCTTGAGTCTACGATGAATGTTGCCAGAGACGCTAGAGTCAAGCTGCATCGCTGCGGCTACAGGAATGGCGAGGTCGTTGAATACGTAGAGTCGTCTTGGCCAACATGTGAGCTTAATCCGTTGTTTCCTCTTGGAAACTCCTGGCTTGAGCAAGTGTCTTTATTTGGCGAGCGCGCACGCGTTGTGCTTACGTCATCAAGCTTTGGCGAGTATTATTTGACCCACCGCACGACCTAGAAAATAATCTTCGACTAGTAAATCAAGCAAGTAATCCTTCATCGTAGGAACTGTAACGGAAGATGCACACACAGCATTCATAGACAAATTAACTGTCTATGAAAGACTGCACTAAGCTATATATGAGCTTAATTTTGTACAAATAAACTTCCGTCATTTCCTGAGCACCTACCTATGTTGTAGATACTCAGGAAATGAGCTACCTTGGGCCTGGTATGTTTTGGGTGAGCTTCGTTATTAGGTATAATGCTTTAGGCAAATCAACAAAAAAGGTGTGGGATGGTGGACAGACTTAAGTCGTGGCAAAAACTAGAACAAAGTGCTGCCCTGCTGGGCGACACTACTCTTAGAGATTTTTTAGAAGAACAAGACAGGTTTGAAAAATTTACAATGAGGCACGATGGCGTATTTCTAGACTTATCTAGAAACTCTGTGGACTCAGCAACTATGCAAATGCTGTACGAACTGGCTCGTGAGACAGAGGTGGAAGCTAGGCTTCGTGACCTGATGTCTGGTAAAAAGATTAACGTTAGTGAAAACCGCGCCGTACTTCACACTGCCTTGCGAGATTTCTCTAGACAAGAGCTAGTTGTAGATGGAGTCGATGTAAAGCTGGCAATAGACTTGGAGTTGGCCAGACTAAAAGCTGCTAGCCAAGCAATCCGAACCAAGAAGTGGCTAGGATCTACGGGTAAGTCAATAGAAAAAGTCGTGAGTATTGGTATTGGGGGGTCTTACTTGGGCCCCAAAATGGTGGTGGCGGCGTTGGATAAATTCGTAGATGCGCCTGTTGATTTAGTGTTTGTGTCTAATGTCGACCCGTCGGATTTTTACCGAGCAATCAAAGGCGCCAACCCCGAAACTACTTTATTTTTGGTGGCATCGAAAACATTTACTACCGACGAAACCATATCCAATGCGCAGCTTGCTCGGCAGTGGCTGGAGTCTGAGCTAAACGTAGGATTTATGCATAGTCAGTTCATAGCGCTAACAGCCAATGCCGACGCCGCAATTAAGTTTGGAGTTCATGCAAATAACGTTTTTAAGTTTTGGGACTGGGTTGGTGGACGCTATTCGCTGCTTAGTGCAATTGGCTTGCCCGAAATGATAGCCGTTGGGTTTGATAACTTTGAACAAATGCGTCGAGGCGCTTATTCTATAGATCGGCACGTTCTGCAATCTTGCCCAGAGGATAATATTCCGTTAAATTTGGCCCTTATCGATATTTGGAACCAAAATTTTCTTGGTCATGAGTCTAGAGCGATAATCCCCTATTCGCAAGATCTGCGACACTTGGTGGGTTATTTACAGCAAGCCACTATGGAGAGCAACGGAAAATCGACATCGCTAGATGGTCAAAAACTAGACATTGATACAGCCATGCTGGTTTGGGGTGGCACAGGAACCAATTCTCAGCACTCGTTCTTTCAGTTCTTGCACCAAGGAACCAATGTTGTACCCGTAGACTTTATTGGCTTTAGGCGTTTTTCTGGCGGGTTGATGCCAGCTGGACATAAAAAGCTGCTAGCAAATATGCTAGCTCAAGCAGAAGCCTTGGCTCTTGGCGTGAACGAGCAAGAATTGGCGCAAAATGGCGTAGACGAGAACTTGATTGCTTACAAGGTGCTGCCAGGTAATAGGCCTTCGAATATTTTAGTTTTAGAAGAAATTACTCCGTATACCTTGGGCCAGATAGTGGCCATTTATGAGCATAGAATCTTTTATAAAGGGGCTGTTTGGGGTATAGATTCTTTTGATCAAATGGGTGTAGAGTACGGCAAGCTGCTTTCGAGGACAGCCTATGAGTACATGGAAGGCAGCCGTGAAAGGTCGGGTTTGCACTTGTCGACAGTAGCCTTGCTGGATGAAATTATTGACCCAGAAGAATGATAGAGCTACTTGTCTACACAGGGGGTTTATCGGGCATAGAGCTTATGGTAAGCTGTATCAAGAAGAGAGATAGCTTTGATAATTATCGAGCAGTTTATTAAATGAAGCGTCAATTAAGACGGAGGGTGGGTTGGAAGATTTACAAAACCAAAATCTAGTAGACGACAAGGCGTTGGCAGATATAAGTAGTGAAGGCAGTCCTGCCGGACTAGTGCCGCCACCCACTGCCGTTGTTGCCGCAACGACTCCTGCTTCGGTGGCCAAGGTCAAAGTGCCCTCGGTCCATGACCTGGGTCTATTAGATAAGCTAGACAAGGAAGATGAGCCAGTGGCTCCAATTCCAGCGCCTGTTGTCAGCTCCCCTATTTCTAGTCCAGTTGCCGAACCTGTGATTGCGCCAGTTGTTGCTGCGCAGGCCAAGCCTGGCGCTCCGGTTGTTATTGAAGACGAAGAACTGGCAAGTCTAAAGAGCATGGCGCTAGATGAATTGTCGCCAATGCTAGACCGGCTTGATTTGCCAGCCGAACAAAAATTTGAAGCCTACATGGAAGTTATTAGAGCTAGCGATAACAAAGATTTATTGAAGCCTGCATTTGAAGCTGCAAAAGCTATTGAAAACGAAGACCGAAAGGCCCAGGCTTTGCTAGATGTTGTGAACGAAGTTAACTACTTGTCTCAAGAAGATAAATAGAATTATACGGCCACCCCAAGAGGGATAATCTGTATCAATGGCGTTGCTTGGATTTAAGGGATGGTGCTCGCATGCAGTCTTATGAGTAAACTGTTAAAATAACTGTAGTTATGAGTGCATACTTAATTACCGGCGGTTCTGGGACAGGCAAAACGAGTGTTTGTAATGAGCTTAAAAAAATGGGATATGAAACATTCGACGCAGACAGGGATGGGTATGCCTCACATTTCAATATAACTAGCGGCGAAGATGTGGGGGTTGCCATTCCCGATGAGGTAAGGACCAAAGAGTGGAGAGATTTGCATGAATGGAGAATGTCGGCAAAAAAGATTGAAGATATCATTCACAGCAGCCAAGCGCCCGTGCAGTTTTTTTGCGGTTCGGGTAATGTAGACGAGATACTACATTTGTTTGATGGTGTTTTTGCCCTTGTTGCCAGTGACAAAACTATTAAAAATAGAATCACCAGTAGAACCGACAATAGCTTTGGAAAGTTAGAACACGAGCTGAATATGATTCTAGGGTGGAATCAAGATTCGGTGGCGCATTACACAAGAATGGGGGCGGTCATAGTTGATGGCGAGCAGCCGTTGAGTGAGGTTGTGGAGAGTATTTTGGGGAGTGATTTGATAAAGAATCCTCCAGCCGATTGATGGCTCATTATTCGATTAGCTCTATTGCAATGGCTGGTATTTTTACGTCCAAAGCGCGGGTACCTGGCAGAGAGTTTTTATTTTGCGCGGCAGCAATTAAGTTAGAAGTGTGTTAAATAAGCTACAATTTCTGCATATTTTTGTAGAGCTGTCTTACTATGGATAGAGCGCATTTAATTTAGTTCTTAAAAGAAAGTAGATGACTTGCCCTACACTATTTCTAGCCGAGTAGAGTCAGCCGAAGGCAGTATTTTTAATGAGCTTTTCAAGAGGCAGGCCCAGCTCAGTAACCCGGTAGATATGAGTATAGGCCTTCCCGAAGGCGACACGCCCCAATCAATAGCTCGGGCTGGCATAAGAGCTATTGAAGATGGCCACACTAAGTACATTTCGCCGAAAGGTCTACAGAAGCTAAGGGTGGGGCTGGCAGCCAAGCTTAGCCGCAATAACGGCTTGGCTGTTGATGAAAACTTAGTGACTATTGTGCCGGGGTCTAGTCAGACGACGCTGTTATGGGCGAGGCTTAGTATATTTTTTGCGGCCCCAATGAGCTATTTGTTTTACCTTTTGTCCAAGACCATGCCCAGCGAGAATATGGTGATATCGGGTCGTAAGTTAGTTCTAGGTTTGGTTATTGTGCTGGCGACTATGCTAGTTGCAGTTTCTCCATATGCCTTTACAGGCGTAGAAACTGGGCCAGATGGTGTGCGGCCCAGTACTGGGCCAGGCATGGCAGTCTTTTCGGTCGTAAGCACATACTTTACCGTCGCTTCGATAATTGAGAGTTTTAAAAAATATAAAACTACAAAAGGGGTTGAACGGAGTCAAAATGGCCTAGTTTTATTGGGCATCGCCGCTATGTTGGGTTTGGTCATCTTTACGGTTCTGCTGCCACTGCTGATATTTGGCAGTAGTTTTTTTGTAGCCTTTATGCCGCTGTATACAATGATATTCCTCGGGCTCACATCGATGGCAATTATAAGATACAAGTTATTTGATATACGTTCGGTAATTGCACGGTCTGTTAGTTACTTGACTCTAATAATGATTCTGGCCCTAGTTCTTAGTCTGGTAGTGACGTTTTCTACGCCATTAATTTCTGATGCGCCTCGCAACACTGCCCAGCAGGCACTGTTTGTTGTTTCATCTATTTTGGTTGCAGCCGCCTTCCAGCCCATGCGCAGATTTGTGGAGACTATGACAGATAAGTATTTCTTTAAACGTGCCTACGAGCCCCAGGTATTTATTAATGAATTCAACAAAAGCTTGGTGAGTAGCATAAATTTGGAGGAGCTTGCTATTAATAGCACCGACATCATTAAGGCCAACCTAAAGCCGTTGTTTTGCACGTTGTTGGTGAGCGTAGACGACAAACAAAAAAGTGCCAAACTATTCGGGAGTGTAGATGGGGGCCCGACGCTAGAGCAGGCAGTTGGTATTTGGCAAGGAGTTAGCGGTCGTACGGGCTCGACAATCATATCGTTGGACAACGATACAGAGACCGATGATGTTCCGTTGGTTAAAGACATGAAAAACAGTGATACAAGCCTGGCTGTTAAGCTTGAGAGTACAATGCACGGCTTCCATGAGAGCATTGGTTGCCTTTTGGTTGGCGGTAAAAGAAATGGTGATGCTTATAACCAGCAGGATTTTAGAGTTATCGGCATTATTGTTAATGAATTAGTGTTGGCTGTCGAAAACTCTTTAAAGTACGACGAGATTGAGCGCTTTAACCTAACTCTGCAAAACAAAGTAGATGCTGCCACACGTAAGCTCAAGAAGGCTAATATCCACCTTAAAGAACTCGATCAAACCAAAGACGACTTTATATCTATGACATCGCACCAACTTAAGCCCAAGCTGACGGCTGCTCTTGGTTTTGTTGAGATGCTCAATGAAGGCAAGGAAGGAAGCTTAAACAGTGGACAAAAATCTCTGGTTGAGCTAACGCTAAAGAGTGTGGGTCGTATGGTTGAGATTGTGTCTGACCTGCTTGATACCTCAAAAATGAGTGCGGGCAAGCTAGAACTTAACTTGCAAACCGGCAGCCTTAAGACTTTGGCGCGTCAAGAAGTTGATAGGCTGCAGGAACGAGCTTCAGAAAGAAGCATAAGTATTCAGCTAGATTCTCCTGGTAGATTTCCGAGTAGTGAATTCGATCAGTTAAAGATCAAGGAAGTTATTTCGAACCTAATATCTAATGCCATTCAGTACAGTCATGAAAACAGTGTCATTGTCGTAAGTTTGAATAGAAAAAGAGAGCTATTGGAGTTTAGCGTAAAAGATGCGGGCATTGGCATACCGTTGCAAGCCCAGCCCAAGTTGTTTGCTAAGTTTTTTAGGGCAGACAACGCCGTATTGGTGCGCCCCACTGGTACTGGCGTTGGTTTATATTTTGTAAAAAGAGTTATTGAGTCTCATGGTGGCAAAATGAGTTTTTCGTCGAAGCAGGGTGAAGGTTCAAAGTTTGGCTTTGTGCTACCCGTTAGCCCTAAATCCTAAGGGGGCAGGCTTTTAGCTGGCGCCCAAATCCAACACTGCCCAGCACATTGGTTAATTTTTAATTAAAACAGCTGCGCGAGCGCCATCTGTGCACTGATTCCTGCTAGACTTCGTTTTAGGTCTTTTGTCCATTTAGTAAAACCCCAATCACCAAACTAACCCAGTCATATAGGCCTTCAAGGTAGGCACGTCTAACCCACCTTTAGGTAGCTATGGCTACCTAAACAGCTTAGATAAGCTACCTGCACCTACCCTTAAAGCCTATCTGTTCAGATTTAGTTTTGTGATTGGGGAGTCAAGCACACGCAGGGCATAGAAAGGGTGGTATTTTAATGAACCGACACGGTAAATTAACCGGTTCAAGACTTCATAGGTTTCGTGGTATTTTTGATCCAAAGATTGCGGAGTCTTTTGGTGTAAGGTCATTTGTTGGGGAATACTTTAGCGTTATTACCTTTATTGCTCTGTTGCTTTGTTTGGCAATTTTTATATCTAGTGTAGGGGCTGAATTTGGTTATTTGACCAACCCTGCGCTCTACTCGGGCTTGGTCATTTTGGGTCTACTGGCCCATTCCTTGCGCTCTAGTAGGCCTTGGCGACCCATGCTAGTTGCCTTGGCTATTTTGTCGGTGCTGTTAGTGTTTTACGCGTTGCTGTGGACTCAACCCTACTATTATTTATGGGTCATTAGTTTGGTGGTATTGGTCTACTTAACGCAGGGCGTTGGACGGGCTAGTGTATGGCTTGCTCTGACAATAAGCTGCGTGGCTGCCGTATTGGTCTATTATTCTACAGGAGATTTGATCCAGGCCAAGATAGACTTGCCTTTGGCAGTTTCGACATCGGTTTTTGTTGTGGCAGTAGTCTTGGGTTTTTATATGCACGATAGAGCCTTGCAAAGATACTTGGCTTCGTTTCAGGATTCGTCGTTGCGCTTGAGTGAAGAAAACGCCAAACGTTCTGCGCTTATCGATGCCTTGGCCGACGGAATTATAGTTGCAGACACCAATGGCAAGATAACTTATCTTAATCGCAGGGCTACGGAGTTGATGGGGGTAGAAAAAATCAGCGACTTAGAAGGTGTCGTAGGGCAAGGAATAACTAACTCGGTAAAACTTTTGGATATGCAGGATAATCCGATTAATGAAGCCGACAGGCCTGAGTCTTATGTGTTGCGCACGGGAGAGAAAATAAATACCGAAAATGCTCCTTTGAGCTATAAGATGCTCCGGCTCGACGGGGAGAGCTTTCCTATAGAAACCGCCATATCCCCTATTCGGGCTGGCCAAAATAATTTTGGCATAATTCAGATCTTTCGCGATGCATCGTGGCAGCAGGAAATTAGCGAAGCAAAGAATGAGTTTGTGTCGTTAGCCTCTCATCAGTTGCGAACTCCACTGGCTTCGATTAGTTGGAACTGTGAGCAGTTGCAGTGGCCAGAAAATTTTGACTCGATGAATCAAGAGCAAAAGGATATCGTTGCTGAAATAAGAAAGTCGTCTGAAAACATGACGGAGCTGGTTGCTGCATTGCTAGATATTTCCCGATTAGAGCTTGGTACGGTTGAGTACAACTTACAAGAAATAGACGTAGTTGGTGCGGCCCGTAAAGCTGCAGATGGCGCCAAGGGGCTGCTCGCCAAAAAGAGTAATGTTGAATTCACGCCACTAATTGCTAACGACGAGATAGTTATTAGGGTGGATGAGCGTTACTTTGGCATGGTTCTTGATAATTTGCTCAGTAACAGCATTAAATATACCCCAGAAGGTGAAGTTCGGTTTGAAGTAAAAAGAGTAGCTGCCGGTGTGCAGGTTGGCGGTATAGATGTGCTGGTTAGTAGTGCGTTGGTTGTAGTTAAGGATACAGGCTACGGAATACCAGAAGAGCAACAAAGCCAGATTTTTAGCAAGATGTTTAGAGCCGATAATGTAAGAACTACCAATGTTGGCGGCACGGGACTTGGTCTTTATTTAGTACATACAACAATTAATATGATGGGTGGAAAAACATGGTTTGAGTCTGTCGAAAACGAAGGGACTACATTTTATGTTTTGTTTCCTGTTGTAGGTTAATAATTTTAAGAGAGGAGCATTATGAGTTCTGTCAGTAGTAAAAAAATACTAGTAATTGAAGATGAAGATTCGTTACGAAAAGCAGTAATAGCGGCGCTTAAACGTGAAGGATTTGAAGTAGTGAGTGCTGCAAATGGCCAAGAGGGTCTTGACGTAGCTTTGGCTGAAAAGCCAGATTTAATTTTGTTGGATCATTTAATGCCAACTATGTCGGGCATGACAATGCTTGAAGAGTTGCGCAAAGACGAGTGGGGAGCAAACGCACAGGTGATATTTACTACCAATACAAATGAAATTTCTATGGTGAATAAAGCCATGAGCGCCAATGTGCAGCAGTATTTGGTAAAATCCGACATTAGCCTTGAGAAGCTTGTCGGCTTTGTTAAGGAGACTTTGGGGCTGTAGGTTTGATATGATGGCCCCATGAAGTTAGCAACCCATAATTTAGCCTTTCATACTGACGATGTTTTTGCTACTGCCCTATTGCTGGCTATTTACCCAGATGCCGAAGTGCGGCGCACTCGTGACTTTATTGAAATAGAGTCGGCTGACATTGTCTATGATGTTGGCGGTGTCTACGATCCTGCACTTAAGCGTTACGACCATCACCAAAAGACATTTGCTGAGCTTTATGACAATGGCATAAAGTTATCATCATTTGGGTTGTTGTGGCGAGTATATGGGCTGCAGTACTGCGACAATAACCAAGAGCTGGCAGATGTATTGTGTTCAAAATTAGTCCAACCCATAGATGCCGAAGATAATGGTCAAGATGTATTTGATATTAAGGAGGATTTTGATGTCGCGCCTGTTTTACTTCAGGATGTCGTTAAGGTGTTTAACCCACCCTCAGGATCAACCTCTCAGGAATTTGATGATGCGTTCATGGCTGTCGTAAAATTTGCTTCACAAATTTTACACAGCTCAAAAACCAAGCAGCAATCTAAGCTAGACCTTAAGGAGCAGGTTTTAGCCGCGTATCGCAACAGTCAAAACAAGCAATTGCTTATATTTGAACAGCCGGTACCTTTTTCTAGTTACTGCGATCTTATGCCCGAAGCTCTCTATGCCGTGTTCAAGGGCGGAGACGGGAGATGGTTGTTGCGTGGTGCGCCAGTGAGTGTTGGCTCGTTTGCTGTGCGCAAACCCCTGCCAGAAGAGTGGGCAGGGCTTAGTGATGAGCAGCTTGAGCAAGCTTCGGGTGTAGAAGGAGCTGCATTTTGCCACCAAAACCGTTGGCTAGCGATTGCAAAGACCAGGCAAGCAGCAGTTAGTTTGGCTAATTTGGCGCTAAATTCAGACGGTATGCAGAGCTAGACATCTGTACGTTTATAGTGTATAATATTTCTTGTAGATTCAATCTACAACTTAACAAGCAGATCTTACTTTCCCAACCCAAACTGGAGTAATCTCATGTGTGCAGAAATGACAACCCCTGTGCCGGCCTGTGAATCGACAAATGAACGAGATATCTCGTCTCTGATTCTGTACTTGCTGTCCATAGTCCCTATTGTTTTTTTGAATGCTGCTTATGTAGAGGCGGCGGCGCTAGTAGCAGAAATGAGCGAAGATAAGCGAAGCCTGCTTTATGGTTTGAGTTTTGCGTGCACAATAGTGCCTCTCGCGCGCAAGAGGAGTCTCGCACCCTTTATCTTGGTATTTCAATTACTATTTACTATGTCCGCCATCGGAGCTTTTGGCGCAGACGCAGAGGATGCATCAACAAGTCTTTTTCTTTACTTAGCGAACTGGTTCGCCCAGGTCGGCTAGCGCTAAAGCGCCAGGTTGCAACGGGAAGGTTACTGAATTCATGGGCTATGCCTTGAGAATTTGTGGTCTGCTTGTTGTAACGAAATTTAAAAACACCCCTCTTAACGAGGGGTGTTCTTGCTTATTTGAGCTAGCAGAGGACTACATCATGCCCATTCCACCACCCATGCCGCCGCCGGCTGGAGCCGGAGCTTCGGGTTCTGGAATCTCTACCACCAATGCACCCATGGTGATTGCTGTTGCTGCAATCGAGACTGAGTTTTGGATAGCTTCTTTAGTTACCCTGGCTGGGTCTACCACACCAACGCTCATTAAATCTATTAGCTTGCCTGGCTTGGTTACATCAAAGCCTTGACCTGTCTTTTTAGATTCTAGAACTTTTGGTAGCAGCTCGTCGGCATTGAGGCCGGCGTTGCTCATCAGTTGTCTAAATGGTTGTACTAGAGCGTTCTTGAGTAGTTGGCGACCAGCAGTAACCGAGTCGTTTCCGTCGACTTTAAGGCCCTTGGATAGGTCAACTGGTGTAACTCCGCCACCTGGCACGATTCCTTCGTCTAGAGCGGCCTTAACGGCGTTTACGGCGTCGTCTACTCGAAACTTCTTCTCTTCGATTGCGGTTTCGGTGGCTCCGCCTACTTTTATGACTGCGACTTTACCACTTAATGCTGCGCGACGTTTTTCAAGGTTTTCTTTGTCGTATTCGCTAGATGCGTTATCGGCCTGTACGTTTATTTGAGCAATTCTGCCTTGTACGTCGGCTGCCGAACCGGCGCCTTCGATTATAGTAGTTTCGTCTTTGCCAACAATTACCTTGCGCGCCGTACCGAGCATGCTTAGGTCTGCCGACTCGAAATTACCGCCAGTATCTTCAGATATAAGCGTAGCGCCAGTTAGCACAGCTATGTCCTGTAAGGTGTCTTTCTTGCGGTCGCCAAAACCCGGAGCCTTGATGGCTACTGTGTTGAACACTCCCTTAAGCTTGTTTAGTACAAGTGTTCCTAGGGCCTCGCCTTCTACATCTTCGGCAATGATTACCATGTCTTTTTTACCGCTTTGTGCTGCCTTTTCAAGAATTGGCAGGAATTCTTGTATAGAAGTGATCTTTTTGTCGGTAACCAAGATTAGTGGTTTGTCGTATGCAGCCTCCATTCGCGCCGGGTCGGTGACCATGTATGGAGATACGAATCCGCGATCCATAGTAAATCCTTCTACAACTTCTGATTCCATGTGAAGACCTTGGCCTTCTTCTACGGTCACTACGCCATCTTTACCAACTTGTTTGATTACTTCGGCAATTAGCTTGCCGATGCTTTTGTCGGCTGCAGAAATTGTTGCGACTTCTGCGATTCGGTCTTGGTTGTTTCCTACATCTTCCGACATACCAGCTAGCTTGGCTATGATTTCTGCCCCAGCTTCTTCGATGCCTTTTCGTAGTTCCATGGGGTTGTGGCCTGCAGCAATAAGCTTATTGGCTTCGTTTAGGATGTGGTAGGTAAGTACGGTTACGGTGGTTGTGCCGTCGCCAGCGACATCGTTCATTTTGTTGGCAGCTTGCTTGATTAGTTCGGCTCCGACGCTCTGGCCTAGAGTTTCGTCGCTATCTTCGGGCAGCTCTACTCCCTTGGCAACGGTTACGCCGTCATGGGTTACGGTTGGTCCACCGTAGCTTTTAGAGATCACTACGTTGCGACCTCTTGGCCCCATGGTTACTTTTACTGCGTTGTATAGTTGCTCTGCGCCCGAAAGAACACGCTTTCGTGCTTCGTCATCATAAAATACTTTTTTTGCCATATATTCTCCTTTTTTGAAATAAGTTTCTTTGTAGTTTAGGCCTAGCCAACCTTGGCTAGAATGTCACCATCACGCTCTGGGGTGTCGGTAGATAGTATTAATAGTTCGTCGCCGTCGACTTTAACTGGCGAAGAATAGGTTTTGTAGACAATTTTGTCGCCTTTTTTAATGTCTTTGACGTTTGGTCCTACTGCTATCACTTCTGCAATTTCTGGCTTGTCTTTAGCCTCTTGGGGTAAATAAAATCCCGATGCGGTTTTGTCGCTTGATTCTACTTGCTTGGCAATAACACGATTGCCTAGGGGGGTTAGTTTGGCTGCCATATACTCCTCCTTAACTTTAGTAATTTGTTGGCTCTGTGAATAAATATTAGCACTTAAGGCATTAGAGTGCTAATTCCAGATTTTATGCTACTTATTTTGATTGGTGCTGTCAAGAGTTTGGATTTTGGAAGTAGTGTCTTGTTGCTGGGCTTATAGTGGTCATTCGTAGCAAATTGTTAATTTCGATTAGTGCCGGCAGTGATGGCCAGGAATCGCCGTTGCTAAATTTAGGAGCAGGCAGTTCGTCCCCATTCAATGCCATGGGTATGTTAAATAACCTTTGAGTTAGGGGGTGTTCTGTAGACCAGGGGTTGCTCGTTGCACATAGACTGTTTTTGTCGATAAATTCTAAAATAGCATGATTCAAGGTTGAGGCCTCGTGAATTGGCAGTGATAATTCAAAGACGATAGGATTTGGGTCTTTTTCGCGCCTAAACAATGCCAATTTAATCGTCTTGTAGTCTACGCCGTTTATTTCACGAAAAGCCACGTAGGGAATAGCTTCGTCGTGTCTGTCGTAATTTTCGTAGTGAGCATCTGCTACTTGAGCCTCTTCAAACAGCCCATTGATCGTATTGTGAACTTCTGAAAGAAGCTGCTGTTCTAGGCTTGCAGCTTCGGTTTCATGTTGAGATTCTCCCTGAAAAAATTCACTCATAAATTTAGGCAAACTATACAATAAATATGTAAAAAAGCATAGTTTTTGTAATGATTATGTTATAATTTGCCAGTCATGTAATTTTATGACATGCCCGTACCTATCGTCTATGAGGAAGTTTGTCTAATATAATGCCCGTGTTAGAAAGTGAAATTGATCATGTTCCGCAATACCCAGGGCTTAAAATCCCGGAGCTAGTTGAAGTAAGAGGTGTATACCGAGTTTATCGCATTGGCTATTTTGCTAATACCCACCCTGATTCGGTGAAGCTTTTTGAGTCAAGCGCCTTTAACCTTGATTGGCTAATGCTGCCTGACGGCCCGTGCTTCGAATACTGTGTGGTGACTCTGGCAAAAGACGGTGTTGGAGCCTTGATTGTCTCGATGCGCGTTGCTGGTGCGTCTGCTGCCGAAATCGACGGCTTGGTCCGACAGTTCCACACAGGGCTTAAAGAGCAAATGGCTAAGATTTCGATCGACCCTCGGGATGTCAAGACTCGCTGGGAGCTTGCAAACACAGACATCGGGGAATTGGAGGCAATTGGTAATCGGTGGGTAGCTGAGGGCTGCCCCAATATAGGTGAGCTTGATCGTATCGTCCCCTATGCCGATCAGAAGTAGAATTACATGAGTATGGTGAGCTGCAGGTAGACAATGCCTCTGGCTATACTGTTTGTGGCGGTGTGAGTATTTGTTTGACTTTAAGTCGGCAAAAACCACACCGCCACAACTCAATTTTTATTTTTATAGACACTACCCCCGAGTCGCACAAGAATGTAATTTACTAGAATTTATTGCTACTCATGCGGCCATCGATTTTGTAGCTAGGTGTCGGCGGCTTACTTTTTCGGGATGGCTTATGTACGCATAGTCTAAAAACTCGAAACATCTAAATAAGTCTTAAGGTCTGCCTTTTTCTATCGCACGTCTACGGACAGTTCATGCCTATAATGTGTCGCTGCTGCCCCCTTGGAGCGAATTCTAAGTTAGTCTGGCCTGTCTTTGGGTTGTCAGGTTGTTTTAGTCACCACTGACCTCTACCCATTCGACCATTATTTGACACCGCTCGATAAAGTCGTTGCTCGACTGCCCCGTTACTAGTAAGCAACTATTTGGCACCAAATCACGACTGGCGCTTTTAATGGCTGCTTCGAGGCTGGGCTGCACATTTAGCCTGTGATCATGTTTGTTTATTTTTTGGGCGCCTAGGCTCACGAGAAAAATTTGCCTAGCATAACGCCAATAACGCTTATCTACCGATAGATCGCCAGTTTCGTCGTTAAGTACTAGGACTATGTTGCTAGTAAGATTATTAGATAGGTCATCCATTTCGCTGACTACCCTGTCGACCGACTTTGCATTACTTATTGTCAAGGTCGAGTTTTTGTTGATGTTTTGTTGATAGCGGGCGTATGGGTGAACCCTGGAGCTTTTTAGGGCGGCTTTTGTGGTTGAAGTCTTAATTTCTAGTATTGAGGCCAGTGCAAAGCTTGCTAATGCTGCATAAACACCGTGTTTGCCAGTTTGAGCGATTTCGATGCTGGCTTCGTGGTCGTTGTGTTGGACTTGTGCCGCAGAAGCATTGCTGCCAAGATTTGCTGAAGTAAGGCGATAGTTTGATTTTGAGTCTAGGCCGTAACTAGTAGGACTAGTTTGCTTGAAAAGATTTAAAGGTAAACTATCTTTATCGGCGCAGTATATTAGGTGCTCTGGTTTAAGTAAATTTAAGGTTGTTTTAATTTGTTTTTCATTATGATTTAACTTTTCGGCACTATATATGAGGCTGTGAACGGGTAATCCTGTTTTGGGTAGTCTAGGCAGCTCGCTTTCTTCTAGGGCTAGCACTATCCAGTCGGTGCGCTGCAGGCGCAATAGAAACAACAAGTGAAATAGTTTGCTGGGGTGGAAATTTGATTTTGTATCTATGTTATCTACAAATTGGGACTGGGTTTGGTAATGGAAGCTGCTTAATGTACTAACTTTGGCGCCAGCCGCTGTTAGGATGTTAGAAACTGTATTAGCTAGTGTGAGCTGGTCGGACGATCCTGCAACAACTATTGTGCTTAATTTGCGACCGGGGAATAGATAAAGGGCATTGATTATCCAAGAATAAAGCCTAAAAACCAGACTAGGTTTGCTAGTCATGTCTACCCCACCACGCTTCGACCGTTATTTGACCGATTGGGCATATGGTTATTATACACCAAAAATATTATGCTCTATCGCCCAAATTAAAGTTAAAACCCCAGCTACACAAGGTGGTGTAACTGGGGTTATTGCATTGAATGACTTCTTGTATCACGAACTACAGCAGCCAGCTTGGCGACAGATCTTCTATCGAGACCAGTTTGGTGAATACTCTCTGAATAGAGCGGCCATCCAAACAAAAGTCGAGACAAAAAGTATGGCTAGTAGTACATGGATGGGGTGTATTGAACCATTGACGTGTGCTTGAAAGTAATAGGCAGAGTTAAATTCTGCCACAAAGTTTTCAACTCGCACAATGGTTGCGACTGAAAGGACGGTCGTACAGCAAGCAAGCCCGAAAGCGCGGTACAGTTGCCATTTACTGTTTGTAGAGGGCAGCACTGCAGCTAGGCTTAAGCTACTAGCAATAGCGACGAGTAGTGTCATGCGCCACGCTGTGTTGAAGTAGCCAAAAGCTGAATTTTCAGGTAAAAACGTCAGGTATATGCTTGTTAGCGACAGAATGATGCCGGTGGTTATGCGTGCGATTACCTTCCAGCCAGTGAAGTAGTGCACTGTGTTGACTCCTTTTGTTAGCGATTATAAGAAGTTTTGTTCGTGTGTAAAAGTTCGACATTACTTAGCAATAATTCGACGATTATAGCAACCTGAGTGTAAATTTACTAGTGAGCTGACTGGTTCGGCATCGTTGCTCATTGAGGTGGCGGCGATGTGGGCCGTGTTTGCACGCTGGGCGTACAGGGGCGTGATAAACTGTTGAAATGAATATTTTGGGCATAGAATCAAGTTGTGACGAAACCAGCGCTGCGGTTGTAAAGGATGGACGCAAGTTACTGTCTAACGTCGTCGCTTCGCAGGTAGAACTGCACACCAAGTATGGCGGCGTTGTGCCAGAGGTTGCAGCAAGATCGCATCTAGAGGCGATCAACCCGGTTATAGAGCAGGCTTTGACCCAGGCATTCCCTGAAGACGAAGACCCATGGGCAAAAATTGATGCTATTGCCGTAACCTATGGCCCTGGTTTGTCTGGCGCGCTTTTGGTTGGGGTTATGACAGCCAAAGCTTTAAGCATCTTAAAAGATAAGCCGCTCTACCCAGTCAACCATGTGATCGGGCATGTTTATGCAAATTTTATTGAGCCCACAAAGCCCAACCCTGATTGGCAAGAACCGCAATTTCCAATTCTTGCATTAATTGTTTCGGGGCTGCACAGCCAAATCGTTTTATTCAGAGGGCATAACGATTATGAATTGCTTGGCCAAACCCATGACGACGCAGTCGGTGAGGCTTATGACAAAGTTGCCAGACTACTAGGGCTGGGCTACCCTGGAGGGCCAGCTATAGAAAAAGCTGCTGTGCATGGACTAGATACCAGCTATATGCTGCCTAAGGCTCGTTCTAGAGCCGCCCAGAAGGCTAAACGCACGAATAATGACCATAACCTCAACCAAAGGCGTAAAACTAGTCTGGGGCTCGGAGAGCATGATTTTAGCTTTTCGGGCTTGAAGACGGCCGTATTAAGGGCAACACAAAAAGAAGCAGGCGTAGGTGTGGATTTTCCTAGCTTTGAGCTTGCTGGTAAGCTCGGCCAAAAGCAGGTTTGTGACATGGCTGCATCGTTCAATAAAGTGGCGGTAGAAACGCTTGTGGAAAAGTATGTTTCTGCCTTCGGTTCTCTTTCGGTCGAAACCACAGTAATTTGCGGGGGCGTGGCGGCCAATAATTTGCTACGAAAAACTATCAAAAATGCTTTGCCAAAAACAACTAGTTTTCCGCAAAAAAATTTATGCACCGATAACGCTGCAATGATAGCTTCGTTGGGTTACTTTGAATCGCAATTCAAAGAACCCGCAGACCCACATAATGTAGGCATTGAGCCAAGTTTGCTTATGTAGTTCGGGTTGGGGTAGAAGTTAATTAATCTTTAATTATATTTTAACCTACGTTAAGCAGTCATTAGGCTGAGCGCCGAAAAGTAAATACTGATGAAAAGCGATTGGTAGACAAGCAATAAAAAACCTTTTATGATAGCCCTACGATCTTCGCAACGTCGTTGATTAGTTGGATGGCGTCGCCCGACGCCCTTAACAAGGTAGGCTTAATGTGAATCAGCTTCGTAGAATTTTTACTAGGTGGAATTTTTTTGCAACTTTGATTGCCTGGGGCGTGATATTCGTAAGCGCTGTTCTTTTGGAGGAAGGTATGGTGTTTTGGAGTACTGCAGGTGGTACAGCCCTACTCGTATTGATTTTGACGACACTTTCATGGTTTTTTGTTTACAGGGTCCCACTCAGGTTGAGCGGCATGCACCAGGTAACCGATTTGAATGTTGCAGATATGGCACAATTGCAGATATGGCCAGGTTTGCCGGTAGTAATATTTTATTATATGGCTGTTTTAGCCATTGTGCTTGGGTCGATTGAGTCAATTTTTATAGGGGTCATATATTCCGTACACGCTAGCTACAAATTGCTATCTGCAGTCTAGTGGTTGCATCCGAGGATGTATGGTTTCTGCTTCAATATTTTGCAAGCCAAGACTGGCTGCCCTTAGCGCTGGAATTTTCCTGGGGTGGCTGCAACTCATTAGACCTGCCGTCATCCCTTTATTCGTGCTAGTATAATGGCATCAAGAGCCAAAGATGGGCTGTGAGTGTGCACAATAGTAGACAGGGAGTAATGTTCGTATGAAGCTGCCAAAGGTCTATAAGGCCAGTGACTATGAAGAAAAAATTTATAAAATTTGGGAAGACTCGGGCTCTTTTACACCCCGCAGTAAGGGTGAAGCCTATAGTTTAGTTCTGCCTCCGCCGAACGCAACCGGGAAGCTTCATGTTGGCCATGCATCTATGGTGGCTATTGAAGACACAATTGTGCGCTACCAAAGAATGTTGGGCAAATCTGTGCTTTGGGTGCCTGGCACCGACCATGCTGCTATTGCTACGAATGCCGTAGTAGAAAAGCGCCTGGCCGCTAAAGGTACAGATCGTCATGAATTGGGCAGGGAGAAGTTTCTCGAAGAAGTGCATAGCTATGTAGCTAAAAGCCAAGACGACATTCGTAGGCAAATACGTGCACTTGGTGCTTCTTTGGATTGGTCTAGGGAGCGCTACACCATGGAGACTGCAATGAATCGCATTGTGGGGGAAGTGTTTATTAAGATGCACGACGACGGACTAGTTTACAGAGGTAGGCGCATAGTTAACTGGGACAGAATACTCCAAACTACAGTGTCTGATGACGAGGTTGACTATCACGAGGAAGTCACTACGTTCTATACGTTTAAGTATGGCCCATTCGAAATTGGAACCGCCCGACCCGAAACCAAATTTGGCGACAAGTATGTTGTTATGCACCCCGATGACAAGAGATACTCACAGTATACCCATGGGCAAGAATTCGAGGCCGACTGGATCAGCGGCAAGATTAGAGCCAAAGTTATTAAGGACAAGGCAGTGGACCCCGAGTTTGGCACAGGAGTTATGACCATAACACCTTGGCACGATGCTAAAGATTTCGAGATTGCGCAGCGCCACAAGCTAGATATGCAGCAAATAATTGATTTGGATGGCAGGCTTTTGGATGTTGCTGGAGATATGGCTGGACTCGATATTGCCGAAGCAAGAAACGCTGTCGTAGAAAAGCTGCGCTCCAAAAACCTAGTTATAAAAGAAGACAAGACCTATAGGCATAACGTCGCCATATCAGACAGGGGTAAGGCCGTAATTGAGCCGCAGATTATGGAGCAGTGGTTTGTTGACGTAAACAAACCGGTTGTTAAATGGAAGGGCAAGACTCAGAGCATAAAACAAATTATGCAACAGGTTGTGCATGACCAGGACATTGAAATCTTGCCAAAACGGTTCAATAAAACCTACTTTCATTGGATAGACAATTTACGCGACTGGTGCATATCTAGACAGATATGGTGGGGGCATCGTATTCCCGCCTGGTATCGATTAAAAGAAGGCGGCGGTCACGAGATAAAAGTTGGCTTTGAAGAGCCCGAAGGTGAAGGTTGGAACCAAGACCCAGACACTCTGGACACCTGGTTTAGTTCGGCGCTTTGGAGTTGGAGTACATTAATATCGGCCGAAGTTGCCAACGACCCCAAAAATAGCCTGGACGAAATGTTAAAAAAGTCTCCAGATTACAAGAAATTTCACCCTACGAACTTACTTGAAACAGGTTACGATATTTTGTTCTTTTGGGTTGCCAGAATGATACTGTCTACGACATATGTAACTGGCGAAATTCCGTTTAAGACAGTTTACTTGCATGGTTTAGTTCGCACCAAGACTGGAGCCAAGATGAGTAAGTCTACCCCCGAAGGATCAATTGACCCATTGGACATGATTGAAAAGTTTGGCACAGACGCGTTGCGTCTGGCGCTAGTATTTGGGCAAACCCCAGGTAGCGATGTTCGAATTTACGAAGAAAAGATTGAAGCGCAACGCAATTTTTGTAATAAACTTTGGAATATAGCTAGATACGTAGAATCAAAATTTGGTGACGAGAAAATTGAGCCAAAACCCAAGGCCGAACATACTGCCGACCACTGGATACTCAGCCGCCTAGCAGTGACCACAAAA
This sequence comes from Candidatus Saccharimonadia bacterium, assembly GCA_937951635.1. Lineage (GTDB taxonomy): Bacteria > Patescibacteriota > Saccharimonadia > Saccharimonadales > CALFBO01 > CALFBO01. The sequence continues at coordinate 19,883 of CALFBO010000013.1, forward strand.
GGAGTTTCTGCAAATCTAGATAAGCATCAGCTGGGCAAGGCGTTTGAAATACTGCAGAACTTTATTTGGGGTGATTTTGCAGATTGGTACATAGAGGTTTCAAAAATTCAGTACAACCCAGAGTTGCTGGCATATGTATTGGACACTACCTTGCGCTTGGTACACCCTTTTGCGCCATATGTGAGCGAGACTATTTGGGGAACACTTGGCTGGAGAGAGTCGCTTTTAATCGAAGAAGATTGGCCAGTGGTTAAAGCAGGAGACCAAAAAAAGACTGCAGAATTTGACGAAATTGTTAACATCGTAAAAGAAGTGAGGCATATTCGAACCCAGCTGAAGATGGACGACAACTACCTTTACCACAAAACAAGCGACTTTCTTGAAGAGAATAAGGATTTGATAGTTAAGCTAACAGGCTTGCGCGGTGTGCGTAAAGTATCTAGTGGCAAGGGCCTGCACCTCAACAGTACAGTTATGGAGTGTTGGATAGACGTTAGTGCCCACAAAGCCCACTCGTACATGCTCAAATTGATTACAAAACGCGAAGAAAGTAAGCAGTTGGTGTCCAAGCTCGAAGAGCGGCTAGCCAATAAGAAATACACTAAACAAGCCCCTAAAGAGTTAGTCGAGCAGACTGCTCAACAATTGGCCGATCAAAAGATACTTCTAGAAAAGCTTGAAAAAGAAGTTGGAAGTTTTGAAGGAGCCATACGCCGAACATAGCGGTGTATTGTCGAAGAAATTTGTTTGCGACTTCCCGACTGCGCTTCTTAGCAGTTGTGCTCTATAGGCGCGCCCCAGGCTGCTGGCAACAGAGCAAGCACTGTTACTCCGAGGCGTCCGCCACCGTTCAAACCTTCAAAAAATTTGCTTCAGGCTTGTTCTAAGGCTTTCTGAACGCGTTTTACCGACTCTTCGGGTCGATAGTCATCAAACCATAGAACGCGCCAGTTAAAGCGTTCTGCGGCCATGATGTTGGTTCGAGAATCGTCAACAAATAATATCTCGGACCCTTTATGCCCAGACATCTTTTCGGCGGTTTTATAAATTTCTGGCTCTGGCTTAAGGCTGCCGACTTTAGATGAGTCAACAATGCAGGCGTAATCAATGTTTGGTATAAGTTCTTTTTTGAGTAGGTCGTCAAGAAATCCTGGAAGAATGTTCGTTAACAGCCCTACTTTTACGTTTTTTGCCGAATCAATCAAGCAATCGTGCATGGCCAGTATTGGGTCTACCGCCTTAAGATAGTGTTGTTTCCAGTTGATGTTTTTTACTCCCAAAGCCATGCTAAATGCTTTATCAAATTCGGCGTTGCTTATTTCGCCCCTGTTGCCTGGATCGTTATAGTGCCAGAATGCGGTTTCAACTTTGTCTTGGTTGAGTCCATATTCGTCTGCGATACTAACAAAAGCTGCTTGAAAGAACCGAACCAAAACTCCATTTACGTCGCAAAACAAGAATTTAATACTTTCGTTACCGTCTGCGCCTATAGACTGGTCGGTGGGTTGCATAATTTGGTCTAGAGTAATGCCTAGAGACGCAGCAAGCCCAGAAATAGTAAATATCGATGGGTTTTTAATTGCTCCACGTTCGATTTTGGCCAGAGTTGAATATGAAAGGCCGGCCATGTCCGATAACTCGTCTTGGGTTAGACCTTTTTGCTGGCGTAGTAATTGTATGCGGGATCCAAGTTCTTTATGCATGATACTAGTAGTATAATACTAGTATCTAGAAAAATACCAGGTTGGATTGTATTTATGGGGCTATAGATGCCAATCATGATGTTAATATGATCCCATGGAAATAATTGGCGGAGTACTGGGCTTTTTGGTGCGCAGATTAAGCATGGCTGCGCTTTCTAACTTTATTTTAATTGGTTTGCCTTTAGCAATATTTTGCTTGCAAGTTACTCGCGCCGATAACGTTAAGGATTGGCTAGCAAATAGCAATTTTTACCAAAACATTATTACAGAGACTCCAGGATTGATCGAGCAAACTAGTGGTAGCTCAACTAAAACTTTGGGAGATATATTAGACGCCAACAGCAGCATAAATAGAGCTGCGGTCGAGAGTGTGATTATCGAGGCAATAGACCCTCGAGCTTTGCAGCAGCAGACAGAGTTGGCTATAGATCATATTTATAGCTGGTTGGCTGGCGATGCTGATAGGCTTGATTTTACGGTTGGCATTGAACCGCAACTACCTGCTCTTAAGATTGCTCTTAAAGCCGAACTAGCAAATCAATTGTTAGCTTTGCCGAGGTGTGAAGGTCCGTCGCAATTTGAGAACGGCCTGCTTTCGGCATCTTGCTTGCCTGTGGGATACGACACTTCTGCAAAAGTAGATGCCTACGTGGAAAGCCTGCTAGGCCCCAATGGTTTTATTGGTGATGGTGAAATAGTGGCTGCTGACGTAAATCTTACAAACGATACTCGAACTAGGGCGCGCAACGCATATCGCTTAGGGCAGAGTATGCCCTACATAGTGGGCATGGGCTTGGCTATACTCACCCCGCTTGCATTGCTAGGTTCAAAATCAAGAAATCTTGGCTTGCGCAGGGTGGGTACACTTTTTACCAGTGCAGGGTTTTTTATGACACTAGCAGCTTTTGCAGGGTCGAGGATGTCTCAATTACCGCCCTTAGCAGACGGGCTGTTTGGCGCCGAGGCTGCAGGAGTGGGTAGTGCTAGTCGCAGCATAGTTGAGCCACTACTGGTGGGTGTTATTAGAGACACCTCAAGGCCGTTATTGACTATGACCTTGGCGTTGCTAGTGCTTGGAATAGCAATGTTGGTTGCTGCACGAAAAGATCGAGACATCCCAGCCTCGAAAATCATTAAATCAGACAGGTACGTCTCGAGTAGAACCTTGCGCAAATATCGTCGTTAGGGCATAGGCCATCCTTTTAGGGCGCGCTGCATTGTAAACCCCCATCTATAATTACTGGAGCTTGTTGGGGCGGGTTGGTTTTGCCTTTCAGGGCATTAATAGTAAGGTGCTACGAATTGCTGTAGCGAATAGGTGTTTGAGGGTGGGGCTTTTCCCTTAAGACTAGATTAATAAAACATCAGTTTAGTTACATTTTTACAATATGGTGTCATAATAACGATTGCAGGGTGGTTTTATAACTTATGACAACCTACGGAGTGTGTTGGTTTGGTGAATACGCAATCTGTTAAATATAGTCCCGAAGTTAGCTCCGACCGTCTGGCAGGGGCTGATTCGGGCATGCTCGAAAGTGGTCGTGACTGGGTGCATCGGGTGCATCGGGTGCGTCACTTGGCTTTTGTCGGGGCCCTTTGTCTTAGCGCTGCATGTCATCCGCACGAAGAAGCTGTGGCAGAAACACCAGCACACTCGGTTATGCAAGAGAGCCCATCGTCAAATAGCCTGGGCGCAGCAGAACGTATTCAAAATGCTCAGCTGGCCCATCCCTACCGTGGCAGTTTTAATATCGATGAAAGCAAAGGGTTGAATCCGTTTATTGCAGATATTTTAGCCACACCAAATATTAATAGCGACCCACGCTTTGTAGCTGCAACTGGGTTAATAGCTACTGGGGATGCTGGTTATGTAAGGGCTGTATCTCTAATTAATTTCAACAATGAGCCGATGTTGCTTACTGCCGACCATGTTGGGGGTAGATTATGGAGCGAAGAAGCGCCACTTCAGCTGTACTTTCGCGGTATTGGAGTTGTGGATTTTGAACCTACGAGTATTTCAAGTTTAGGCCGGGGTAAAATCGACGGTTTTAGCGATGGTGGCGACCGGCCAGCCCTAATAGGTCTGCCAGATACTGTTGCCGATTTACTTACTCTTCATGGAGAGAGCCATGGCGGTAATACGTTGCAGCCACTTTTATTGTCGCCAGGTTATGGGCATTCCTACATGGGGCACCATAATTTGCCCTTGGCTTATAGCGGCGAGCTTGTGCCGGTGGTGCATGCCAAAGGCGAGCTTGCCGACCCGGAAACAATGATTTTGATTTCAGGAGAGCTGGAGACGACCTATGTATATGCCCACGACGGTGAGCTAAATTCAACAAATAGGCAAATGGCGGCCAACAGCTGGCTGGCTGCATATCGTCGAGGCGGAAGTTTGGAGCTACTGAACGGGCTTGCCTGTACAGGAGCTGCTGGCATGCCCATTTTAGATAACGAGGGCCGTGTAGTCGGGGTTTTGGGTAGTTTAAATCCTGAAGGAACTCTCAGCACTCAAGATGACACTCTAGCCGGGGCTAATTGTGCTTGGATTGTTAATGTAGACTTTGTCAATCAGTAGTAAGCCCAATCACGAAACTAAATCTGAACAGATAAGCTTCGTGATTGGGGTGTAGCAGTTATAAAAACTAAAAACACCCTTGCAGGGTGCGTTTAGCTTGGCGGAGGGAGTGGGATAGCGGGCTAAAGCCCTCTTCCGTTCAATCACTTCAAAAATACAAGCAAGCTTGCATTGTCTCTCAGT
>CALFBO010000014.1 GCA_937951635.1 Candidatus Saccharimonadia bacterium
GCTACTTCGTTTGTTGCACAAGTAAGAGCATCTAGTATGTCTGAGTCAGCCGCTAGTGGAGTTAGATCTACTGTGTTGCCGTCGGCAATGGTTAGGATGTTAGTGGTTGAGTTAAAGGCTAGAGTTTGGTCGTCGGTGTCAACTCCAGACGTGGATCCACAAACCCATGTTGAAGATCCATCGTTCCATAAAGGAACCTCGCTAGCACTACAGCTGAGGTCTGCCAGGGTGTCTGTATTAATAGAGTTTATGTCTACAGTATTGCCATCTGATATAGAAAGTTGCGAACCTATAAGGCTAAGTTCTTGCTCGTCTGTATTGTCCAAAAAGGGAGAGAGATCAATAGTGTTGCCGTTGCTTATAGTGAGCAACCTGCTACTTAAATCGAGGGATTGGCTGTCGCTACCTGGAGGAAGAATGACGGTATTACCGCCGGTGATTGACAGCGCCCCAGACTCGAGGGTAAGAGCCTGCAGCACTGGAGGAACAACAGGCTGAGTAAAAAGAGGCAACTCAACTGTATTGCCGTCACTTATCGATATGGTGTTGCCATCGACAGACAGACGCTGAGGCGCAGGTTCTTCAAGATGAACGCCCTCTCTTATTATAGTCAGATTCTGGCTCTGGCTGTATACATCATCACAGTAGTCATAAAATTCATAGTAATCTCTGGCTGTACCAAACACGTCACCAATTAAGCCCACGATATTTCCGGTGAGCTCTTCCCTTGTGCACACAATCCGTTCTGTATCTCTGTCGGAGCTGGCGCCCCGGACACTTGCCTGGGGGTAGGTTGGGGATACGTCACCATCACAAGCCGGTATTATGTCCCCCCAATCTAACCCAGAGTCGGCATTACGTACGCACATTTGCATGTAGCTTTTATTTGGCAGCGAAAATATTCGAGTCTTGTAAACAAGATCGAATCTTCCGTCTGGCGTCAGGGCTACGTCCTCATAGTCTACTTCGTCGACAAGCTTACCATTAACCTCATTGTCAAATATGCTTAGGCGAAGGTCGAGTTGCCCGGAGTGCTCCGCTCCCGAGCCAAGACGACCAGACACAATTACTTCCCTGGTTCGAAACTGTGCTAGAAAAATTAAAACCAACAACAATGCTGCAGATACAGCAATAATAACCCTGCGCTTGTTGGCTGATTTTTTCTTACGTGGCATAGATTTAATCTCGAATCACACTTGGTAGTCTTCTAAAACTACTGTTAGTTAAGCATAAAAACTAACCCAGCAACAGGCTTATACACAACAATTAGAAATAATTAATAATATGTGTCCTGGCATTTAAACTACATCATGGATTTGTTCGTTAAATGCCTACCCTTAGGCTTATATAGCTGGGCTAGTTTTGTGATTGGGGTTTCTAGACTTGCTAAAAACAGATTATATTCTATGGTACTATGTGTTCATACTAAATAAAGTGAGGGCTTCCTAATATGAATTACGATCAGGATTCCGGTGGATACAGTTCGACGTTTTGGATTAACAAGTTAATAAATTTGGCCGCTACTTTGATGAGCGTATGGCTAATAGTGTGGGTCTCACAGGAAGAGCAAGATCCTGCAAGAAGCATAAGCAAAATAATACTCTATATACTAGGCTTTATACTGGCTTCGATAGCCGTTTGGAACGCTATCAAGTTTATATTCAACTGGAATTACGACGAAGCCAGACTTGAAGAAGAGGCGACTGGCGATGATCACAGCTCTGTAGATGAAGAGCAGGCAGACGACTTGACCGAAATCGAAGGTATTGGGCCAAAGATAAGCAACATTCTTGGCTCTGCCGGGTACGGTAGTTTTTATGAAATATCCAAAGCCGATCCAGAAGACATAAAGAACATTCTAGAAAAGGCTGGCGATAAGTATAAGATGCACGATCCTGCCTCATGGCCGAAACAGGCAAAACTTGCAGCTAAGGGACGATGGGCCGATCTTCACAAACTACAAGAAGAGTTAGATGGAGGAAAAGAAACCCAGTAACGCTACTCTAGGTCAACCGCACCTTCGAGTACATGTCTTTCTGGTACACCGTCTTCGCCCAAGCTCTCGGTCTCTGCAGTTATGACTACTTTGTCGTAGGAGGCAATTGATTCATCTGAACTATACGTAAGCGAAAAATCAGACACAGAATTGACTCCACCTGCTTGCTCTTCAGAGTTAAGCCGACCTGTGGAAATGAAACCACTATCGCCTACTAGCCAACCTTCATAAAACTCGCCCTGGGCGCTAGGCTCAAGACTTGCCACCACTTCGTGAACGTATGTAGTGCTGCTACTTCGCAATGTAGCCGAACCGCTGGCGCTCGACCCGTCAACAGCAGAAAGGTTGGCGCTCCAAACCAATTCTGGTTTTGACTGGTCTGTCGGTGTTGAAGTGTTTTGGCTAACTTCCTTTAATTCGGAGGTTTCGGCTGTGCCCCCATCTCTTGAAGTCCAAGCAATCACACCCGCAAGCCCAAGGGCAAATGCCGCTAATGACCAAATAGTAATTTTATTTCCTGCTTTGCTAACATTCATAATCGCTCTCCTTTTAATAATTTTACTTACTTATGATACTTGCTGGGAACATTTTTTCTGCCATATTTTAAAACTTGGGCCATCCATTTTAGTTCCGTGAGCGATGCAACTATAGATTCCTGGATGTAGTCATGTTTGGGCTCTCCTGTTTTTTCGTCATATGCACCGTAGGAATCGCCAACTAGAATATCTGTGAATGTCATCGACAGGCCAAGCTCTCTCACTACCTCCGCCAGGGCGGCTACTGCCCTAACACCAGCAAACCTGCCAGACGATACGCCAGCCACACTTACGGGTTTATGGATATAACTGTTCAGCTCACTGTCAATAAGCCGTTTTAGTGTGCCAGGGTAGCTATGGTTATATTCTGGTGTCACAAACATAAATGCTTCTGCCCATTTAACTATCTTTGTATACCTGGGGTCTTTAGCCTCATCGTCGTTTCCGTCGTACGGCAATTCCAGCGTTGCTGGGTCTACATACTCTACCGACCAGTCGCCAGATTCTTCTGCAACTTTTTTTATGTGCTTTGCCACAAAATGAGATTTGTTATTGTTTCTTTTTGTTCCAAGTACTATTGCCAGATTAAGCTTTTCCATAATTTACTCCAAATTATTCCGATACGTTTCTTTCACAAACAAGCACGTTCCAAGATTTTAGACTGTACGTCCTCATAATGATATAATGCTTACGTATATATTTAAAACAAAAAAGGACATCATAAAATGACCATAACGCAACACTTAAAGACTGGGGCCTCTGCAGTCATTGCGTCTATATTATTAGTCGCATTAATGCTTGCTCCCGTTAGCGCTCAAGCAAATAAAGACGACGTGGCTACACGCAAGGAACAAGTAAAGCAAAAAGTAGAAGAACAAAAAACTAAAGGTAAAAAGGACGTTGCAGACAAGCGCAGCGAAGCCAGAGAACTTGCCACACAAGAAAAACGCCAAGCTGCGTGTGAACGAAAACAGGCAAAGCTTGCCAATACTATGGACTCTATTGGAGATAAAGTTGGCAGATTTTCTTTAGTAATCGACAAGAAATATGAGCAGGTACAAGACTTTTACAACTCTGGAAAGCTTGGCGTAGCAAACTATGAAGAAATGGCCGAAACAGTGGATAACGCAAAAAATGCTAGCCAGCTAGAAATCGAAGCTTTGAGTGAACTAAACACCGAACTAGACTGTGAAGATCCAGATGTTTCCGCTACGATAGCTGCCTACAGAAGCGGCGTAAACGACGTCAAGCAGTCTCTTAGAGAGTATCGTAAAGCCCTTGTAGAACTTATTAGCTCGATGCGTGCAAGTATAGCTGCCGAAAAACAAGATTCTAGCTCGACTGACGACTCAAAAGATGATGATGAAGAGCAGGCAAACGATGACGACACTTCGTCAAATGAAACAGACAGTAATCAAAGCGATGACGCTGATAGCAATATAGAAGGAGGTGGCAGTAATGAGTAAGTTAGCAAAAAGTCAGTCTGGATTTAGTGCCGCAGAAGCACTACTAGTGCTTGCAGCCCTAGCGGTTGTTGTTGCCCTAGGGCTTAGAGTTATTAGTGCCAATGATGACAACAGCAGTAGCACCAACAAAACAACAAACACGACCCAAACCCCTTCAGAAACCATAAATAACGACTCTGACTTAGAAAAAGCCGACTCAACACTTCAAAACATTGACCTCGAGGAATTAGACACTACCGAACTTGACGCCGCCGAGGATGAACTACTTTAAAAACATAAAAAAATTAGGGTGCGACCTTCCAAGTGTAAGCCTGGATGTCGCACCCTTTGCGGAAAGTTGCAACTAACATTTAGGTTTGCAATTCTATGCCCTACTTGCACAGTACAAGCTTACTGCAAGAAGCGTGAACAAATAGCTACATCTTTTGATGCTGGAGTCCAACTAATGCTCAGAGCCTTGGCCCATACTAGAAGCAACCCATGCCGCAGCAATAGCGCTGGGAGTTATCACCAGGAAAAACTCAACCAAGGATTAAACGACCAACCGTATTGCAACTCATACGTCTAGTTACGCGGCGGCAACAAGTGCAAGAGTAATCATATTTTTTTTGAAACGAATGCACTCCTTGCGAAGAAAGGCAGCTGCTACAAAAATTTTCTTCAAACTATTTCCTAACACGATACCTCCATGTTGTTGGCGGACCGCCAAGATACAAACAAACCAAAAAGCCCTTAGTTTGCCTACAGAAAACTATAGCATGACACTATACTAAACAGTAACACTCCAAGTAAGGCTAGAGCTCTCCGTGGCTGCTATTATTGACTCATGAAATTAATCAATGGCCTAAAATCACTCACCTACTACATTGAAGACTATGCCTATGTAGCTGCCGGGCATTTACGCAGCCTAGGCAACCCACACTCGCCTCAACACTGGCTTGATAACCCAGATGCAGTTGGCGATGTTGTATTGATCCAAGGGCTATATGAACGCTGGCACTTCTTGAAGCCGCTAGGTGAACTACTAAACAAGAATGGGTACAGAGTCCATATAGTAAAGTCTATTCGACTGAACCGTCAAAGAATCAACCAAGAGTCCCAAAAGCTCCACGAGTACATGGCCGATGAAAACCTAAAAAATGCTATTTTTGTCGCACACAGCAAAGGAGCCTTAGTTGCTCTCGATTATATGTTGAAGTTATCGGACGACCCGGATCATAAATATAAACTCATTGCCATTGCTGCACCATTTTCGGGCTCGAACATTGGGCGCATTGCCAGATTTTCGGCTGTACAAGAGCTTTTACCGAGTAACGAAATCATTAAAAATATGTTAAGCCACTCCAAGCTACCGTCACTGGAAATTACCTCGCTATATCCTAGTTACGACAACCATGTTTGGCACCACAGAGGTTCTATACTTGACGGATTTGACAATATAGAACACCCCGAACGCGGCCACACCAAAATACTATTTGACAACAAGCTCCACAAACGAGTACTAAGTTTGGCCAACGAATTTACTGCATCGAGAAGCGATTAGCCAAAATCTAGCAGTAAGAAGTCATTTCCAAGCTTTTTCGCTAAAGCAGCCACCGACTTACCTGGTATAAATATAGTCTCGGTATTGTCGTTTGGGTGAAACCCGATATCTTTTTCACAGATTAAGCTATCATCTATCACTAGTTTAATCACATTGTCCTGATCATTAATAAGTCCAAAAATCGAAACAGCGCCCGGAGTCACATCCAGCAACTCTTTCAAAACGTCTGCCTTGGCAAAGCTCAACTTTTTAATCGCTAGATTTTGGGCTAGCCACTTCATGTCTAGCCTTAGTTCACCGCGCATTACAACCATGTAAAACTGGTCGCTGTGATTGTCTTTTAATACGAGGTTTTTTACAGGCGTTTTGTCCTCCATAGCCCTAGACGATTCTTCTACTGTAAAAACTGGGGCGTGCTTAACTATTCGATGCGCGATAGCCAAATCGTTCAAAGTATCTATTATTTGTTGCTTCATGCCACTTACTTTAACACTCATGACTTGTTTCCAAAGCAATAAGTTATTGCAGTCTATTGAGCAGTATAGAAACAGGGGTAAATATAGTATTATGCAAAATCCGCCCCTGTAAAAGGTCGGACCTTTTTGTTTTGACAGTTGCGGCTAGCTTGGCCCGACATTTAAGTAGTTATTTACATGCTGGGCTGCCTTAAAACTAGAGGTCATCCACTCTAGCAAATCTGGGCGTAAGATTGTTTGTTCAGGGAGTTCTTGCCAATACATGAAGCTTTTTTTGCGAATTAGTAGTTCTTTCGTGGCAGCTTGCTTGAACTCCTTAGGGATAATCTTATTTTCTTCGCCCCCTAGCTCTCCCCATGTGTCTTTAAACTCTTTTGCCTTAAGCGCTGCATGCAATGGCGCAGAGTCTGCAGCCAACTTGGCGCGCACTGCGAACAGCACAGGCTTACTCGGCCCAAAAAGTCCGCCACCAATGCTCACCTTATCGACAGCAAACCTAAAATAATAACCAGGGGCCGTATCGCTCGCTTTTTTGCCACCAGGAACTATGGCGGCAGACAACCAGGTATTATAGGGTGTTTTGTCTTTAGAAAAGCGTATATCCCGATTTATCCTAAACATAACATTATTGGGTGCAAGCCCTTCAATAGCAGGGTTAAATTTTGCTATCTCATTAATTAGTGCCTTCGTGAACTCTTTGAATGGTTCACGAACAGATTGTTCGTACCGTTTTCTATTCTTGTCGAACCACGACTTCTCGTTATTAAATGCCAATTCTGTAAAAAAATCTATGTAGTCTTGGTTGAATTGTTTCATTTTATCTCTCTTGCTACTGTCGGCACTAGCATGTCATCAAAAATACCTGGAATAATGTTGCCTGGGCTTGGATTTTCGACTAATCCTGCTATGGCGCTGGCGCTAGACAGCTTGTGCTCTGTGGTAATTTTATGAACCTTGTTATCTAGGGCGCCTCGAAAGACACCAGGAAATGCCAACGCATTATTTACCTGGTTAGGAAAATCGCTCCTGCCTGTAGCGACCACTGCAGCGCCGGCATTTATAGCTTGGTCTGGCATTATCTCTGGCTTTGGGTTGGCAAGTGCGAAAACTATTGGGTCCCGACTCATCGACTTAACCATAGAACTTGTCAGCACCCCAGCTCTCGAAACTCCAATAAAAATATCTGCGCCAGCTATAACATTTTCAAGACTTCCAGCTATATTATTTGGGTTGGTCAAGCCAACAAGCTGCCTTTTGCTGTAGTCCAAATCGTCACGCTGTCTAGAGATTGCGCCTTTTGAATCAACCATAATAAGTTCACAATTAGCATATTCAGCCAATAATCTAGCTATTGCGGCGCCTGCTGCGCCAGATCCAGTTAGGATAATTTTGCAATCCTGGAGACTCTTGCCAACTACTTTAACGGAGTTAATTAACCCGGCCAGCACAACAATGGCAGTACCATGCTGGTCATCGTGCATTACTGGTATGTCTAGCTCGTCGATAAGCCGCTGCTCTATCTCGAAACATCTGGGGGCAGAAATGTCCTCTAAATTAATTGCGCCAAAGCTTGGAGCTATGGCCTTAATTGTAGAGATTATTTCTTCGCTATCTTGTGTGTCTAGCACTATAGGATATGCATTTATGTTTGCGAAATGTTTAAATAAGACGGCCTTACCCTCCATAACCGGCATGGCTGCCTTCGGGCCGATGTTGCCCAGCCCCAATACAGAAGACCCATCAGAGATAATCGCTACTGAGTTATTCGCACCCGTAAAGTCCCGGTACAGTCCAGGTTGATCGGCAATCATTTTTGACACCGCCGCAACTCCTGGGGTGTAAATTAAGCTTAGGTCTTCTTTGCACAACTTGCCGCCGCTTAATTTAACTTCTATTTTGCCAGCTAGTTTTTTGTGTAATTCGATCGCTAATTTGTCAGCTTCAGACATGGCTTTCCTTGTATGTGTTTAAGTATTTACTTTAACACAATGTGCCCAAGTCACCCCTCAAATATTATTCTGCATACTATACGATCGTATTGACAGAGGTCATAATAAAAATTTGCAAAATCCGCCCCTGTAAAAGGTCGGACCTTTTAGCGAAGCGGTTGTGATTGTGGTTGCTGTCTTTCACTATAGTTCGCTAAGGGCAATAACGAACTATAGTGAAAGACAGAGTCTACGGGTTAACGTATATGTTCTGTCTTTCTATGAAATTTTGTTTATGTCTAGAGTGTGTCTGTGACTAGGTTGTCGCAGGCGCCTTCCGACACATATGCTGGAGCCGGACCGCTAGGTTCAGGAAGCGGGGCAAGCCCCATCCTGTAACCGTCGACCTCATGCTCTACACCAGCCAGACTGATGGCAACCACCAGTTCTGGATAGTCATAGCCATGGCTCCCCCAACGCTTATAGCGCACGATTGATGAATCGTACTCAAACGTCACGTCGAGGTCCTCTTCGCCCATGGCGCCACTTCCGCCAAGCCCCGGATGAAGCTGCAGCACGCTGAATTGATCGGCGTGCAGACAGTATTTTTCTCCGCGCTCTAAGTCGAAAAGACCGATGGAGTCTCCTGCATAGGCAGGGTTGACATAGTCGGGTACGCCTACGTTCTTTGGGTCGCGGCCCAAAGTGTTGATGCGCCGCCCGTCTTCGTCGGTCCAGTCGAAATTGGCCCTGTCAGGTGGATTCAATGGCTCCCAGCCACTAGTGCTGGGGTCGTCAATGAACTTCTTAGGGGTGTACCAATACTCACCTTCGTGAGTATTGTTGTGCCGCCAAAGCAGATTGCCAGGAGCAATTGGAGTCGAAACCAACAAGAGCTCGTGCAACTTGTCGGAGCCGACCACATTGGCTCCACTTAGGGTGTTGACTGCCCTCAGCAGAGCTAAATAGCTCGGCGAAGTAGCTTGAAAATCAACACCCATTTGGGCATTCTCGCCAAACGAGCTAGGCAGCTTGGTTTTTGTTCCAAGCAGCTCGATTGCCTTGTCGCCAGAAACCAGACCCTCGTCGACCAACTGCGCTACCGCAGCGTCGAGACTTTCGTTGATATCTGAAGCTGAGGGTAGCTCCTGGACCTCTTGATCCTGCTGCACCGTCGCGCTTGACGGTGCAACTTCTTCTTCGTTCGGGTCGCTTATGCCGACCCCATCATTGTCGCTGCTGCAAGCAGCGAGGACGATAGCCATGGCCAGAGCCAAAACAAACAAAACTTTCCTACTCATGATACCCTCCCGGGTGTGTTGTGAATATGTTTGATAACAGATATTGCTATTAACAGACCAGGGCTTGTCTGCTAATAGCAATATCCGACCAATCACAAATACTTAAATTCCCGGTCGGGAAATAACTTCATAGATTTCACGACTTACTCACTTCAACTTACCAACTCGCCATATTCCATAAATCAACTATGCAGTGCCGAACTATACAGATCGAAACATCAAAGCTAACTGTCTGGAACATATATCGACGAGGCTTGGGGGCAAAGTAAGATGAAGTGCGTAAGCCGCGATTAATGTAGACTCTGTCAAGGTGCTCATCTTGTAAGCGTTTCGCTTACTCAAGCTCTATTATTATAACACTATTTTTGTCATATTGTCAATAGTAAAGTGTCTTGACTACCCTTTGTTTGGGGCTAAGTTAGGAAATAATAACCTTTGCTTAATGAGCCAACTATTGATCTTCTTTTTCAGCACCTTGCAGCCTATCCATATCGAAACGCCCCAATACGGCACGGTGGTCGGACGAAGACAAGCCGAGCGCTCTTACCGAGTTATCCCAATAGGCCTTAAGTAGTGCATAACTAACAAACATATGGTCGTACATTTCTTTGATGCTGGCATGCTCTATGCTCCAGCGCTCATTCTCGGGTAGATCTTTTACAATATTAAACAATCTGTGCTTATTGCCTTGGTCGGGCGTAAGCGCAGCCTTAGTGCCCATTTCAGAGCCTTCAGGGCCATGATGCACCTCTGTTGAAATTGAGGTTTCGTTATCATTCATATCGCCCATAATTATGACGTTTCGTTTTTCGCCTTCGCCATTTAGGCTTTCTTGAACGTGCAACGACACTGCAGTCGCTTCTGCTAAACGCTTGGCTGCAGCAATAGTTTTACCTAGTATGCCTTCTCGTGGATCCTTAGAAAATCTGTGCCCTTTGCGCATACTTGGTAGTTGCGACTTGTAGTGAACCACTACTCCATCGACTTCAACCTCATCTGCTGCCTCGCCAGCAACTTCTACGGCTCCAGCAATTGCGGACCGGCCAAGCCTGACCCTAACATGCAAGGCCCCTCGACTAAGTTTCTCAAGCGATTCGCCGTTTGACCTAACCAAAAAATCTGGAACTTCTTCAGGAAACTCCACGTACTCGGCAACCTTATCCATGCTATGCGGTGAAAGCGCTGCATTGTGGATGCCGCGCGGGTCGCCTTTTTCGGCTATTAAGCCAACCCATGTACGCCCATACGGGTCCATTTCTGAAAGCATTTCAGCCAAATCATCGAGCGAGCCGTCGTCGAATACTTCTTGCATGCCGACAAGATCGATTTCGTTATTTATAATAAACTGTGCCTTAGCCTCTAGTTTTGCGGTGTAAGCTTCTTTGGCTTTTTCTACTTTTCTTTTGCTCAAACCCTCGAGCTTGGGACGCTTTAGGTTGTAGCCATTAATAGTGGCTGGTACAAAAACCTCATGCTCTTCTAGGCTCACCCACTCGGCCTCGGGTTCGGCAGCAACATCTTCCGGCACCTTTTCCAGCAGACCAACGCTGCCGCCTGCAACCAATTCTGGGGTGCCGGTTCCTGTGCCTGGAAAGCCTTCTGTTTTTGGAGTTTTCATTTTTTTTGTTTTACATACTTTGTTTTTGAATTTGTAAATTGATACTAACATAGACTATACATTATGTCAATGTTGTTATGTTTGTGTATTACGCGGCTAGTGACATGAAGCTTATAAAGACTTAGATTTTTGCAATAACTCAGTGAACACTCACCCAATTACTGCTTCTCTATGGTTCGCCTCAACTTCTTGGGTGACACAGCTCATAACGTCAAAATCCCAAGATTTTACAGCCTCACCTTGTCGACTTCGCTCGACAAACCTCGCACACGGCCTCCATTGCCATAGTATCTAGAAGTGGTGCAACTGGCACTTTCCTCTGGTGAGACTGTGCGTTACAGCGTCACCGAGACTAAAAAAACCCCAGAGGCACTGCTTCTGGAGTCGTAGATCATCGTATGAAACATGAGCCCAAGAGCCTGGTCTGGTTCAGAGGGGGTGAAGCAGTTAGATTAAGCCTGGGTGCTTTTCAGTTCCTCTGACAAGGAAGTGCAATGTGAACCGCAGTGGAAGCGTACTGTAAGTACGTGTAATGAGGATTTATGTTGTGCTGACGATGAAGACCAGTCTGTAGTCCGGCTTCGCCGGTTGGAAGTCTGGTCTGGTTCAGAGGGGGTGAAGCAGTTAGATTAAGCCTGGG
>CALFBO010000015.1 GCA_937951635.1 Candidatus Saccharimonadia bacterium
TGGCAGAAGGCGACTCAGACGCATCCATTACCCCTGCTCCGCAATCCCCAAGCCCCCGTCAATAGTGATGGTGGTGGCATTGATGGTCTTTATATTTATGATGGCTACCATTAAGTCTGCAATCTCTTCGGGTTCAACTAGCTTGGCTAGGTTTTGGCTAGCTAGCATGGCGTCGATATCCTCTTGCTTCATATCTTTGTTCCAGGCACTCTTGACCCAGCCCGGGCCAATGCCTGCGACTCGAATGTTTGGCGCCCACTTCTTAGCGTAGGTGCAAATCATAGAATCCAGTGCCGCCTTGGTCGCCCGGTATATACCGAATTGAGTCTCTAACACATAGGGCTTTCCAAAGACCGAGCTAATGGGGATGATTACACCCCCCTTGTTTACAGAAATGTCGGCATGGGCCATAAGCACTCCATTGACGGTGCTGTTGATGGCAAAAGACTTTTGCCATTCATCCCAGTCTTGCTGTGCCTTCCAGCTCGCCCCTTCAGCATAGTAGACCGCGCCAAGCACTATGACATCGTATTTTGTATCGAAGGCTTCTTCTATAAAACCTATCATGCCGTCTTTGGTTGAGAAGTCGGCTTGGATAAAGCGTGCATCTGGGTGAGCTGTTTTGAGTTGTTTCGTAATGTCATTATCGGAATGATAATGGGCCGTAACTTCGTAACCCTCTTTAATCAGTCGTTCTAATAGAACTTTATTTACAAGACTATTTGCTCCGGTTATGAGTGCTTTCATTGATTATCCTCCATCTATTACTATTGTAACGCAGGTTCGAGGGTGATTTAAGACTACTTTTTTGCGGATAGAGCTGTTCAGTCTCTGGTTCGCTTCTTGCTCACTCTCGATATTTTGATAGTAAGATAAGCAAGACGAGCGAGTTTGAGATGGGCGAAGTCCATCCGTTCTTTGGAAATGGGGACGGGAGTGGGCTTGAGTCTGGGTTGTAGATCCAAATCAAGGCGCTATTAGTGCAATGCAGATACGCGAAACTGTCACGAATCGAGACTAGTTGAATCCACAAGCCCCCGCAACCAAGCAACCACACCAGCATCCAAGGCATAGACATCCTTGTTGAAGGTATCTAGCATTTCACGGGTAAGCTTAGTTCTAACATATTCTTGGAGCTGGCTAGATGGCTCGTCGATTTTGCTAATCACTTCCGCTAAATTGTTGCACAGTTCTATTGCCTCATCGCCAAGAGTCAGGTCTCTATGTGTGCAGTACCTAATAAATCTAACCGAGTCGGCAACCAGGGTTTCATAAAAGTTTTGTATATCTTTTGGCATAAGAAAGCTGCGCCACATAACCAAGTTTTGTGGACGGTAGTTATAGACTCTGTCCTCCAGCGCTTGCCAGGCTCGCGCATCACCATAAACATTGCCGTCTGCACCCAGTACAAACATAGAGTTATATTCTGTATGGTATGAAAAGTAACCACAACTTCGCATAATGGCGCCATTATTAGGTTCTTTCTCGCTAGAGGCTTCGACATCTACGCTGTAGCCAGAAAAGATACCATTGGATTCAATATCCTTACTGAGCTGTTCGCAGATACATTTTTGGTTTTTATCCTCAAGATCATAAAGAATATCTATGTCGTTAGGAGCTAAGCCCAGAAGCGCATCAAGTACAGCTCCTCCTCGGACAAAGGCACCAGTTATTTGCGGGTCTAGGTTCTGGACTTTTTGCAGCTCGGCGGCCCAAGACTTCAAAGTATTGTTTTTGGCAGGTTTGACTACTATATCTTTTGACATACCTGTTCAAGATATAGGCGGGAGGTCTTTATTGCAAGGAGGACTGTCAATCCTAAAGAGGCTCTTTTTGCGCTAGGGTAAATGATCTGTTGGCCGTTATTTGTGAGCTTCGGGCGTAGCCTGCTTATGAAACAGGTCGTAGTAGGCCGTGCCCTTCTTCCATAGTTGCTTATGGCTGCCGTCTTCAACAACCTTGCCGTTCTTTAGCACAATTATGCGGTCAGCGCGAGCAACGGTGCTCAAACGGTGCGACACGGTAATTAACAATTGGTCTTGATAGTGTGCAAAAATCTCTTCCATAATTTGCTGTTCACTTTTGGCATCGATAGCGCTGGTAGGCTCGTCTAAAATAAGTATGGGTGCGTTTTTGTATAGCGACCTGGCTATGGCCAATCTTTGCCATTGGCCGCCAGAGAGCTTGATTCCGTCGTCTTCAACATACCCCAAATTCGTTTTTAGCTTCTTGGGCTGTTGTTGTACGAAATCCCACATGCCTACTAGCTTCAGCACTTGCTGTAGTCTTTGCCTATTGTTCTTGTTGCCAGCTATAGTTACCGATTGACCAAGCGACAAGAAATCATAGCGCTCAAACTCCTGGAAGAGAGGAGTTACTTGCTTATATAAACTGGTCTTATCGATTGTCTGTAGGTCAACGTCGTTGTAGGCTACCTGGCCAGACGTAGGTGTATACATTCCAAGCAACAGCTTAAACAGGGTGGTCTTGCCTGCCCCGTTCTCACCAACAATCGCTACAGTCTGGCCTGGTGTGAACCTTAGGTTAACTTTTTCTAGAACAAGACTTTGACCTGTTGGGTAGCTGAAGGACACTGCGTTCATTTCTAGACTTTGCGGCCTGCCGACCTTTACTGAAGCCGACGTTTCTATGGGTGGACTTAGAAAAGTGCGATAGTCATTAATTCTGTAGCCGTACAAGACGATATTGCTTAGAGAGTTGCTAATACGTGATAGCGATAACACATAGTTATTGACTAGGCGCCGCGTTTGTTCGAACACAGTGATAGATACGCTGCCTGCAAATACCTGAAACACTAACCAAATGTCCACCGCAACTCCAACTGCCGATTCAAATATATTTATTAGTACCGCGGCAGTTTCGTTTCGTGCCTCGTCTTTAAGTCGCACATTCACAGCAATTGTTGTTTCTTTGCGCCACATGGTTAGTAATTTTTCCAGCAAGCCAAACATGCGCACCTCTAGTATGCCCGATTCACGACCTAGCATAGAAGATACAGAATCTGCACGAATGCGATTGGATCGTTGCTCTTCCCACATGTTGCGCCAAGCTAGGTAGTTACGGTATTTAAGGCTGACCGATATGAAAGGTAGCAACATCAAAATCAGCGTAGCCCAAGGTACGGTTGCCGCTACTAGTATTAGAACACCGGCCGCACCAATCAGACCCCCAAGTAGCGACATAATAGCGTCAACATACCAAAACATCTCACTCACTCCAGTTTGGGCATGGGTGTAGTTATCTCGGGTTTCTGGCAGCTCCAAAACCTCCATTGGCAAAGAGGTTTGCGCGCGCATTAGGCTATCTGTCAGCTCCATTTCAACTTGTTCACGCTTTGCATACAAGTAGTATCGCTTTAGCGAATGGGCAATTATTGATAACAGTTGCAGCGCTGCTGCAATAACCACGAGTGTTAATAGTCTGTCTCGGCTAGCTTCGCCTGTAGTAATTTTGGCTAATTCACCCACCAAGCTACCTGCAATATAGGCCTGCGCCAATGGCACTAGCGCCTCGATCAAAGTATTGCCAATATATAGAGTAAAGACTGGCTTTGAGATACTCCACATTTTACCTAGAGCAAATTGCCCGTTAAGTAAAATTAGTTTGGGTCCGATACGCTTGTTTTTATTAGACATAATACCCCAGGATAACATGTCTCAAGAGCTGAGTTTTTACAGCTTTCTATTTTGATAATCCATCAGCTCTGACCGCAGCACTGGGCGGCAGAATAATATATGCTAAACAATACTTTACACAAACGTCAATAGCTGTTACAATGCCTGAGTTATGAAAAACATAAGTTATAGCAATACCAACATATCAATGCAACTTGCGGGAGCTAGAATCCCGTGCGTCATTTTTGCTGTGGCTTATTCTGATTAAATAAAATAGATTTATGTAAGACTAGATAAGCCTCCAGCACGGAGGCTTTTTGAATTCGTGGACTGGGGGTTTGCCTGGTCTTAGGCATATCGCTTAAGGCTTGTACCTAGGTAACTAAAAGCTATCGAAAGGAACATGATGAGTAATTTAATGGAGAGGAACATAAAACTTCTTTATGCCATTAGGGCGCTTCGATCAACACTCATAGTAATTCCAGTTATCGTGCCGTTTTTTCAAGAGAACGGCTTGAGTCAGACCGAGATATTCGTATTGCAGTCTGTATATGCGTTTGGCATTCTTGTATTGGAAGTGCCAAGTGGTTACTTTGCCGATAACTTTGGCAGAAAAATAAGCATGGTTATTGGTTCGGTATTTGCAACTTTCGGCTTTGTTGTTTTTAGCTTTGCCCACGGGTTCTGGCCATTATTGGTAGCCGAATTGATACTGGGTGTTGGGGCTAGTTTTATTTCTGGTGCCGACTCTGCTTTAGCCTACGACAGTCTTAAGTCTATGGGACGAGAAAGTGGTTACAGAAAATATGAATCGCGCGCGTTTGTTTTTACGGGCGCTGCCGAAGCTTCGGCGAGCATATTAGGGGGTTTCTTGGCGTTAATTAGCCTAAGAACAACCATATATGCTCAAGTTGGTGTTGAGCTATTGCTCGTACCGCTAACTTTACTTCTTGTTGAGCCCGTGCGAACAAAGCATGTAGCTAACAACCCGTTCAAGGATGTGTTGAGTGTTACGAAATATGCATTGCATGGGCATAAAGAAGTTAAGTGGCTAATACTGTACGGCGCAACCGTGGCCACACTGTCCCATACGATGGTTTGGTTAACACAGCCATATTACCAGTTGGTGGGTGTTTCGCTTGGTTGGTTTGGTGTCTTGTGGACATTGCAGCTGTTGGCGATGGCTGCATTTGCGCAGCTGGCAGACAGGTATGAGAGTTGGCTTGGAAAACGAGGAGCCCTGATTTCATTTGTTGTTCTTGGAGCTGCCGCCTATATAGTTTTGGGGCTGCTGCCATTAATTGTAACCCTGCCGGTTGTTTTGGTGTTTTACTTTGTAAGGGGTGTGCACATGCCCATCCTTAAGGATTACATTAATTCGTTGATCGAATCCGACATAAGGGCCACGGTTTTGTCTGTTAGTAGCTTGGCTCAAAAGTTGCTTTATGCTTTTCTTGGGCCGCTTATTGGTGTTGTTATGGATCTCTATAGCCTACAAACTGCACTGCTGTTTTCGGCAGTGGTTTATGGCTCGGTTGGTCTATTTGTTCTAGTCAATATGAAACGGTTAGAGCTAATTTAACAGTGTGTTAAAAGAGTTACTTTTTACGGGTCCGGCAACAATATGTTGTTGGGCCCGTTTTTCATACTGTATGGTAGCCGAACTAGCCCGGCCAGGTTATTTGCAGGGGGTTAACTATAAAAATCAGATCGTCGTGGGGCATTTTCTATAATGTTGACTGTTTCTTCTGTGCTGTCGGTAACGATAAACAAGTCCATATCCTTGGGGCTAATAGTTTTGAAGTCTTCGAGCAATGTAGTTTCGGCATACTTTTTGATTGGACCCCAGAAATCACTGCCAAATAGAATAATTGGCACAAGTTGAATTTTGCCTGTTTGCACCAGTGTGAGGATTTGAAAAAACTCATCCATTGTTCCAAAGCCTCCGGGGAAGCATACGTATGCCTTCGAGCTAAAATTCATGGCCAATTTTCTAGTAAAGAAATACTCGAAGTTGATGCCGTGGGTGACATATTGATTGAGGTTTTGTTCGTGCGGCAGCTCTATGCCAAATCCAATGGCTGTGCCGGTTGCTTCGTGGGTACCTTCATTGCCTGCTTGCATAATTCCTGGTCCACCGCCGGTGATTACCGCATAGTCGTTATCGGCAAGCGTGTGGGCGAGTGCTTTAGCTTTTTGGTAGTAAATGTTACTTGGCTTGAGCCTGGCCGAACCAAAAATTGTAACTGTACGCGGAAAGTGTGCGACTGCACGTAGACCATCGTGAATCTCTTTATTGATATCTGCCGAGCGATAACTTAGCTCGCGCAGCAGTGATGTTTGGTGCGAGAAGTCTAGGTCGGCTTCTCGTTGATTGGTGCGTTTTTTGTTGCCATCAATTTTGTTGACTGAGTCAATATCTTGCTTTAGCGAGTCGTCTTCTTGGAGTTTCATCGTTAGATTATATCAGCTACTCATGGAAGATGCTCTGCACAAAATTTATGCATAAGATCAGCTCCTCAGGCGCATGCAATTTTTCACTCAAGAAGACTTATTTTAACATTATGGAGCTGTAGTATACTTATAAGTCATATATAATCTAAGCATCAGGAGCGGTTTTGCCCAGACACCAAATCAAGGCAGACGTATTAATTATTGGTGGGGGCGCATCGGGCATGATGGCGGCAGTAGCTGCTAGTCGAGCAGGCGCAAAAGTAATTTTGCTAGAAAAGAATAGGCAGCTTGGCAATAAGTTGCGAATTACTGGTGGCGGCAGGTGCAACATTAGTAACGCCGAGCCAAATCAAAGAGAATTGCTTAGTAATTATGGTAATGCAAAGAAGGCACTCTACTCCCCATATAGTCGATTTGGCGTGCAAGATAGCTTACTGTTTTTTAAAGAAATTGGTATCGACACAAAAACCGAGGCAAAGCAACGAGTTTTTCCAGTTAGCGAACGGGCAAGCGATGTGGCTAATGCACTTGTGTCGGCAATGGAAAGATCTGGCGTTGTAGTTCATAAAAATTCATCTGTCGATCAAGTAAAAACTAGTAATAGCAAAATTGACTTTGTTTCAACGCACGGTGCAGATTATTCTGCAGGCAACTATATACTGGCTACTGGCGGAACGTCACGCCCCGACACCGGCTCAACTGGCGATGGTTTTGCCTGGCTAAAGACTATGGGGCATAGTGTTAATGCGCCAACTCCAGACATCACACCTTTGGCCGTTGAGGAGTCATTTATAACAAAAAATGCAGGCACTAAAATTACCAGAGCTTCTATTTCATTTTTTGTGGATGGGCAAAAAAGCAAAGTTGTTGTATCGGGAGACATACTGCTGACACACTTTGGAATTTCTGGCCCTGCAGTTCTAAATACTGCGCGCAACATTGGTGGTCTTTTAAAGCAAGGCCGCGTGGTCGCCAGCCTAGACAGTGCCCCTGGCACAGATACATCAGAGATAGACGCAACGCTAATTAAATTGTTCGAACAAAACCCCAAAAAGCAATTAAACAGCATTTTGCCTTTGGTCGCCCCGAGTGGGTTTGCATCTGTATTGCGGCACTCCTTGGCTGGCAAGGTTGACTGTGACGTAAAAACTAGCGAGGTTAGTAAGTTCACTCGCCAAACAGTTGTCGATCACCTAAAGGAGCTCAAGTTTACAATCACTGGATTAATGGGGCTTGAAAAGGCCGTTGTCGCCGATGGCGGCGTTGATCTCGCCGAAATTGACACCAAAACCATGCGTTCAAAGGTTGTTTCCAACTTGTATGTAACTGGTGATTTATTGCACATAAACAGACCATCTGGTGGTTTTTCGCTGCAACTATGTTGGACTACCGGCCACCTTGCCGGTTTAAATGCGGCCAAGAACATTGCCGTAGTGTGAGCGACAAGCACCCAAATAGCCTGTGGTTTAAAGCTGCGCCCCTTGCCTGGCTTTATTAGCCCATTCATCGGCTAATTCGTTGCCCTTGGTTCCAACATGAGCACGCACCCATACCAACTTCGCAGAAGAGTTAGTGTATAGGCTGTACAGCTCTTTAACAATGTCTAGGTTTTTTATTTCACCTCTAGACTTTTTCCAGCCTTTATCTTCCCATCCAGGCGCCCATTTGGTTACAACGTTTATCCAGAATTCACTATCTGTTCGTATTTCGCAGGCTTCTTGCTTTGCAAGTTTTAAGGCTGCAATGAGTGCTTCGCCCTCCATACGTATATTTGTCGAGTTCTCTTCTCTGCCCAAGGCAACTGGCTGATTGCCCTTTATAACGGCGTACCCTCCTGGGCCTGGGTTTGGACTGCAGCTGCCGTCTGTGTACATAATAGTCATATGGTTTTCCAATCTTTAGTGAGCTTCAATTGTATAGGAATTTGCTAGCCGCAAGCTGCCTTTTCCACAACCTTGTATAGAATATACAATACATTGTATAGCATTATCATAAACGCTAGATAGACTACTTTGAAGGAGGAGTTTTGAGTCCTGTTCTCGAAAATACTTAAAATTACCTGGCTCGTAACAAAATTGCCAGTCGTATACACAGGTGGGTTTGGTGCCATTTATGTAGGCTTATGTCGGGGCTCTGGGTGCAGTTTCTTTATCTACAATAAAGCATTGTCGATTATTGCACACTGCAACCTGTGTTTTCTTGTAACGAGTCTTGTGGGCCGCAAGGCATCCTGCCATAATGCCTTTTAGCATTAATAAAGATAAAAAGAGGTCAAAATGCAAAATATTAAAACTAACCAATCATTCGAACTCGACGACTACAGGGTGACAAGGCTGGGTTCCAGCGCCGAAGATTCAAAAAGCGACTGGGTTTTGCTTTGCGTATCCAAGGGGGGCTGTACAACCTGTCAAGACGATGTCTGCCCTGCAAAGGACAGTGAAGATTCATGTAGTTGCAGTAAAACACACGTACATACCTGGGTAAAATCGGGACACTGCTTTAGTGCTGGCAGCAAAGCTTGCAGGGTGACTAGCACTAATCGTAGCGAAACTACTTTTGAAGAAGCCCACCCCAATCTTTGTGGGGCAGGAGACTGCTAGAGTAAGGCTGCTAGCTTGTAGTTTTAGTAGTGTCAACGAGGTGTTTGTAGGCAGACCGTGGCTATGCTGTTATTGATTTTTTAAAAAATTACTAAGAGTCAATCGGCTGTCTGGATAGCCGAGTCTGTGCAACTCGCGGGCCATGTCTTTGCCAATCCAGCGTATATGCCAAGGTTCATGGGAATATCCAGTAAGGCTTTCCAGGGCTTTTGGGTATGACACGACAAAGCCGTAGTTATGTGCTTGCTTTGCAATGAAGGTGTAGGCAGGTTGGTTTTCGGGTAACTTAAAGGCTGTGCAGGACTTACATTTTATGTCTACGGCGGTTCCTAGTTGGTGTTCGGAATGGCCAGGTTTTGCTGAGTACACGTTGGCGCGGTTCTCGGCTTCTGTTTGCTCAAAGCCTTGCTCTAGCTCTTTGGCAACCCAAGAATCGAATGTGCGCGACTGAGCAGCGAAGGATCTGTAGGCAGAAGCAACCTCTAGCTCTACTCCATTTTGCGAAGCAGCTTCAAACAACTCTCGAAGATCATTTGAAGCATCTGCTATTAGTGCTCCCCCGCCCTGCAGGCCAGTTAGTTCTATTGTCGGGTCGAATGTTTCGTCGAGGTGATCGGTCTTATCGACAGGTGCAAGCGTGCAGTCTACTTTGCAGGACTTTGGTTGAGGGGTTGTTGTGTTAAGAACCTGTGTCTTGTGCGGCCTATCTATGGAAAAATAATAGTTAATAGATATCGCTGCTGCAGGGATTAAGATTAGGGCTGTTTTTAACTTATTCACGGTTATATTTTAACAGTGAATAGTGTCCAACTGTGGGCTAAAACAATAAAAACTGGATAACTCCAGTTTTTATTGATGAATTTTCCGAGTTCTAGGCGCTTGCTAATGCTTTGGCAGAGCGGCGGCTATTTATTTTTTCGCCGATTGGTGATGTCGCGCAGGTTTGCACTCCGCATAATGTAGTTTTGATAATATGTCTCCTAGTTGGTTGTAAAATGACATACAGTACGCATGCCCTAAACTTTGCTTCAGCTATAGCTTACTCTATATTCTGTGCAATTCAAAATACTATTTTGGCAACAAAAGCTATTTTGTGGGCAATTGGGATGGACTTCAAGCATGCTATGGCTTTAGTCATGACATAAAATTGTAAAAGCATAGAATTTATTGTAAAATATGTGTATATACACAAGACTAACTGATTTGATGAAATGAACAAAAACAACTGGTACGAAGAACTCAGGTCCGACCTGGGCAAGTTTAGATACGATCTTCATGAGCGCGAAAGCTACTCACAGCTTAAGCTGTTTAGTGGATCCGGCATAAATGCGCTACTTCAAACAGAAGAGTATGGTGTCCAGGTTATGAAAGGCTGTTGCCACGGGTCTTTACACCCAAAGGTATTAGAACAAAGACTAGCAACAAGGCTAGCGCGGCAAAAAGCCGTAGTTGGCAGCAGACCCATAAGGGCCGTATTTACTGCCGCTTCGTTGTGCAACATGTTGTTGCCCGCACCTGGACATATACTTCAGCTGCGTCATGTTATTGCTTTAATCCAAGACAAAACGGTTGATATTAGGGTTTTGCCGTTTAGTATGGGTGCTCTCTGGCCACGCCACCAAAAAGATTCTTTCATGATTATGCACGACAGTAGAGACGACCAAGAGTATGTTTATTACGACGACCATGTTAGGCAAATAGCCAGAGTAATTGAAGACGAGGCCATGACTGCAGTGGTTAACTCCGATTTTGAGTATTTTTATCACTCTGCCTTGAGTAATGAAGAGTCGGTAGATTACATCATTAAGCTGATTGGGTTAATTCAAAGCGGTGAATTGCTTTGAAGTTGCATTGTAGTAAAATTGTATGACCACAGACAAAAAGCTCGGCACTATTGTAGATAAGTATCTTGCACACTACACCAGCAAGAATCCATCGGTTGGGTTGGCTGTTTGTATTCGCAAAGGCAGCATGCCGTTACTGTCTGCGCGCTACAATCCTGCCACCTCGGGGCCGGATGGCCAGATATATAATGTGGCATCGATATCGAAGACTATTACAGCTTTGATTACCTATAGACTAATGGAACAGGGGCGTATAAATTACTACGATAGGCTTTCTGATCATCTTGATTGGCTTAAGTTGCACCCCGACTCCAACGTGGCAAACATAACCATAAATCATGTTCTAGAACATACAAGCGGGTTGCCTAGAGATGGCGGGAACAGTGACTTTTATCTGCTAAAACAGCCATTTCCGTCTAGGCAGCAATTTCAAGAGGACCTGCAAGCTATAAATACCATATTTCCGTCGGGGGCTCGTACCAAATACTCAAATACCGCCTTCGTTTTATTGGGGCTGATGCTAGAGACAGTTACTGGATCCACCTACGAGCAGCTTGGGGTTGAGCACGTGATTAGTA
>CALFBO010000016.1 GCA_937951635.1 Candidatus Saccharimonadia bacterium
AGACCTAGCTTTTGCCAGCTAGTAGCAAAAGAGACTAGAGGCGCATGCCTGTCATGATTACGATCATGGCAGGCTGCCCAAATTTTTATCAAAAACTTAACTCAATAGCCCTATAAAAACAAACCAAACATTCTTGAATAAACCTTGTCAGGCCATAAGAACTGTTTTAACTCGCACCATATTTATAGATATTCTTCGGGGTAATAACAGCTCATCAAACACATGTTTTCTTTTGCTCAAGAATGCTTCTTTTGTATCTAGGGGGTATGGATCATTTTTACTGCGATATTGTATACACCCCAATAGTATTAACAGCAAGTAAAATATATGATATAAATGTACTGTCTAAAGTAAACTTTTGCTTTGTACATTAAAGTATCCGACTAGTAGATTGGCATGGAATGAGTGATAGTGAAGGAGCCAGACGGCTCGAGCTTTTAAGGAAGTGCCTTGAGGGTATCGAGCAGATATCGAATTCAGGTCAGCGCATCACAAAGAAACGGCTCAGGGAGTGGGTGGATGAGCACCAGAGTGCGCTCTATTGGCTTCGTTTGCACTGCAGTGGCCTGAAGAATTTTCTCGAGCTGCTGGAGCTAAGGGACAGTGGAATTCGCTTCACTAAAGCCTCGGTAAGACAGGTTTGTGCAGAAATAAATGAAACTGTCACACTGGTGTCCGTATTGGTTCGTGATGAGGCAAGAACTTGTACGTGCCCCCATTCCGATGGGCCGGACATTTTACATGAGTCTACAATTAGAGCTGCCATTGAAGCGTTACAAGCAGTAGCTTCAAAAGGTTCGAAGTTTGAAGATTACCAATTGTGGTATCAATGGTATGGCCTGCTTTTTGATGCGTCAGCATCTGCAGCCCGAACCTACCAAGAAGCCTGGAGGCAAATTTCTGAAAATCGCTTTATTGATCACGCTCTCGTGAGCGTTCTGTTGACTCAATGTGATCGTATTCAGGATCTTGTGAGTTTTCGGGAACTAGACCTATTTGTCTAGACAATCGTTTGAATCGCACCTTCTTTGGAAGGCCTAAAGAGGGTGCGATTTGGCGTTGTACAACCTAGCTGCATTCTAATAATGTCGGATACTTTCAATTCTTTATGATTTTGATAGTCTATAGCCCCCTAAAAACAAAACATGTCCATAGATATGGCATGGAGTAAAACGGTCTGTAAGGTTTGTTCAAGAATGTTTGACTTGTTTTTGTGAGACTATAGAGGGTCTCATGAGCCGAACAGAAGTATACTCAAACCTAAACAATAGATAATTCATGAGCTTAAAGAACCTGGGTTTCGATAAACTTGGTAATTATTTCTTCGGTTCTAGTGAATATAGCGGGAAGTTGTTCTCGCTGCTTACGCGGTATGTTTTTTAGTACATAGTCGCTAGCGTCCATGTTTTGACGGTGTTCGTCGGCGATGCCAACTCTGATTCGCCAGTAGTCTTCGCCTATTAAGTTATCCAAGGACTTGAGTCCATTGTGTCCACCACTACTACCTGCTTGCTTGGTTCGGATATCACCAAAGTCTATATCGATATCATCGTGTATTGCCAGTATGTTGCTGGTGGAAACTTCAAAATAGTCTTGTAGTTTTATGGCGGCTCTACCACTTAGATTCATGAGAGTGGTAGGCTTAGCCAATATTACCTTCGAGGAGTTAATGCTTGCCTCGATGATCAGTGACTCTAGGCTCGACTTACTCTTCCACTGCCCTAGGCTGTGCTTGGCGGCAAATGAATCTAGCACCAAAAACCCCAGGTTATGACGAGTGTTCGAATACTGCTCCCCTGTATTACCTAGGCCGATTATCAGTATAGTTGGCGGTGTTTTAATTATTGCAAGATCGCGAGTTACTTCTATGCCCATGTTTATTTACCTTGATGCTCGTTGTTGCTAAATTCAAATGTTACAGCGCTTCCTGCAAAGTCTTCAAGTTCGCGTATTTCGCGGTCCATATAGCGTTTGTACGACCAGTGTAGAGTCTTTAATGAGCGCCCGTAGACCCTAAACGTTGGACCCGACCTATCTGTTAATTGGACTATATAGTTTAGCTTTGGTCTAGTGCTTTTTAATCCAGCGGGCGGGTGTTTTATTGTTGTTTGTTTGAGCCAGGTGTTTAGCTTTGAAGTTGGTATTTGGACTTGTCTGCGCTTGTAGATGTCCAGGGACATTTTAAACAGTTTCGAAACATTTTGGCCGCTTACAGAACTGGTGAATAATAGTGGTGCCCAGGGAGTAAAGGTGAATTGACTAGAAATCCTGGCGGCCATTTGGTCGTGCGTGAATGCGTCTTTATCTATTAAATCCCACTTACTGACAATAATTATTAAACCTTTGCCAGCTTCTTTTACCATGCCAGCAATTTTTAAATCGAGCTTGGTTGCAGGCTCCTGAGCATCGATTACCAGGCAGCAGACGTCGGCTTCGTCAATGGCCGACAACGCCCTAAGTACACTAAAGTATTCTACGTCTTTGCCGACCTTGCCTGGCCTGCGTATACCGGCTGTGTCCAGTAATGAGATCGATTTTTGATAGTAGCCTACTATTCTCCGGTTGGTGTCTCTTGTTGTGCCTGCTACGTCCGAGACAACTGCTAATTGCTTGGCAGATAACTTGTTAAAAAGGCTGGATTTTCCAACGTTTGGTCGGCCAACAAATGCAATTTTAAGACCTTCTGTATCTGGTGCACTCA
This sequence comes from Candidatus Saccharimonadia bacterium, assembly GCA_937951635.1. Taxonomy (GTDB): domain Bacteria; phylum Patescibacteriota; class Saccharimonadia; order Saccharimonadales; family CALFBO01; genus CALFBO01. Next base: position 2,702 of record CALFBO010000016.1, read on the forward strand.
CCGACCGTGTATCTATGTGATCTTCGATAACAGAAATTAGTTCATCGATGTTGTGCTTGTGTTCGGCCGAGATCTCTATGATGGTTTTAATGCCAAGTTTCTTAAAGTCTGTATCTGGGACAGATTTTTTATCGCATTTGTTTATGGCTAGAATTGTTGGTTTTTTGCTTTTGAGTGCAAGTTTTGCCGCACGCCGGTCGTGCTCCGTAATTGGTATACCCTTTTCTGCTACTACCACTAGCATATCGGCGCTCTCGCTAGCTTGCACTAGCTGTTCCTGTATGGATAGCTCAAAGTCATCTTCTGGAGTTTTTAGGCCTGCGGTGTCAACTGCCCAAAAACGTTTCTTGGCGTTTACCAAGCCGTACACAGAATCTCTAGTAGTACCACTAGTATCACTTACTATCGCTTGGCGCTTTTCGATTAAACGGTTAAATATGCTGGATTTTCCAACATTAGTTCGGCCTACTATTGCAACTATGGGTATTTTGGACATTTGTATAGAAATATTTATTAAATTTTGTCAATACTATAGTACTCTTTTGGGGCAAGCTCTGCAAGCCTGTATGGACCTAGTTGCGTACGGTGGAGTTTTACGGTTTCGTAACCTAGCTGATTGAAAGTTCTGCGAATTTGACGATTCCGCCCTTCGGCCATAGTTGCTAGCCATTTTTGTCCCGACCCTGAGAGCTCAAGTTTGCTTAAGCCATCTTCAAGTTTGACTCCCCTTTCGATATGATCACGATCTACATTTGCAAGAGTTTTGTTTAAGGTAACTTCGTATTTTTTTTGTTTTTTGAACTTGGGGTGCGTCAATTTTAGCGCAAGATCACCGTCGTTGGTGAGCATGACCAACCCCGAAGAGTCGGCATCGAGTCGGCCACAGACTTGTAGGTGGCCCAGATGCTTCGGTAGTAGACTATATATAGTAGGTTTATCGTCTTGTTGTTTTTGACTGCATACAAAGCCTGTGGGCTTGTTTAGCAGTACATAGGAAAAGGGTTTGGGCTTGCTTGTTGGCTCGCCGTTTATTTTTACGACGCTTAGATGCTCGTCTATGTTTTGGCCTAGCCTGGCAGGCTTTCCGTCAACTGTGACGACACCTTTATCGACAAGAGCATCTGCTTGTCGTCTAGACATGCCTGTGCTTGCTAAGTATTTATTTATTCGCATGACTACATTATGGCCGAATTATCTTAGCCAGCAAGTTAGGCAGTGTTTTTATAGTGAAATGTCGTTAGGGTTTAGGACCGCACCCGGGCTGGCAGGCGTTGCCGGTTGGTCAGTCACCAGACCAGCAACAGGTCCTGCTGGCACAGGAGGGTTCGGCTGTACTGCTTGGGGTTGAGGAGGGTTGATTGTTGGTGCTGCGTTGGACTTTTCAATTTCCGGGCTATCATCAGCCTGCTGCTTGCTCAGGGCGTCGATTTGGCTTTGAAGGGCTTCTTGTTCGGACTGCAGGCTTGGTGCGGCCAGGTCTACTTGGTCTTTGTCGGCAGCTACCTTGCGTGCAATTATAGCTTCTTCTTCAGCGGTGGGCTGGGGGTCGGCTTTGTTGACTGTAGGAGTTGCTGCTTCCACTGGTTGTGCGACTGCTAAATCTGGTGATTCGCGAGCCATTAGTTCATTGATATCTGGTTTTTGCATATCGGTAATAGGCTGAATAACTTTTGATCTGTGAGCTGCCTCTTCTGGTTTAGAAGGTGGGTTTGCGTGGATTGGGTTGGTTGGGGCTGATTCCTGTGGCTCTACTGGTGCTGGGCTAGGTATTTGGGCTGGAGGTATCGGTTGAGACTGTTGAACGTTATTGTCCATGGGCGTAGCTACTGGTGCTTGTACTGGCTGAGGGGGTATGGGTGCAGGAGCAGCTGGAGGAGTGGCGGGTTGAGCAATAGGTGCTACCGGCAGGGCTGCAACTTGCGCCGCGGGCGCAGCTGCTTGCACAACGGGTTGTGGCGCGGCGGGAGTTGGAGCAACAACAGGGGTTACAGGCGCTGGAGCGACTGGCACAGGTGCAACTGCAGGCGTTGGTAGCGGTGCTGGCAACGCAGTAGTTGGGGCTGGAATTGTTGGTGCCTGGGTGGCTTGTTCCACAACAGCGTTAACGGCAGCGCTATCGCCTTTTACTACCTCGTCTACTACACGCACAACGTCTTCTAGTGTGACTTGAGATTTAACTAAGTATCTGTCGGCGCCAAGTTTTTCGCCGCGCTCTTGATCTTCTTTTTGGCTGAGGGCTGTCATCATGATGACTTTGGTATCTTTGGTCTCTGGTGTTGAGCGTAGTATATCCAACATGTCGAAGCCACTGATTTTTGGCATCATGACATCAGATATTATTAGGTCGGGACGCTCCTTTACTGCTAGAGCAAGTGCTTCTTCGCCGTCTTTAGCTGAAACTATTTCGTAGCCTTCGGCCTGAAGTCTCGCTCCGTAAATTTCCCTTAGGTTATTGTCGTCTTCGACAAGCATTAGTTTAGTCATGTTTTTTCTCTTAAAATCTATCCTGAATTAACATTAGCATTATTGTCCAACAATTTGAAGAGTAAAGCCTGTAATAAACATTACTTAATTGGTAATCCTTGAGTTGCAATTGGCTTGGTAGGTTCGATGGTCGATCCCACGGTTGCCGGGACAGAACCAAATTTACTGGTGGCTGCTTGCTGTTTGAGGAGTTGCTGAGCTTTTTCGGCACTGATGCGCGGCAAGGCTACTCTAAATACGCTACCCTCTCCGGCCGTGCTTTCTGCCCAAATTTTACCGCTATATAGCTCGACAATTTTTCTACATATAAATAGTCCAAGACCAGTGCCGCCTATTTGTCTGGTGGCCGAGTTATCTACACGATAAAACTTTTGGAAAAGGTGCGGAATGTCATCTTTGGGTATTCCGGCCCCAGTGTCCGCTACAGAAATAAGTACGTCTTTATCGCTTATTTGCATACCAATGGTTATCTTGCCTTCTTCGGTGTATTTAACTGCGTTATCAAAGAGGTTGGTTATAACTTCTCTTATGCGTTCTGGGTCAACGTGTACATATGCAACTGGGCGGATAGTTTGACTGCCGTTGGTGGCAACAGTAGCCTTTTGGTTTATTGGATTACCGCTAAAGTCTTCTTCGAGTAGAAGGCCTTTCTTTTCGGCGGTGAATCTTACTCCCTCGGTGATTTCATCCAAGAACTGACCAACTTCTACCACTTCTGGGTGGTTGGTGAGTCTTCCGTCTTCGGATTTGGCTGCTGTTAGCAGGTCTTGAAATAGTTTACCAAGGTGCTGAGTTGATGTGTGGGCCTTTTCAAGATAGCTTCTTGCTGCACTATCTATTTTTGCAACCTTTTCATTGAGGGCCAGTGCTAGATACCCTTCGATAGCTGCAACGGGTGTACGCATTTCATGGGAGGCCGTTGATATAAATTCTGCCCGTTGTTGTTCTTCGTTTCGCTCTTTGCTTATGTCTTTGAATATGGCAATTACGGACATAGTTGAACCGTCTTCGCTAAGAACTGGAGATGCAACCAGATCGACGTAGATATTTTGTTGCGATTTGTTTATCAGTTGACCTTTGTCAAAGTTGGTTGCAGTGGCTTTGGCGATGGTTAGGTCGAATGGATTGGTGTTTCTAGGTACGGGGTTGCCCTGTTCGTCGGCTAGGTTTATTACAGAGTGCACATCTAGACCTATGGCTTCTTGAGGGTCCCATTGGGTTATTTGACCAGCAGCTTGGTTGAAGACAGTGATCACGCCTTGATTGTCGGTAACTACTACTCCTTCAGATATAGACGCAATTAAAAGATTTGCATCCAGGCCGCCGCTGCTAGTTGCGATGCTCGCAGTCGATTTGCGCCGGCCTTTGCGTTTAATTGATTTAAGGCCACCCCAGCTTTGCAGGCTGGCCAGTGCAGCCAATATGCCTGCACCAATGGCTATTGGAGTTAGGCCGCTCCATTCAACATCTATAGTGCCAGTGGCAGCTAATAAAGTTACAAGTAGCCACGCGCCTAAAGATATTATGGTGGCTGTAAGCCCTGATACATAGCTAATACAAATAAGCGAAAACGCCCCGGCTAGGAATATAGGACTTTCTTTTATGGTTTCTGCGGCAAGCCACATCGAGAGCACAAATAGCAGGGCAAAGGATATGAGTCCCGACATAACAAACGATTTATTCTGAAGTATTCTATAGCCAATTGCGCCATAAACTAAAGAAACCACTGCAAGCAGTGCCGAGATTATTTTGGGGCTAATTGGTTCTAGCTTATCGAAGGGCCCGGGTGCAAAATTTGCCAGCAAGAAAACTACTAAGGTCATTGCCGACACAACTAATAGTACGCGATTGGTTTTGGCGTACCACTGTGAGGTTGCTACTGGGTTTAGGTTTGGTGTTTTCATTTTTGCCGGAGTTAATAACGGTTGTGGTTATTATGACTTGTTTGCTCCATATATTCAATCATAGTAAGGGTAACCACTTAACTACCCAAACAATCAATAAAAGAGAGATCCCGACACCCCAGAGCTATGCGCTAGGGGTTGGCGTCCCATCTGCCGAAGGCTGGGAGGGGGATCACGAAGCATAAGCGAAGTCTAAGGGGGAGGAGTCACCTCCTCCTCAGTAGTGAATGTAGTGAGAGGCTACAGTTAGCTACTATGCCAAGTATTGTATGTTGTTGGGTCTGTGCATGAGCGTTGGGGTATAGCTACAAAAATACCAACCTAGCCATTGTTTATTGAAACTTTGCCGCTATTGTCTAGATCGAGCTTGATTTGGTCGCCAGCGACCACCGAGCCTTCTATAATTTGCATGGCAAGTTTGTCGAGTATTTTGGCTTGAACCAGCCGTTTTAGAGGCCTGGCCCCATAGATTGGGTCGTAGCCCTCTTTGGCGAGCTCGTCTTTGAGAGCGTCGCTAAACTCGACACCTATTTGCTTGGATTGTTGCAGGTGATTGATTGCGCGTAGTAGATGGATGTCTACGATTTTACGCATATGTTCTGGTTGGATGCGTTCAAAAATTACAATATCGTCGATTCTGTTTATAAACTCGGGCTTGAGTGTTTGTTGAACCCTGTTCATGACTTTTTGGTTGAGGTCGGAAGTATTTTTTCCCGACCAATCTTGGATTATGTCGGACCCAATGTTTGAAGTCATGATTATTATGGTGTTTGTAAAGTCGACTGTTCTGCCCTGCCCGTCTGTTAAGCGTCCATCGTCTAGTACCTGTAGTAAGACATTAAACACGTCGGGGTGAGCTTTTTCGATTTCGTCAAATAGCACTACCGAGTATGGTCTTCGTCGCACAGTCTCGGTGAGTTGACCGCCCTGTTCGTAGCCAACATAGCCCGGGGGAGCTCCGATTAGCCTGGCGACTGAATGTTCTTGCATGTATTCGCTCATGTCGATGCGAGTTAGCGCAGATTCGTCGTCAAAAAGTATTTGGGCGAGGGCTTTAGATAGCTCGGTCTTGCCTACTCCTGTCGGTCCCAAAAACAGGAATGAGCCAATTGGTCTTGAAAGGTCGCTGATTCCTGCTCGTGATCTTCGAACTGCGTTTGCGACCGCACTTACGGCGGGATCCTGGCCGATTACCCGTTTATGTAACTGGTCTTCCAGTTTGGATAACTTAGCGGACTCAGATTCAACAAGCTTGGTTACGGGTATGCCAGTCCAGCGGCTAACGACACTGGCAATATCTTCGCCAGTAACTTCTTCACGCAATAATCGATCTTGTGTGGGGATATTTGATAGTTTATTTTTTGAAGATTTAATTTTGGTTTCAATTTCTGGAATTTGATTATAGCGAAGTTTGCCTACTTTTTCGTAGTTTCCGTCTCGTTCGGCACGCTCTTCTTCTAGTTTTAGCTTTTCTAGCTGCTCTGCCAGCTCATTTAACTCTTCGATTAGTTGTTTTTCTTGCAGCCAGCGTTGCTCTAGTGCTGATGCCGTTTCTTTAAGGTCGGCAATAGATTTTTCTATAGCTTGTTTTCTGTCCTTGGCGTTCTGTGACTTATCTTTTTTAAGCGAAGTCTTTTCGATTTCGGCTTGGGCGATTTTTCGCTTAAGTCGGTCTAGCTTTACGGGCATAGATTCTAGCTCCATTTTGAGTGACGAAGTTGCTTCGTCGACTAAATCTACAGCCTTATCGGGCATATAGCGTTCTGTGATGTAGCGCTTACCTAGTTTTGCGGCCGCAACAATGGCTTCGTCGGTAATTTTTACGCCATGGTGGATTTCGTACTTGTCTTGCAGCCCGCGCAATATGGCAATAGTGTCTTCTACGGACGGCTCGCCTACGTATACTTGCTGAAAGCGACGCTCGAGTGCTGCATCTTTTTCTATATCTTTGCGGTATTCGTCTAGTGTAGTGGCCCCTATTAGGCGAAGCTTACCTCTAGCCAACAAGGGTTTTAGCATGTTGCCGGCATCTAGGGAGCCTTCGGCTTTGCCTGCACCTACTATGGTGTGGAGCTCGTCTATAAATAGAATAATTTGACCGTCGGATTTTTCGACTTCGTCTAGGATAGTTTTTAGGCGTTCTTCGAATTCGCCTCGGTACTTGGCGCCCGCTAATAGGCTGCCGATTTCTAGACTAATAAGACGTTTACCTTTTAGGCTGGTAGGTACATCGCCGCTTATAATTCGCTGAGCCAGCCCTTCGATAATTGCAGTCTTGCCAACACCAGGCTCACCAATTAATACGGGGTTATTTTTTGTTCGGCGAGACAATACTTGCATTACGCGGCGAATTTCTTCATCGCGCCCGATTACTGGGTCAAGCGAGCCTGCTTCTGCAAAAGACGTAAAATCTTGACCGTATTTTTCTAATACTTTCATTTTGTTTTCTGGGTTTTGATCGGTTACTTTCATATCTCCCCTAACATCTTTAATTTTACTCACTGCTGTGTCGTAGTCGGATTTTTTGAATGGTTTTATCTCTTGCTTTAAGGCAGCCAACAAAATATGTTCGGTGCTCATAAAATCATCCGACAGTTTTTGGGCTTGCTCGGTTGCAGCAGCCAACAGATTTATAAGACTACTGCTGGGTTTGATGTCCTGAATATTGACAGGTTGTTCTTGGGTTGGTTTATTCAATATCGAATCAGTCAGAGCTTGGATCGTGGCGTCATTGTCGAGCCCCATCGCACCAAGCAAGCCGGTAAATGCTGTGCTTGCTTGTTGGGCTAGGGCTAGCAATAAGACTTCGGGGTGTAACTCGGTGTGTTGGTGTTGCTGGGCATTTAGCGCAGACTGGTTGATGGCTTCCATTACTTTTTGGGTCATAGAGTCTGGGTTCATAAATAGCCACCTTTCTTGTGTTTAACCACTAAAAGTATAAGTAATTAGCACTCTACAGTCAAGAGTGCTAATTTGCGAAATATTGTAGTTTAGCGTGATTAAGTTGGCAATCAAAACGCGAAGCGCAGCCCACCAACTTAATCATCGCTTTTTAGGCGATGTTTTCTTCGGTAGTCACGTTTGGAAATTTTTCTAGTAGCGTGGGTGCCAATTCGTCGTCGGCGGCTGCTGCTGCGTGTTCCAGTATGCTATAGAATGCTTTTGGCCACGGGAATCTAATTTCGTCATCGCTCATAGTGGAAACCCACATGACAAATTCATCTGTAGGGATTATTGTATTCGCGAATCTTTGTGTCGCCTGCACTGGCATGAACCCTAGCTGGATGGTGCCGGTTGCATATTCGGTGATGCAGTATTGCAGGTAGCGATGGTCTGGAACTTCATACATAATGTCCCGAATTGCTACTTTGAGCCCCAGAGCAACCTTGAGTTTGTTGAGCCCTTGCAAGACCGCAAGGACTTCTTCGTAGGTGTTGGCTTGAGCTAGCGCCCATTCGAAGTAGGCGGCGATTTCGCCGTTTGGCATACCTTTAGTTTGCCCAGAACTAAATCCTGAGGTTACCTGTTGAAACACTCTTTCTTTGTTGTTGGCGGGTCCAGCTTGTTGCAGCAAGTCTCTGCCATGACTCAGCTGCTTTTCAGAAATTGTGTACATGCGCTCATGAAGCCTGAACAGGCCGCATGTAAACATTGCAAATAGTCCAGCTGGCAGCAGTATTGTTCTTGGTCGCACATTAGTCTCCATGATTGTGGG
>CALFBO010000017.1 GCA_937951635.1 Candidatus Saccharimonadia bacterium
CCTAAATTCACCCCCGAAGTGCACCACCAGCCACTAATACTCCTTTCCGTTTAGCAACTTGTAATGAACTTTCGTAACCCAGGATCTTCCTGGGTTTGTTGTATATGCGCCTAAGCGCATGAGCAACATCCGTTTGAGTCACTGTAGCAAAGTCTGTACCTTTCGGGAATTATCTGCGTAGCATCTTGTTAGCATTCTCAACTGAGCCTTTCTGCCATGGGCTGTATGGATCGGTGAAGAAGACGGGTGCGCCCGTCTTCTTTGTTATCTCTTTGTGTCTTTTGTTCTCAATGCTATTGTCTGTGGTGAATGAGCTAACCTGTAGGTCTTTTGTGAGCTCAACAATAGCCTTAGCGTAGCCAGCAGGCTTTAGGTTGGGTACGAGCTTCGCTCGAACCAGTCTGCTGCTGCGCTCCTGTAGTACTGCTAAGGCGTACTTACTGCCCGAACGCTTAGAACTAACCACAGAGTCGAACTCACAGTGTCCAGAGACAAGGCGAAGTGTGGCGGCCTCTGGCCGCTGCTCTATGCCTGTTCTGTCTGGGATCATCTCTCGCTTTGTTTTCTTCTTTGGTCTTGGCTTGCGCCTAAAGCGTTGAGAGTACAGATACTCGCAGTGACGCTGGCCCCATTCGGAGTAGAGCCATTCATAGATGGTTGTCTTTGAGGCGTAGAACCCAAGAGATGGATCATTTTTCATCAAGCCAGCTATTTCACCTGGGTTCAAATGCAGCTCAAGATGCTTAATGATGAACGAGCGAAGCTCGTCATCTTGCTGAATCTTCTTGCCTTGGTATTTTGCATACTTGCGGCGTACATAGGATTTTTGCTGGGCAGTCGATGAATCGTAGGTTCTGTGTTTTGAAGGTTTTGTTCGGCCATCGCTGCCGTAGCTGTTTCGTTTGATCTCACGACTTACCGTGCTGTGTGGCAAGCCTATTGTTCTTCCGGTCTTACGGATTCCATAGCCATCATCCAGCAGAGCTTTAATCCTGTCCCTCATAGATTGATCGAGGTGTTTGTACTGTTTTCCCATGCATTGTTCTTAGCATGCGGGTGGTGCACTTCAAAACGGAATGGAGGAGTATATTATGAAATGTTGAGAGCATGATTAAAAAGTTACTATTCGCAGCTTCTGTACTAAGTATATCTTTTATCCTGCAGCTAATATCGCAACCAAGGGCAGAGCCCTTGTTTACAAACGAGCTCTGTCCTAGGATTGATCATTCGGTGAATCCAATTTCATTCACAGACTCGGGGGCGATTATTGAGTTGAATAAAAAGGGGATACCCTTTACTTATTATACGGAAACCCAGGTTGATTACTGTGAACTTGGCGATCACATTGATAGCCACACCAATACACTTTTATTGTTGCTAAATCTGAATATCATAGTCGTCTCGTTATCGAGTCTGGCTTTTTTGCTAAGAAGAATGGGCGCTCCAAAGAGTACGGCTTAATTGCTGTATAGTATGCTTTAAGTATCTATAAACGAGAAAACCAAAGCGTTAGGCGGAGTAGGGTGTGGGATCAATATTTGACACAGTAAACGACTTGGCTTCAGAACTCCTGAACATGCATTTGGGGCAAAGTGGTGGTGTTGAGAGTGGAGATATGAAGAGAGACATTTTGATTGCTATTTCATAACTAATATGTTATCATATGAAAATGAGTAAAATTATAATAGTAAGCGGATTTTTCAACCCGTTGCACGTCGGACATCTAGATATGTTCGAAGAGGCCAAAAAAAGAGCAGACAAGCTAGTAGTTATTGTAAACAATGATGTCCAGCAAAAGATTAAAAAGGGCAGGGTCATAATATCGGAGACCGATAGGGCTAGAATAGTCGAGGCAATTGCTGTAGTCGATGAAGTCGTTTTAAGCATTGACGAAACCTACGGCCAGCCAATGACTTTAAAAAAGATAGTTACCGAACATTATCCAAATGAAGATGTTATATTTGGCAATGGTGGAGATCGTAATGGCCTGGGTGTTTTGCCCGAAGACGAGCAAGAGGTTATAGTTAAGTACAGCATAAAAACTTGTTTTGACCTTGGCACAACCAAGCCTGACTCTAGTACGCGTATCAATAAAGCCTTGGGTCGGGAATAACCAATAGGCGTAGCTCTAGAGGCAAAACTTAAGGTTTTTTGAAACCTGCTTTAGCGAATACCCCGTAGTACAACCAACAGACTAGCAACAATTGTCCAGCTAGTAAGTTCTAGAATGGGTAGTTCAGGATCGATTAATATAAACCCCGCCAGCCCTAGCCAAAATAATGAAATAATTCCAGCAGCATAAGGCGACGGACTGTAGAGTGCGAGTTGTTTAATTAGGTTCAATTTGTACCTCCAGTTTATTTAACATGCTTCCAACCAAAAGTGGGTCTTTTCGTGCCATTGCGTTAAACCAGCTGGAGACTATTTCCAGTGACTGTTCTGGGCTTTTTTGCGACATTGCTTGAGGAGGAATACCTACATCTTCGACAGAATCTAGGACTCTGCTGTAGGCCTTGCTCATTACAATATTTTTACACCCTAGCTGCGAAAGAATACTCATAAAGGTACTCGACGCTTTAAGTAGCACGCCACCATCTAGTTGTAGATCGATTTGGTATTGGTTGTTGGGGTTTATTGCGTGAATAAATATTGACCTTAGTTCGGCATTTTTTAAGTAGGATTTTACAATTGGCTCATCCTTTTTGCTGTTAAACACATTTTCAGCGTGTGTTGCCATTTTGTCTATGGTGGAGTCGCCATTGTAGTTTATAGCAAGGTCGTAGTAGCCCAATGATTTAAATAGGTCTGGCGAATAGAATTGCAATGATTTTTTAAAGAACTGCTTTGGGTTGAAACCAGTTTTATAGAAGTTGTCGTATTCATGAATTAACTCAAAAAATGCCTGTCGGTTAACAGGAGGGTTGCCAATTATTCCAAAGTCTATAATTGCCATTTGCCCATTTTTCATCAAAAGTAAATTGCCCGGGTGGGGGTCGCCGTGGGTGCTACGGTTTTGTATGGGTTCGTGTATAAGTTCGAATGCCAGCTTGCTTAGTGTTGATACAAGGTCGGTGTTGAATCTTTGCTTTGACCGCTCAAATACATTTACACCCTTGGAGTGCATGGCTAGCAATTTTGTTAACGCCTCGCCTTCGATGTATTGCTGCACAATCACAAGGTTTGAACAAAGGCCTATAAAGACTTTTGGCACAACTATGCTGTCATGATTGCTGTAAACTGAGTGAAAATAACTGGTGGTTTGAGCTTCTTTAATGTAGTCGGTTTCGGTGGTTGTCACATGCTTAAACTCTTTGTAAATATTGTGTAGTTTTATATTCCCGATTCCTGGAGCGAATATGTCCAGCAATATGCAAAGGGCTTTAATAGTTAATTGATCTAGCCGTAAGAATTTTGTAACACTGGGGCGCAGTATTTTTAATACTACGTCTTCTCCGCTTCGAAGTTGTGCGCGGTAAACTTGCGCAAACGACCCGGTAGCAAAGGGTGTTGGCTCTATGTTTGTAATATTGTGGATTTTGCTACCAAGTTGGTCATGTAAGACCGCATTAACGTCTATGCTTTCTGCGGCAACTTGGTCGTATAACTCAAGCCTTTTGAGCATGTCGGCTTGCTCGAAGAAGCCTGGCTGTATAGCGAGTAGTTGTAAGAATTTTACATATACACCACCCAGGTAAATAAATGTTGAATAAATTTGGTTTGATGCGGCATGTTTTTTGCCCAGCGTCATGAGGGCAACGACCTTGATTAGTAGCTCGGCAACAATAATTATGCGCCAAGTTTTGCTCATCTGCGCTTTCCAAAACCTATGGCAAATATGGCAAGATTAAACATCAATACAAGCATAAATAGTTGCTTGCGATCGTTTGTGGTCGATAGCTGACTTGCAATAATTACTGCACTAAACCAGACGGTAATCGAACTAATTAGTATGCTGATGTAGTTCATGATGCTCCTTGAAAGTTGCCTAAAATTGTCGCAAAAAATTAGTTTCAAAACTAAAGCTGGTTTTTTGCAGCTCGGAGTAACGCTGTTCGGCCAGTTCTAGCAATTTTTGTACTAAATCCACACTAGACCTGCCCGCAGCCCGCCAGTTGTGGTCGTACAAGCCCCCGGGCATTGGGTTTATTTCGTTAAAGTATACCTGTTTGGTTTTGTCGTTTATAAGTAAGTCCACTCTTGCCGTGCCTTGGCAGCCTATTGCAGTATAGGCTTTTTTAGCAACAGACTCAGACTCTTCGATAAGTTTTTTGCTTATCCGTGCCGGTAAGTAGCTGTAGCCTTGTGATCCCATCTTTGCACCGTCCGAGCTTGCACCCATTTTTTTGCCACCCGGCCCGATATATTTTGCATCAAAGTCGAATGGATCATCGGCACTTCGAGCTGGCTGCTCGACAATCCCTGTTTCTATTTCGGCCGAGTTGCCCAATATAGGCACGGTCACCTCGACAAGATTAGCTACGGCCTCTTCGACCAAAGCTTTGTCATCATAGTGCAGGGCGACTTCTATTGCTATGGCTAATTCTTTGGAGTTTGCTACTTTTGCAACGGCGATACTTGACCCCAGTGATGCTGGTTTTACAAATAAAGGGAAGCTAAGATCTTTTTCAATTCGTTGGTGAATTGAGTTTTTGTTTGACTTATATTCATTTTTTGTAAAGTAGGTCATTTTAGGTGTGGGCAAGTCATTGGCTTCAATCACTTGCTTGCAAACAACCTTATCCATGGCAATGGCACTAGATTTTAGATTGCAGCCTACGTAGGGTATGTTTGCAAGGTCTAGCAGCCCCATTAGTGCGCCATCCTCGCCTTTTGTGCCATGCATGGCGGGGAAGGCGATGTCTATTGGAGTGGTTTGCTGTTTACCAAATTTTCCGGGCTGAGTTAACGTTAAGCCATTTTGAAACAAGATGCTTACAGGCTTTTTTGTAGACAGAAAGCTATCGAAATCTTTTGATTGATAGGTTTTGATGTCGGCAAATTCTTCGCCCATGAACCATGTTCCGGTTTTGCTAATGTATACGGGCATGGCCTTGTGCGTAGTCGAAGTTTTGAGTGGGTTTATTACTGCCAAAATTGCAGTTACGATTGACACATCGTGCTCGGCCGATTGGCCGCCAAAGAATACTGCTACAGATTTCATATAATAAATTATAACATCTGTAGGACAGGTTTACGGATCCTGCCTAGACTACCCACACTTTTTACCCCTAAAGGATCGAGGCAAACCTCCGTCATTCCTGCCAAAGCAGGAATTTAGTCAAAAATGCTACTATATTCCTGCAATCGCAGGAATGACGACTGCGAGGGGCGCTAATCGTGTGGGTGGGTTAGGGATGATTCCAGGCAATTCAAATTGTCACAAAGACGTATGTAGCTGCTTAAACTAAAACAGGCACGAGTTCCGTATCGGACGCATGCCTGTTTTAGTTACTGTGCAGTTTTTAAGATATTTATATCTACGCACCACCGCCTGGGTTCGTCCAGATTGTTAGGTAGTTTCCGCCGCGAAATAGACGGACTTTCTTGGGCCAGCTATAAAGATTCTCGCTAGACACTGTGTACTTTGGTGCGCCGCATGACTGACCTAGAGTGGTCCAGTAGTTATTGCTTTTTTGATACTTGGCAACAACACAGTATCCGTCAGATTTTCGATCATCGTACCCAGCAGTCACTTGAAATTTTGGTACTTGGTTTTCGTACTGAAGGGCGACACCGGAATTTCCACAACCCCAAGTAGCATATTTCATGCCTTGGTTATTTTCGTATATTGCATTTGGCGCCTCGCAGTGTGAGGCATGGGCTTTTTGGGCCGGGGCTAGGGTTGTTAGCAGCGACGCGCCAACAAGCATAAAAGCCATTGTAATTATGCTAGGAAGTTTAATATATTTCATACACACTCCAGTAATTAATTGTTAATAGAAATTATAATCTAGATGCTTCAGTTGCTCAATGTCAAATTTTATTTACGGCGAAATGTTTGTTCTTGCCAATAGGTCTTGGGCCATGATTTCGGCAGCGTTTAACGGTATTAGCTGTAGCCGTGGGTGGGGGTTACCGTTTTCGTCTTGGTTGGCACGGATGGCGTCGACTACACTAGTAAAAACATAGTGTACATTGTTTATAGCTACATCGGTGAATGAAAAGTAAATGTCATTAATTTGATAGGTTCCATTATTGTAGTCTGCCCCATCGATTGACTCTGTATCTATGTGGCTGCAATTGATTGGCCCGTCAGTAGGCGGGTTTATGTAATTTGCCAGCTCTAACGAGTATATGCAGGCCCGTGTTTGGTGGTCGTTTAGTAATATTTGTGCAGGGTTATTCTTGTAAATGTATATGTAGAATCTGTTTGAGGGGGACCCATAAAGAGCGTCAAACACTGGGTTTGGTTCATTGTGATCAATTTTGTCTACTCCGACCGGGAGGGCAAAAGAGTTGTCTAAAAACTCTTCTTCGTGCATATTCCAGCCACCTGGCAATAGACTTTGATTAGGGTACTGTCTGGGTGCGCCATCGCCCTCGATTTTTTTTGGCGACTTGTCGATAGTTGGCAGTAGTAGCAGGGTAGCAAGCCCTGCAGATAGTAATATCAATAGTAGTTTTGGTTTGATTTTAGGCATTTGGTCTCCTTCTGCATGCACCTATTGTTGTGATGGCTATTGTAGCTAGTCGTAATTATCTGTCCAGTCGTTTTGTAGCATAATAACTGTATTGGCGGCAAGTAAATGCGGCAGCGACTCATAATACTCTAAAGGGTCGTCTACCAGCTGTATTTTGCCCGTATAGCCCAGCTTTTTGAGAGTATTTTTTACTATTTTGGTAGAGCTGTTATTCATGAGTACGGTAAGACTAGGTCTTACGCTGTTGATTTTATTGGCAAGCTGTTCGTGTACTTGCACCTTTTGGTTGCCCTGTTCTGCTAGGCCCGGGGTTACATAGATTTTGCGCTTAAAATCTAGCTCTTGCAATAAGTCTAGGCCTGCAGTTAATCCCTCAATGTTGCCGTTGTAGCTGTCGTCGATAATCCAGCCCCCATTCATTGGTCGCGGTTGCAGGCGATGTTCGTGCGGTAATAAATCCAAGGCTGCTTTTTCGATTGTGCTTGTTGATACACCTAGCTCGCTGGCCAGGTGGGCGCAGGCACAGATTGGGCCTATTAGGTGTCTACCCAATAATTGAGTTTTGATATCAATTGTTCTTTGGGGTGTGTTGATCTTAAAGCTCAATCCATGAATTGAGCTATTAACGCTACGAACTTTCCAGTTTCTTATTCCGCTTTGTCCATACTCGACGCCTACATCTTGTAGTGTGTCTTGGTTGTTGACTAGAATTTTGTCTTTGGGGAGCTGTTTTTCTACTAGTTTAAATTCGGCTTCCAGCTGTTCGATGCCCGAAAAGTTATCGAGATGATTTGGAGCTATTCCTGTGATTATGGCGTAATCGAACTTAATTGTGTCAAGAAAACTGGCAATATCACCTGGTTCGTCTTCGCCTAATTCGAATACCAGTATTTTTTCATCGCCAGATAGTTGTTTTGCAAATTTATAATGCGCCATTGATGTATTTAGATTGCCGGGTGTTATGGCTACGCCATCTATAGTGCTTAAAAATTGGCCAAGGATTTCTTTAACCGTAGTTTTGCCAAAGCTGCCCATCACTGCGATTTTTTTGGCTTTGTGTTTGGAGAGAATCTGTTTGGTGGTGCTTTTTTGGCGTTTTCGTTCTGGCCTAACCTTAAACACCCAGCCAAGCCAAGTTAGGCCAAGTACGCTTGCAATTGTTAAAATTGGTAGTGCTGTCAATGTGGCTACTGCAAGCACTATTTTTGTGTTGGCGGCTCCCCAGGCAGCGGCACTTACAGTGATTATGGTTATTGCATAGCCAAACAGCACCAGAATTTTGGCGCGCGCCGTCATGTCCAGTTGTTTGCGTAGGCGCACAGATCGCAGCGGCTGGTTATTTTTGGCAAGTCTTTTTAGCCACCCAGCTGCCTTTAGTGGTTCGTAGTCGTCTTGCTGCAACATATAAACCAGATGAGATACAAACTTTGGGTCGAATAGACTCAGCAAGAACTTCATAGAAATTTTGCCACTTGTTCGCAGTGTGTCTGGTGCAAGAAATGGCCGGCACCATCAATTACATGGAGAGTTGAATTGGGTATTTGTTTCATGAATAATTTGCCATAACTTGGTGGAGTGGCTGCGTCCTCTTCGCCATAGATGAGTGTAGTTGGCGTGTCGATAGTCGCAGCTAGATCCTGTACGTCTTTGCCTATTATAAGCTTAAACGTTTCTTGTTTTTGTTCGTCGATCATGTAGTCTGATCCTATTTTTTTGTAGGCTTTTCGTTTTATTTTGTTGGCGCTGGCTGCTGGCAGTAGTTTGAGTGCCAACTTTCCAGGCTTGGCCATGAAAGACAGGCCTTGTTTTTTAGCTCTGTCTTGGTTTCGAATGCCTGCCGAGGCAATTAGTGCAAGACGGCCTGCAGTTGCTTGTTTATTGGCAAGCAGCATTATCGCTATAGCGCCGCCATTTGAGTGGCCAATTACTGTATCTAACTTTTCAAGTTGAATTTTTGCAACGAAGTCTTTCACCCAAGCTGCGTAGTCATCGAGACTGGCTGGCTGGTCCAGCATTTGGCTGTTGCCAAAGCCGGGCAAATCTGGCGCAATAATTTGGACATTCTGCATTTGATTGGCAAGTTCGGCAAATGTATTAGACTGGTCGGCCCAGCCGTGTATGGCCAGCGCAATTTTTTGGGCTTTTGGGTTAAATATTTTGTAGCTGGCAGCCAGTTCCTGCACGATAATTTGTTTGTTTGGCATTGATCAATTGTACACTAGGCTCGTATCAATGTAATCGCTCACTGCATTCACTACTAAGGAGGAGGTGACTCCTCCCCCCTAGACTTACGCTCCGTGATCTCCCTCCCTGCCTTCAGCGGTTAGGGCGCCAACCCCTAGAGCAAAGCTCTACAAGGTGTCCAGATCTATCTTTTATTGGTTGCTTGGGCGGTTAAGGGGTTGCGTATCGACTACTTGCATTACTGCCTGTAATGTACTATAAATTGCCTAGTCTCGAAGGCAATTGTTTTTGAGTGAACCTACGATGTTTTAGGAGTAAAGATGGATTTTTATGGCCTTGGCATAGTAACTTATTGCAGCTCTGGATTGGATTTCGGGGGTCGGCCGCGTCTGAGCCAAGATTTGAGAGTCTTAGACCTAACTACAGGCTTATTTCTTGATATGAGCGGCCCGTCGACTATTAAGCTTAAAGATATACCGACTACGCTATTGGGCGAACAGCTGGTTGTTCCGTTGCAGGTCGGCGATGTGCTGGTGCTGGTAGAAGCTGGTGGTAATTCTTGCTGGATCCATTCAAGGATGCTTCGTTATGGCTGGTGGGCGCAAGTTTTGAGTATTGATAAACCGCGAAGGTTGCTGCGTGTGACTCACAAGCTGCAAAATTTTGCTCCGGTTACTATTTGGGCTGGGCTTGTTCTTCCGAGTATTGGAGAGCTGGATTTGTTGTACAACATGGCGTTTGATCCAGGACAGCTCTGCGCAGAACAACTTTCTGGCAACGCCGCTAGAAGCGAGTGGCAAATAGTTAAGTGGCAACACTAAACTTGGCGCTCTTTAAGCCCCTTGAAAGCAACGAACTGTTGTAGACGAGGGGCTTTATCTTTGATGAGCCAGCCTAGCTTGGTTGTAGAAAATTTGGCCATGGGGTATAAATATGGTTTAATACACTAACTTGAAGTTAGATTAATTTTGAGTAGTTCTTACAATCAGAAAGAGGTTTAGTGATGGGGCCATATCAGTTTGCGGTGGCATTAAACGCTGTAAGTTGCATACATCATGGGTCGAGAGAGATAGCGCGCACGCAAGCAGTGAGGCTAAACGATGGAAGTATCGTTTATGTGGGACCTAAAGTAGGAAAATATTGCATACATGGCACAGAGGTGCAACTGAGTGAAAGTTTAGTATCTGGATCGATTCCTAAGTTTCCAGTTGGTAGGCAGCTGCTTGTGAAGCAAGAAGGTGACGATACACACTGGCTTGAGATTGAAGATACCTGGCCGTGGGGCTGGTGGGGGTCGATCGATCGTTGCGACGGTGACCTTCCTTTGCGAAAAGCAGTGTGCAATTATCCAAATTTTGATCAAATGATTGAAGTATGGTGCGGAACTGGCAACCAGCCAACCATTGAACAGTTGAACAAGACTCACGGCATGATGCTGGAACCTGGAGATATCCAGTTACTCGAAGTTTGTCCACGAGACAGTGAAAACAAAGGCTGGATGCCCATTGGCTCACCACACGAGCCCACAGCCTAATTCAACAGAGCCTTTCCGGTAGCACATAGTTGCCGGAGGCTCTTTTTTAATTTGTGCAAGCTTGAGTGTTTGCCTTCACCCAGGAGTTGAGATCAATATTTTCAACCACAGTCATATAAAAACAACAAACTTTCAAGCCATAAGAACTGCCATACTAACATTTACGTTTTATTATTGGAGGATATATGTGCACTACTTCTGGTCAGATAAAATTACTCCTGGCTTAACAAAGCCAAAACAGATTACCTAAAACATCTAGTTCACAAACATACGTATCATAAGGTACAATCAGTATCGATAGATCCGGGCGCTGAGCGTAAGTGTGCTAGAGCACTTCGTTTACACCGAAGGAGAGGGGTGAGATATGCCAGTGGCATATCGCAAGGGAACTTACTCTTGAAAGCTATGCTTTCAAAGATGTAATTCCGGGCCCGCGCAGGCGTGGGTCGAGTCC
>CALFBO010000018.1 GCA_937951635.1 Candidatus Saccharimonadia bacterium
ATTGGCCGACAACGTCTTAGGGAAATTGCGAGCGCGATATCTCAGCCATAACTCATTCAAGCGTTCGTCGCTAAACTTTGGCGCAAAATCACCTAACTTGTTTGCTTCTAGGCCAAGGACTTGTTGACTCAAACGCTTGTCGCCTTCACCAATAAAGCCCTGGTAGAGTTGTCCATCTACATCGTCAATTTCTGGCAGTGACTGATTTTGCCAGGCGGTAAAAATGCGTTCACCAAAATCTTTACCCGCAAGCAATTCCTTCAAGTTTGCTTCTACCTGTTTTATAGTAAGGCCAATTCTAGTTTGCGAAGCTTCGTCCAGCACACCTAGGGGCGCCAAAGCCGGAGACTTGTTTAAATGTATGGCTTTTACTGGCAGCCTAGCTGCACCTTGTTTTTTGCGCTGCGGCGAGCTCATAAAAGCCAATTCGGCGAGCTTGTCAGAACTTAAGCCCAGCCATTGTCCTGGCGTATAACGTAAATCGTACACCAAAATTGCATTGCTATTGGTTGGGTGTGGGGCTAGTGGATAAACGACGCTAGTCATCAAAAAATCCGCTGCAATCCTGCCTGTACTATGCACGAGAGGCTGCGGGTCCTTAACCGATAATAGTTTTGCTAGGGTCTTCTTGTTTCGAACAGATTCAAGATGTTTAAACAGCTTGGGTTGCTTGGTTTTAAATAACTTGGCCAACCCAATGGTTGCAAGAACATCGGACAGTGCGTCGTGTGCCGATTCGTGAACAACGCCATTGGCTTTGGCCAACAATTCTAGTCGGTTGGACGCTCTGCCTTCTGGCCCAAACGACCATTCAATACCATCTGGACGCAAAGCCCGCGTCATTCTGGCCATATCTACCAAGTCCCATCGTGAACGACCACTGCTCCATTCGCGTTCATATGGGTCGTAGTAATTACGATAGAGCGCATAACGAATAAACTCGTCGTCGAAGCGTATAGTGTTGTAACCCATCATAGTTGTTTGTGCAGTAGCGACTTTAGAAACCAAATATTTCAAAAACTCTGCCTCGGTTATGCCGTCTGCCAAGGTTGCTTGGGGTGTAATGCCCGTCACCATAATCGCTTCGGGTTCGGGCAGCACCTCATCGGTAAGCCTTACCATGATATTGTCTGGCTCACCAATTGGGTTAAAATCCAAGTCGGTGCGTTGTCCGGCAAACTGCATAATGCGATGCCATTTTGCATCTATCCCCGAGGTCTCTAAGTCGTAAAAATAGTAGGAGCTGGCCATTTACAATTCCAGCGCGTAATCTTTGCCTTTACCAAAATAGACCTTGTCACCAGGCTTTGCACCTTGGCGCTTTAGTTCGCGCGTGATACCTAGCTTTGTCATAATGTCTTCTAGTCGATCTATGCCTTCTGGGTTATCAAAGTCTGTTCGTTTGGCAAAGCCCTCTATCTTTGTACCGGTTAGTCGGTAACGCTTTTTTTCTTTAACCAATATCCAGTCTGACTCATCATCTAAACGATAGACTACTTCTTCTTCTGGCTCTTCTTCTACAAACTCCTGTTCTCGATAGTGTTCGATTTGCTTACGAACAGTTCGCAGAAGCTCTTTAAGCCCATTGCCGTCCTTTGCAGATATGCTTAAAATCTGTTTATCGGTCGCAATCTCTTTTATTTTAGCAATTTGATCGTTAACTATTTCGTCATCCAGCCCATCTACTTTTGAAAGGACTACTATACGGGGTTTGTTACTCAAATTAATCTTATAATCGGCCAATTCTTGCTCTATGTTCTTGTAATCTCTTGCTACGTCATCGCTATAGGAATCTATTAGGTGAACTAGTACAGCCGTACGCTCAACATGTCGCAAGAAATCATCTCCCAAACCTTTTCCCTCGGCCGCCCCTTCAATGAGTCCTGGAATATCGGCCACCAACAAAGCTCCGTCGTCTATGGGCGCCACTCCCAAATTTGGCTGCAATGTTGTAAAAGGATAGTTGGCTATTTTTGGTTGAGCGTTACTTATAACCGAGAGTAATGTAGACTTGCCCGCATTGGGCAGGCCAACCAAGCCTACGTCTGCCAACATCTTAAGCTCGATGTTAAGTTCTTTTGCCTCGACTCTCTCGCCCTTCTCGGCCACTCTAGGAACCTGACGCGTAGATGATGTAAAGTGTGCATTACCAAAGCCACCTCTGCCACCTTTGGCTATCGACACTTTCTCGTTCTCGGTAACCAAATCAAACATGACATCACCAGTCTCACTATCAGCAACCACTGTTCCTAGCGGCACCAACACAATTAAATCATCTCCTTGCCGTCCCTGCCGGTTGGATTTAGCCCCTGCCTTACCAGCTCCCGCAACCAAGCGAGGATTATAGCGAAACTTTTCGAGGGTGTTTTGGTTACGGCTAGCTACAAAAACTACATCACCACCCTTGCCGCCATCACCACCGTCGGGGCCACCTTTGTCTACATAACGTTCACGCCGAAAACTAACGATGCCATCGCCACCATTACCTGCCTTGACCACAATTTTTGCTGTATCTATAAAAGCCATTTAAAGTAATTATACTCCATGCCAGGCCATCTTAACACCTTGGCTACATCTGTAGTGAATTAATGGGTTGTAGGTGCTGGTTTCAGTTTATTCAGATAAGCCAATAAAATGGTCCAGGCCCTGTCCCTTCTTAAAATCTATTGAATCTCATGCGTATCAACTCAAACAAATCCCGAGTAAAGCGCGGTTCAAAAGACTATGTTAACAGTGGCTAGGCCATCTCGCGAAGCAACAGTGAGCCGTCCATCCCTCTGTGTCTAGTTTGGGGTAGAGCTTGGCATACTTAACCAATAGTATTTTGCTCTAGCTTTGAACCCAAGTTTGGTTAAGCTGCCGTATGAACTTCCGCCATCTTCCACAACCGAGAACACTTGCTGTGCGCCCAAATCATTAGCAAAGTTAATACGTGCATTTGTTAGTGATGCATGTAGTCCTTGGCGTCTATGTTTTACCCTCACCGCGCCATTATGCAAATAGCCAAGCTTTAAATTCTTGTCTACCACCACAGAGCCCGCCCCCACAACTTCACCTTCATTGCGAGCAATAAAGGTCTCAAACACCCTGCCGGCTTGGCCAGATTCTCTATATCCTTCCCAAGTTTTATTGTATAAGGATGAGTCAGCAAAATCAGTAAAACACTCTTCGAGCATAGATGAGTAATCACTCTTGGTGATGTCAGTTGTTAACTCATGCCCAACAGGAGCTTTTGCATGCTCTTTACTGGATAAAGTTTTATATAAGTATGCTCCGCTGCCTAGTTTTTCTACCCCCAGCTTCTCCAAAAATGCTTGATTCTTGCTATAGTAATCATCCGTTACATACAAAGACTCTTCGCCAGGCATGCTTTGAGCAGTTGCACTGAGCAAGCTCCAGTCTATGTAATTGGGAGGTTTTGTCAAAAAAAAGTAATTATAAAATTTGCTAGGAAAATATGACTTAACAAATACAAATGTAGGCGTCAGCAACAAGTGGGCAACGTTGGTGCCTAAAAAAAGCTGGTGTGAACTTTCAAAAACCTGATCATCAATAAACATACATCAATGGTAACAGGTTAGAGCTTGGTTCGACAAAAGCTATAATCAGACTTTACAAACGCCTACTCGCCATAGCCGATTTTACTAATACGCGAGTTTCTTAACTTGGCTTCAAGCTCCCAGAAGTATCCAGAAGTAGTGCAGCTGACTTCTTTTCTGGTGGAGGCAATGCTTTAGTATCATCGAGACCAGAAAGATGGCAGATATGCTGCTTATGGGGTCATAATTGTAAGTGCTAAACTCGTGCAAAAAACCAAAACCTACGAAGCTAAGCCAGCTGCTATATAAAAAATGTGGCGGCAGCCAGTTTGATCGTTAGACCTAACTGGCTGCCGCCATAGCGATTGCGGACCTAACCGACCTTCACAGTGCCAAACTCAAGGTGCACCGCGCAATCAGTTGCCCGTCGCCCTGTCCGGGTATGGGTGATGGTTAACACACTACCTTCGGGAGCGCAGCGCCGCTCCAGCTCGGCATGTGCTGAGCCGGGCTTAGATGCGGAGTCGTCGAGCATAATCGTGTCCATGATTTCATGGTACAAACTCAGCTGGGTATTATTGGGGTGTCTGGTTGGGCCATATTCGCCAACTTGACCAGCCCAGTCCCGAAGATCACAAATCAGTTGATAGCCAGCGCCTGCGTTGCATTCCCTGCCCGCTTCACGGGTCAACTGCTCCAGGACCAAGCCCATCTACTCGTCGCTAAGGGACGAGTAGCTGGCTGGTTTTATTTGGCCTGCTGCGCCACTGCCTTCATGGGCTCCTACATATCCGAGCGTCATTGTTTCGGTCATGACTTCACTTCCTTCTGCTAGAGTGTACCCCTTGGCCGTCGCCAAAGTATCACTATTACAGCATAGATAGGCCAGTAATTAAAGTTTACTCCTGTTGCCCGTGCGGAATAAATTGATATTCTTTAGTGCACGGCGCGGAATTTGCCCCATGCCCCAATCGAGTCGTTTTGAATAGGAGACTCCATAGCTTTGCTTTGTTCTTTCAAACGAGGCTTACTGGAGCCTACGAGCACGGCGTCTTGCCAAGATCCTAAATCTAGTCCAGGACGACGGAGGAGGACTGTAAGTCTTAAGGGTAAATGTAGGTATTGTGAAAACTGTAGGGTTTCAATCTTTCACCGTAATGATAGTGGAGGTGAAAATAGGATATTCAAAGAACTAATTCGAATTCACTTCGAATTTTCTTTGTCTTAGTTTGGAAGGTGACTCTACTGCAGCTATGAGGTTCGTCGGTCCTTTTCGGTTCCTCCAACGAGGAGGTGCCACTTGTTTTTCAATGGAGTGTAATTAAAGCACATAGAGTGAAAACAAGTAGTGCTGACGAAGAGAGCTAGCTTGGCGGTTGACTTCGCTGACCAGAGAGCTAGCCGATTCAAAGAGATCGAAAAGGAGCAAGGAAGGGTTCTGGCCGGTTTTCAGGCGTATCTGGCGAGGCGCCGCAATTAGCCCGGAACGGAGTGTGCTAATGCACATGTAGTGAGGACTAATTTCGGAAACGAAGAAGCTAGATTGTTAGCCTGGCTTCGGTAGGCGTGAGCTAGCTGCCCAGATGCCCTGAAAATTGGCCAAAACTAGTGGATGAAGAGGTATTGATTAAATTCGGCAGGCTGAATAGTCCTATAAGTAACCCGATTCCACCCAGCCCAGTTCATATCGGCAATATAGGCGCTACCATCTGCATTAATAGATTCCACAAACGCAACATGGCCATAGCCGTTGGCAATATATGTATTCTTGTGCCATATAACTGCGCCAGCTATGGGGTTCTCTGCTACGACAAGCCCCGATCGAGATGCTAAAGATGCCCAAGTTACAGCATGGCCCAAGTTTCTAGGTATTGGGCGACCAATCGCGGCCCGTCTATTGGCAGCGTACCAGGTGCAATAACCATATGAATAGCCATTGCCGCCATACAGTGGCTGGGTTGTGCCAAACGCAAAAGTCCTGTCCGAAAACCTAAGCGGCCTGGTTACTGGAGCAGGCTTGGCGCCATCAGGAACAATTATATTCTCTCCCACCGGCAGGCCGTTCACCTCTGCATCATTAAAAGCAATTATTTGTTGGGCATTGGCATTATATTTTTGCGCTACACTCTCGGCAGTATCGGTACTTGTAACCTTGTGCACCACGCCACTTACTGGGGGTATGGTAAGTTCGCGTCCAACCGGCAGGGCATTACTGTACAGGTCATTGGCCCACTTAATCGTGTCGGATGTAACATTAAATCTGGCAGCCAAATCGCTAATAGTATCCCCTCGCTTAGAGGTGTACTTTATGACATCTTGCCTAGTCTTGGAGTTGGTGTCTACTACTAGCTGCTTTTCTAGGTATGTCTCGTTGGTAGTGGCAAACTCAACCTTGGCACTCAAAGAGTCGGACAAGTTGCCTACACTATCTGCAATGATTAAATTGTTTTCATAGGCTATCGACGCAGCCACATCGGCAGCAACAAGTTCATCTACGGTGGTGTTATTCACTACACCGCCAAAACCTGCGCTATAAGCGACTGTGGGCGAAGTGTCATTTTTGCCATAGTTGCTTGCCACAATTAATCCCGTAACTATTGCCAGCAATACGCCCTGGACTACAAAATGATGATTTTCCTTAAGGTTGCGCTTGGCATGCTTTTTGGAGTGCTTTAGCCGTTTTGAATAATGGCGCTTTTCGGCCTTGAGACGATCTTTGATCTGTACTGGGTCGGATGCGCTTTTGAGCGATCGTGCAGTTTGTGTACTAATGGACCACTCCTACTTGTATAAAGTTAATTCTACACAAATCTAGTTAGTCTAAAATTCAATTAAAATGTTGCTGGCTGCCTGACCAGTGTTGGACTATATCCAAGATACTCTAATCTAGCCCTGCATCTGCAACCCGAGCATTTTAGCAATAATTACCACTTTAGGCAATGTCTACAGGGCAAATTATTGACAAGGAGTTAATAAAATGTTGAAATTAATACGGTTTGCAATAAAATGCAGATCGAACTTTGACAGCATAAGCACCCAACTACTCCAAAGTGGTCTAGCTCCGTAAAGCATAACTGCAAGCTTTGTTTTGCAAAGGTTCATTGGTAGCGAATTACCTACTTGGCACACTTAAAAGACGTGTCTAGTTGGTAATTCGTTCACCACACAACTACCAAGGAGTTAGTATGTACGATCACAGCCCATTCGGGCTAGGGATTATGGCGCAGGAAGGGCCCTTCACCTTCAACATCGTCTCGATAGGCATCACCACATTAGCAATCATACTCATGCTCTACCTGCTAACTATGCTTTGGGCCAGCAATAATGAACTTGAACACACAGTCGAAAACTTAAAAATCGAGATAAACACTGTTCAGAGCGAAAGAAACACTGCTCGCGCAAACCATGATGATCTTGAGCGCAAGTTGAAGCGACAACACGAGTCTCTCGAGGGGCTTGTACCAAATAGCTCCTGTATCTTTTGGATAAATACTCATGTCTGGATTAAGCAGGCAAACCCTGGCCATTTGTCCTCGGATTGGAACTTGTTCTTCCTTCAAGGCGCAAACTTGGAAATGATAAGGCGGCTTTTTCTCGTCTTTGAAGAGTCAGGTTTCATCAAAAAAAATACTCACGAAGTAGCACCAACACAAAGTGATAAGTATCCAGGCCATCTGGTTTGCGCTATCCATGTAGCCGAAGGCTCCAACATCTTCGACATCATCCGCGCCCTAAACAATCCCTAACCAACCCCGAGATGCACAAACAAAACCCAGATAACCAATCTGGAGCTTATGTTGTCATCTCAACAAACAACTTAAAAAACTAATGTTTGAGTTGTTTGTTGAGATACAAATATACACAAATTTTACACTTAGGCCTGTGCTGCCAGATGTGTCTAGAATTTGAGGTTATTGCACTTCAAGACATACCCCACATCATAGAAGTTAATTTCCGAGCAACATTCTTTGCCTAATGGAGCGCTGCCAATACAGAAGCAACCTTGCCAGTCGGCTTCTCCACAAGATAGGTTGTTGTTCAAAAGAACTGAAAATAGTTCAGGTTCCTGAATTATTTTCAGTTCTTTTGACAAGGAAGCAATATTTAACCGCAATGAAGCGTACTAGAAGTACGTGTAATGAGGATTAAGTACTGCTGACGCTGAGGCAGGCTTAGCGGTCGGCTTCGCTGGCCAGGAAGGCGGCTGTTCAAAAGGACTGAAAATAGTTCAGGTTCCTTGAGCTATTCTTCAGTTCTTTTGACAAGGAAGTAGTACTTGAACCGCAATGAAGCGTACTAGAAGTACGTGTAATGAGGATTAAGTGCTGCTGACGCAGAAGCTAGATTCGTAGTCCCGGCTTCGCCGGGTGTAGAATCTAGCTGTTCAAAGGGGCTGAAAATAGTTCAAGAGGGTTAGCGTTGACTTGGCAACTTACACAATTCTATACAATACTTCGCAGTCAAAGCCCGATGCTCATCAAGCGTACTAGAAAAATAGGTAGTGCCATCGTCGCCCGAAACAAAGTATAAATAATCTGCATCTGCCGGGTTGGCAATAGCTTTTAGTGCCTCTATCGTGAAGTTACTTATTGGTCCGGGCGGAAGGCCTGCATATAGTCTTGTATTGTAGGGCGAATCTAAGTCGGGGTGGGCAGGTTTGCCTGTAATTTCTGCGGCATAATAAAACGTCGCATCAGCGCCAAGCTGCATGCCAATATCTAGACGTTTACGAAAGACCTGAGCTATCTTTGAGTGGTCCTCTACGCCTGGGCTCTCTCGCTCAACGATAGACGCCAATGTAAAGGCTTCGTGCAAACTAAGACCTAGTTCGTCAAAGTCACTTTTCAAACCCAAGTCATCAATTTGTTTTTGGAACTCATCTAGGCTCTGGCGAATAATATCTCGGGGGCTTGCCTCTAAAGACACCTGGTACGTCTCGGGAAAAATGTATCCTTCAAGGCTCTGTGAATCTGGCAATGATTCTGTAATTGGATGCTCGTACGTTTTAGTAAAAGCTGCCTCTACGCTTGCAGGGTCAAAGCCTGCATCTATAAAGGCAGATTCTAGCTGATCCAGTCGTTTTGCAGGCAAAATTGTAAACGTTTTTGTTACTACTTTGCCACCAACAAGAATATCGACGATTTCTTCTACAGAATTACTTGAGCTAACACTGTACGTTCCGGCCTGGAGTTTTTGTTTTTGGCCGCTACGATCAACAAACCATTTAAAGGCAGTTTTATTTTTAATAATGCCATTGGACTCTAGTTCGTCGGCTATTTTTGAAGCACTCCAACCAGACTCCACCGTAATGCTTGCCACTTTCTTATCGCCTTCAACACTAAGTGGTTCTAGCGCGTTGCTATACCACCTACTCAAAGCCAAAACACCGGCCACGGCAAAAAAGGCTAAAAATCCCGCAACAGCACCAACAATCTTTAGTACAGGTCGTTTTTTTGAAGTTTCTTCGTGATTGTATTTCATGTCTTACCTATACTTTAATTGTTTTAACAAAATCTTCCAAAATATAAACCGCCGATAACGAATCGACATCGGACTTCGAGAATTGCTTTTTTGCTTTGTTAAGCTCGGTCTTGGCCTGGCTGGAAGTAAGTGCTTCGTCTTGAAAATACACAGGCAACTTTAGTGGCTCCAAGAGCTTGGCAAATTCATAAACCTCTCTAGTTTGGTCGGTATCCTCGCCATTTAAAGACCTGGGCAAACCAACTACCAAAACTGAAACATCGTGTTGTGTAATTGTCGCGGCAAGTTCGGTTAATGTAGATGGCCCATTTTTGATAGCACCCAATGGCTGGGGTATTTTTGCGAATGCATTAACTCTTGCAATGCCAATTCGTGCGCCACCATAGTCAATTCCCAGAACATTGGTAGAATGACTCATTACCGTGTCGCTCTTTACGACCATCTAGTTAAGATCAATATTTATGGTAGTTTTGGAAGCTTTTGGAGCAGTAAAAACCCAGGCAGGAGAAAAGTTTACCTCGACATCCCGAACTCCCGGCTTGGACTTAATTAACGACACCACGTCGCCATACCTTTTTCCGCTAATCTCTTCGGCAAGAGCAGCGGTGTCTATTTCGGGTCCAGAAAATCCATCGGTAGTGAAATCTACACTGGGAGAAATTGGATTTGTGTTATCAACTAGCTGGGCCACCAGACTATCGTAGCCATTATCTAAAATTGACTCTGCACCATCGGTGATTTGAGTTTGCTGGAAAGCTTCCAAAGCCTGGCTAACAGTTGCCCTGCTCAGCCCCACAAGGGTGTATTTAAACTGTGCAGATACCGTAGCCTGGTCTACCTGAGAATCAACTGCAGGATCGGTGGTCACTTCTCCGGGAATTGCTGCAAAAGTTTCGCGCAATATAAAGTAATCATTGCCGAACAATTCGACT
This sequence comes from Candidatus Saccharimonadia bacterium, assembly GCA_937951635.1. GTDB lineage: Bacteria > Patescibacteriota > Saccharimonadia > Saccharimonadales > CALFBO01 > CALFBO01. The sequence goes on from CALFBO010000018.1 coordinate 9,953, forward strand.
AGCTCATCAAACACAGTTGAGTCGGACTTTTCTAGCAATTTTGCAGTCGCTTCTTCAACATCTGCTGGGGATACTACTTTGACAATCTTGGTTGTACCGCCAGACATTTGGCTACCAAAAGCCACCAACTCGGGTTGATTTGCCACAGAATACGACCGCGGCGACAAGTTTTTTTCGCCACCTGATGTTGTTGCTTCAACCGGCACATCTGCTCTTCCAGGTATGGTGCAGGTAAAACCTCCGCCACCAGCCTTACCACCAGCAACTGTAACTGCAGATGTTGTCACGAATGGAGTATTCGAATTCTTATCACTTATCTTGGTACCAGCAGGCAGCACTAGATCATTCTGCGTGAAGCAATTTTCTAGCGATATTATTCCGCTTGCTTTTGCTCCAACATCCTTTTCGCCAGTCGCCACGAAAGTTTCGCTCAGTGTTCTGCTAATCTCCCTGACTTCCCCAGCCAGGACTACTTGCTCGTTAGACGACGCCAACTCACCACTAACATCTACAATAGCTGATATGGCAGTGGGTATTCTTGTGGTTTTTGCGGCAATGTTAATTTCGGCAGTTGGCATAATTACAAATGCATAAAACCAGCCAACTAGCAGTGCAGTTAACCCACCCAAAGACAACAAGATTTTATTTCTAAAACGGCCAAAATTTGGGATTTTTATGTCTTTATCTGGTTTTGATTTGCCACGAGACACATGTTTTTTTGCAGAAGATAATTTCGACGACAACCCTTTGGGCTCGGTCTTCGTCTTTAAATCTTCTTTAACTTCTACGCCAGTTTCTTCTATATGGTCGGCCACGGTTTTTGACAAGTCTAATTCGGCCGACTCGTCCTCTATTACCGAATCATCTATCTTTGCAGTCTGTCCTGCATGCGGGACACTCGGTCGCGTCTTTAAGTTTGGAGAAACATAGATGCCCACTTTACCTGCCAAGGGCAAGAGCGACGACTCGCTGGTTATTAAAACAGCCTTCTTTTTAATGTCGTCGGCTGTACGCTTGAGCAGTTTCATATTTACAATACTCTGCAAAACCGCAAACCTCTTCGGCAAAACCAATGCAACAATTTTAGATTTAGAACTGCTAAGACGGTCAATAATTGCAGTGATGTCGTCATCGACATCAATATAAATTACGTCTTTCTTGCTAGCTTTTGTCATATAGATAACAGTCTGTTTAATTTACCGCGAATGGAATCTTGTGATTCAGGATCGTCATCAATAGTGTCCAGGCCAACCCTAAGTAGGCCCATTGCGGTTATGAATGTATGATCGTGAATTGAATCGGTTTTGTCAATAATACCCACCACCTGAGCAGGGTCTATGTGGTGCACCTGCGGTGCTTTTGTAAAAGGAATGCCTGAACCCCATTGATAATTAGCGAGACCTTCACTCAAAGATTTAAGACTCGAACCTCCACCACAAAGCAAAATCTTTGAGGGTAGCTGATCGACACCAAAGTCCGACAAGGCAAGCTCTACGCCCTTGTGCCAAACTTCAAGCGTTTTACCGGTAGCCTTGCGCGCCTTTGCTATACGCTTGCTGTGCTTGTCGCTCACACCACCAGGCTTTGACAGTTCCAATTTGATCTCTTCTGCATCTTGAAAATCAACATCGAGTTCGGTTGCAATCTTTCTACTAAAAGCTCGCCCACCTATTCCAAACATTTTAGTGCCTTCAACGCCACCGTCATTGACGACTGCAATGTCAGTAGTGCCGCCGCCCACATCTACCAAAATTGCGCTAAGGTTGCTGTTTGTGTCGGTTCCTATCATTGACCTTGCAACTGCAAATGGCTCGGCAGCCACTGCCACCAAGTCCAAATCAAGCTCATTAATCACCCGCTCAATCGCACCTATATGAATCATTGGTGCATGAGCAGTGTAGAGCTGAATAGCAACGTCCTTGCCTTGAAACCCAACCGGATTACTAACTTTATAGCTATCAATTTCTATAGAAACTAAAGCAGAGTTAACAAGACGAACCTCGATGTCTTCGTTGCCAGACTCAAGTGCCAACAACGATCGAGCATTCTTTTCGGCTCGAGCTTGAACCAAGCCAATAATCCTTTCCATTTCTTCTATGGAAATTGGAGTAGAAGCATCCTTGCGCTTGAACTTTATCGTAGCAGTCACCCCTTTTACCAACTCTCCCGCAATACCAACAATTACATCACGGGCCTCTACTCCAGCCATGGTTTCCGCCTTGTTTAGAGCCTTGTCGCAGTTATCTACCACCCCAGAAATATCCGAAATTGCCCCAGACTGCATATCGGTAAGTTGCTGCTTGGACCTGCCGACTCCGACAATCTCTATTTCGTCGCCTTTAATTTTGCCGACTAAGGCCTTGACGTTTTCTGTACCAATATCCAAAGCAACTACATGCCGGGCCTTACTTACGGGCAACGACCTGTTTAGTACTTTATTTTTTATTTTATCTAGTAGCATCAGAGAGATATTGTAACTAAATTTTGTGATTTTTTCTATGGTCGAGACCACCAAAAGCCGTAAAAAATGCTAGTCGATACGCTAAAGCTTACGATCGAGGCGTTAGCAAACGACGCAACCGGTTTGCAGAAGGTGGTAAATCATCGTCCAAAATAGATGAAATATAGCCAGGCTCGACCTTGCGATTTCGTTGAATAGTAAGGCGCTCAACAATCTTTTTTGGCATCAAAGCTGTCGACACTAATAAACCCTTCAAAACTGGTAAAAACTTTGCTTGCAGAACCATAGACCCAAGCGTAAGAACATACACTGCCAAAAACCTTGGTATTGTTGCTGGCAAAAGTCGCGTTGGGGTATTTTTCCAAAACAGCCACGGCAAGTTCTTTACAGTTTGGTAGTCTGTAAAACCAGCCAGCTTGCCACTAGTTTGGCCAAGCTTGTGCACAACTTTTGAGTCAGGTGCGTAAGCAATTTTCCAACCAGCAAGTTGGGCGCGATAACATAGATCTATATCTTCGTAGTAGGCAAAAAAGTCTTCGTCGAACAAACCTATTTGCTTAAGCAATGCCACTCGGGCCAACATAGCCCCTCCAGACGCAGCAAAGACCTGCCTGGGCGCTAGCAAGTCGCCTTTTGGAGTCATATCCCTGCCTACTGGGTAAGACAGCCCCCAGCGGCTATGTGCTTGGCCGGCAGAATCTATGGTGCCGTCGGGTTTGACCAATAAGCTGGCTACTATGCCTACATTTGGGCTGGTCTTTAATGCATGCACTAAATGCTCTAGCCAATTTCTATCGGGCAGAGCGTCATTATTTATAAGTGCAACGTTTTGCATACCCAGGCCCATTGCATGGCGTATACCACTATTTGCACCCCCTGCGAATCCAAGGTTTTTAGAGTTTTCAACCAAGACAACTTCTGGAAAATTAGACTTAACTATGTCCACAAAACCATCGCTAGAACCGTTATCTACAACGATTATTAGATGGTCAAGGGTTTGGCCCTGTAGTGCCTTCAGGCAGGCCAAGCTATCTGCTTTACCATTCCAATTTATTAAGACGACCGCTATGCTAATGTCGTCCTGATCTGTTCGGCTAATACCAATATTATTCATGCTAGTATTTAAGCATGATTCCCAGGCACACCCTTGATTTATTCATACAGCACGTAAAAGAAAAGGCTCAAGATCCATCCTTTAAATACGCAGATTGGTTCTTGAAATACCACCTAGAAATAGTAGAGCAAATTGCCCTAGAAGCCTGCGACCTATACGACTCAGTAGATAGAGACTTTGTGCAACTTCTATGCTGGCTACACGACTACGGAGCACTAACAAGTGGTTCAAATGAGCATCATGCCACACTAACTGAAGGTCGGATGGCGCTACTAGACATTGGTTTTTCAAAAGCGATTATCGATACGGCGCTGGCATCGGTTAAAACAATAGATGCTGCAGACCCAGCCTCACTGCAAGATGCACCAATCGAAGTAAAAATAGTATCATCGGCAGACGCGGCGTCTCACTACGTGGGGCCATTCTATCGATTGTGGTGGCACGAAAATCCAGATAAATCTGTGGCGCAGCTCATTGACGATAATCTCAAAAAATCCCAACGTGACTGGAATAGAAAAATGATACTCCCAGAATTTAAAGAAGCATTCTTAGCCAGAAAAGCTGCTATCGACGAGCAATCTGGCCTGTTTCCCAACAAGTATTTCTAGATTGTTAAACAACAACAAATCGTCGATTCTCGAACAACACCATCCTGGCCAGTATTCTTTAGATATCCTGCTATAATGTGCGTTATGTTTTTAAGTAAAAAGAACACGAGCCTACTCAAAGAGATGGTTCGCACCGACTTCAAGTTGCGCTACCAAGGCTCATTACTAGGCTACGTATGGTCCCTGCTGAAGCCGCTCATGCTATTTGGGATACTCTATGTAGTATTCACGCAGTTTTTAAGATTTGGCGACGGCGTACCCAACTTTGAACTAAGCTTGCTGTTGTCCATAGTACTGTGGACATTTTTTACCGAAGCCACCTCGCAAAGCGTCGGAGCTATAGTTTCCAGGGGTGACCTATTACGAAAAATTAAAATTCCCGCCTACATAATTGTGCTTTCGGCAAACGTTGCGGCATTTATAAATCTTGGGTTAAATATGATTGTTGTTTTTGCGTTTGCCTATATTGGACCGGTCGAGATAACTTGGCGGGCGCTTTGGTTAATCCCGATAATCGTCGAGTTATTTTTGTTTGCGCAAATCGTTTCGTTCATTATATCTTCCTTATATGTTAAGTTTCGTGACATGAGCTATATTTGGGAGGTCGCTCTTCAAATGCTATTTTATCTATCGCCCATACTCTACCCAATTAGCGAAGTGGTAAAACAATCCAAAACTGCTGCAGAAATCATGGTGCTCAACCCCCTTGCACAAATAGTGCTAGATGCTAGATATGCCCTAGTTTACGACCAAACTACGCAAACTTATGACATTGCTTACAGGGGGTTGTGGTATTTGCCATTTGTCATAATATTCGCACTAGCAATTTTTGCATTTAAATACTTCAGATCGTCTGAGCCATACTTTGCGGAGTACGTTTAACATGAGAGAAAATTCTAAAGCAGCCGCAGAAACTGTAATCCAAGTAAAGGGACTAACAAAAAACTTCAACCTTGATAGGCAAAAGTCAAGAACAATCAAATCGATGTTTACACACCCTTTAAGGACACTGCGCAAAATCGAGTCAACGACACAGCATGCGCTAAAAGAAGTAAGCTTCGAAGTCAAAAAAGGCGAATTTTTTGGAATAGTAGGAAGAAATGGCAGCGGCAAGAGTACGCTCTTAAAACTTCTGGCAGGTGTATACCAACCAAGTACTGGCAATATAACCATAGACGGTTCCCTCGTGCCATTTATAGAACTCGGAGTGGGATTTCACCCCGAACTAACAGGCCGTGAAAACATCTTCCTTAACGGAGCCTTACTGGGGTTTTCTCGCAAAGAAATGCAAGACATGTACCCGAAAATCGTTGAGTTTGCCGAACTAGACAAATTCATGG
>CALFBO010000019.1 GCA_937951635.1 Candidatus Saccharimonadia bacterium
TACAGACTTACCCAAAGAGTTTATTGATGCTGCATTTAACCTAGAGCCTGGGCAAGCTTCCAGCGAGCTAGTTGAGTCCGATTTTGGGTTGCATATCATAAAGGTGCTTTCTGTCGACGGTGAAGAGCGTGAGGTAGCTCATATGCTCTTTAATTACATAAACATAGATCAGTATTTGACAGAAAAACTTGAAGAAGCAGACGTTAGGGACTTTATAAGTCTTTAAGTGTTTGTTTGGTAGTGACTGGTGTTTTTTGCTTCTTAACGTAACGCCCGGCAAGCAGTGCGATTCGTAGGGTTGAGTGTTAGTAGCTTGCGTTTTGGGCAAGTTCAAGTGCGTATTCTGGCCACCATTGTCCAGCTGCGGGTCCGCCATTACAGGTACCGTCTGATTCTCCTGGAAATTTAAGCCAAAGCTGCGCGTCTTGTAGGTTGTTGTTGCCATCCACCCATGGTCTTGGGCCTAGAGCTCGGCCTCTAGGGTTGCACCATTCGCCATTTGTACCTGGGCCGTTACCGTTTCGACTGGTATCAACAATGAAGTGTGCATTGTCGAGCACAGCACCAAGTTGGTTGCCGTAATTTACATTGGGTGAGGTGTAGCCAAAATTGGATACGTTTAAAGAAAATCCTTGAGCCTTATGAACGTTAACTTTTCGTAGACGCTCAGCCATGACGTTCACCGAAACCCAGCTAGAGTGGCCGGCATCTATGTATGTAGACGTGTTGGCGTTATTTGCAAACTTATCAACAGCATATCTAATCAGGTCATAGCGCTCAGTTTGTTTCGCGGGCGATAGACAGTTTATTAATGGCAGGGCATCTGGTTCAATCACTACAACAGAACTCTTGCCTCCGATTGCTGCCGAGATTCCGTCGATCCAGCTTCTATATTGATTGGCCGACGTCGCACCGCCACCATTACAGCTTATATTGGGGATATTGTAGAGTATCCAGATAGGTGTTTGGCCTTTGCTCGAAGCCTCATTCATTTTTTGACTAACATAGCTTGAGTTGGTCCACGCCCCGATCCACATACCTATGGGCTGGTCTACTATTTTCTTGATTTGAGCCGCATCGTTAGGTCGTGAATTTAGCCATTCGTTGTACTGTTGTTGGGCCGGGTTGGGGTTTTGCTTAAAAAAGCTTTTGCCCACGAGGCGGTTTATGCGACTTGCGCTAGCTACTTTCTGAACTGTTGGAGTAACGTTGGTTGCTGCTGGGACAGTGCTGTTTGTCGGAGGTGCTGGTGCGGGTGCTTGAGCAAGACTGGTTGGCGTCTCGGCCGAACTGACAGGGGCATTCGCTATTTCAGCAGATGTGCCCACATTTATGCTCAAGTTTGGCTCGTTGGAGTCGGCTACTTCTACACTAGTTTCACCCGAGTCTACCATAACGACATTTATAACGTTTTCGCCACTAAGCCGAGTGCTTGCAGGGTTGGGCATTGAATCGTAAATAGACCGGTAGTCCATAGACGCCAACTTGGTGTTAATGGATATAGACACCAGTAGAATTAGGGGGCTGGCCAATCCTGCTGCTATGACTGAAGCGGCTTGTCTTTTGTTTAAAGCGAGGTGGGCAAAATGATGCCCGTTGTAAGTTGTGTTCATTTTTTTGTTTTTGTAATTAAGTACTTGTAACTTAGCATATTATTGACATTATGTCAACAAATAATGATTACCGCTTACTATAAAATAAACTAACGTAGCAAGCCACTGTTACAGAACGTATTTGAAGTTTATCAAAATACATTATATCTAACCCCTGTACGCTCATAGAGCCTGGCGTACCGACCCGGCCGTATAGTCTGCAATTTGTTAAAGATCGGCAGTTTACTTTGTTTGGCAGACATCATGATATAGTTATTCAGTAAACGAGGAGAAGTTATGTCATCAAATAAAGAGAATGTCATTGCTTGGATTATTGCTGCTTTATTGAGCGGAGGTGTATCTGGATACTTATTGGGCTCTATTGCGAACGATAACGACGACAGTACGCAAACCCACACAGCAAACCATAGCGAGGAGGCCATGGAAGGCTCGCATGAGCACGGTAAGTTTGAAGTGTCAGAAGATATGGCGCCAGGACTGTCATTCACAGTAGCCGAAGATACCAAATCAGGCTGGAACATTCTACTAGATACAGAAAACTTTAACTTTACTCCAACTTTAGTAGGCAAAGAAAACACTGCTGGCCAAGGACATGCGCATCTGTATGTAAACGGTAAAAAATATGCAAGACTCTATAGTAAACACTTTCATTATCCAGAAAATTTTGACGGAGAGCGAACATTTAGAGTCACGCTAAATGTAAATGACCACAGCGAATATTCGGTAAACGGCGAAGTGGTTGAATATACAGAAACAATAAACCATGCTGCACACTAGGTGGCGCGCTATCTTATGCGGTTCAATAAATAGTTTTATAATTTTACGAGGTAAATGAATATGGATTTAATACAAAATATGTTTGGCCAGCAAGTAGCTGGTGCTGTACTGGAAAATATTGCCAAGAAGTTTGGCATAGAAGGGGGTAAGACCAGTAAGTTGCTTGCAATGGCCATGCCATTAATCTTGGCTGGCTTAGCTAAAAAGACTAAAGATAAAAACCAGGCACAGTCGTTGGCTAGTGCGCTCGATAACCACGATGGGTCAATATTGGACAGACTTGATGACGCTATAGGCGACAAAGATGTCATGCAAGATGGCGGGAAGATATTGGGGCACATATTTGGCGACAAGTTAGGAGGAATAACAAACAATCTTGGCAGCAAGAACGATCTTGATGACACCAGTGTTAGCGACGTATTGAGTAACTTGGCGCCAGTTGTTATGGGTCAGCTTGGTGCTGCCAAAAAAGCAAAGCATATTGATGCCGACGGTCTAGGTGAGCTAATTAGTTCTGGGTCTGATAGCCAAAAGCTGAATCCAATAATGGATTGGCTCGATAAAGATGATGATGGTTCTGTGTGGGATGACTTGTTTGATATGGGTAAGAATATACTTAAGTAGTTGATCTTTGCAAAAATTTTAAAAACTCCACCTTGCAGGGTGGAGTTTTTGGTTAAATACGAATTTATTGAATGTGCATTTTGGGTTAAGGTGACTGGGGTGGTGGGGAGCTTGGAGTTGTAGAGTAAAACAAGTCGAGTCGTTTTCGTCGAAGGTGAGCACTAGGGCTCTAATAACCAGTTGCGACGTGCCGAGTCTCCGAGTAATTCCCATACGAGCTCCAAGCTCCCCTGGCCGGCCCTCTCGTTGACCCGGTAGATGTGTTGTACATCTGCGACAGTCCGATGGGCGATTTGTGGCTATTTGCGGTTTGAGGTGTTGCACATTCAATTTAAAGAACTGGTTCCAAGAGTTATCTTAGACAGTAAAAAAATTTTGCAGGCGACAAGAGTTGTTGTCAATATTTTTTTGACTATGATCTAACATGCATAATCCCTCAGAAACAAACCAAGCATTATTGAACAAACCTTACAGACCATAAGAACAGCCTGCTGGTACAGGCAATCTTTCGTTCATATAACTATACTTTGTATCTAGGGGCTATAGGAGTATTGGCGGCTTACTAGCGCAATATTGTAGGTCTTTGGGTCTCATTCCATTCTCGGCTGACTATGGCTATCATGTTTTCGGCACTTTGCATACGAGAGTGATTGGGCTCTTGTTCGGAGTCTATAGGAGCTTCTGGAATAGACCTTGATTCTAGTGAGTACAGCAGGTTTTCGTTGCCGAATTCTTCTTCTAGCCTGTCGTGCACGCTCTTTATGGCTTCTGGTTTACCAACCTTGTCTTCTGTCGACGTAGCTAGTGATATTTTTAGTTCGGGTTCATTGTTTCGAGCTTTGACAAGATAGCTAGTGACTTTATCTGGAGCGAGAGTGTTTGCATAAAGCGGGTCAGTTACATCTATAAGTGCCGAACGAATCCTTCTCGATGCCCAGGCAAGGCCCATTAGCGCAGTCTTGCTGGCGTCTGGAAGGTTTTTAAACAACTCGAGTTTACTTATTGATTCGGCGGCCCGCTGCCTTCGCCAACCTTCACGCGCGTATGCTTCTGCGTCGGTATCGTAGATGCCCCGACTACTAGATACGGTGTCGTGCAATAGTTCAACGTGGTTTCTTTTTTCGCCACCGGGGAATGAAATACCAATGTAGCTTTTTAGGTTTGGTTTTGGGGCGTCAGGGTTGGGGCTAATTTGATCAACAAAGAATTCTTCGCCATCTTCTCGTGTAGTAAGAACTTTGTCGTGTACGTAACTAAATTCTGCTGCATTTGCTGCTAGGGCGGCGGCTTTTGTTCCACCTTCAGAGAAGCCAATTAAATGGACATCTTGAAGATTCTCAAGTTTTGGGTTGTTGTAAATTGTTCGCCATTCGGACTTGGCAAATTCATCTAAATTGCCATCGGCCATGTCGGCAATTTGTTCACGGGTAAGTTGGTCTGACTCGCCACGCCCTGGGGGAGTTGTAAGAATTATCGGTACTTCAAGATGCTCCGAAAGTGCTAGAATTCGCATTGCGTACTCGTCGATCTCAGAACTAAAGGACAGTTGATAAATTATTGCTTCGGTAATCGGCTCTTCGGCTTCTGCGCCTTCACGAGGATCAAAGATCATCATTTCACGCTCTTGTCCGGTTTCGGGGTCGGAAACCATTTCCTTGGTCGGTATGAGGTTTTCCAAATCGTCGAAAGTCCAAGCTTCGCCATTTGTCTTGGTGGGCAGTAAATCAAGAATAATGTCGCTGTCTTTGATCCTATCTGGATCTATCTTTTCGGGGGTGTGCCAGCTTTCGTTTTGATTCAGTTCGTGCTCGCCACCACTAAACTGGGTGTCTTGCTCTAGTGGTCTGTGACTGTGTTTTTGCGATTCCATTTTTGTTTTGTGAATTTTTACTTTTAGAATATTTAGTATTTAAATTAGCATAAAATTGCAAGATTGTCAATGAAGTGTGTATAGACAAATTTCATAATATTGCTACATAACACCTTTGGGCCTGCTATTATTTGGATTTTTATTATCACTGTCATAACTGAGTTAGTATTGTGACATATGCGTATACATAAAACATAAACTAGACAAATTGTAATAATTATGCTAGTGTAGTAATACTTTTAAACAAAATAAAAACAAAAAGTAACAAAAGTGAAATTAGAAACAACTCCAGATACAAGTTTTAGCGGCGAACTCAGTGCTACAGGCTATGGTGACGTGCACGTTGCACTGTCTACAGAGACTGAGCCTAGTGCCCGCATTATTCCAGAGTCTGATATTTTATTTTTTAATGATTTGCGGGACAAGCTTATTAATTCCTCGGTAGAGTTAAAGGACGGCTTTGATTCAAAGTTAGAAGCTAAAGTAGTAGCTGCTCGATTAGAAATGTATATTAGTGAGCTTTCCGAGACGGCGCTAGATAGCGCACTTGCAATGGAGGAAATTGGGGTTTCAAATGAAGAAATTGTTAAGGTTCTCATAGAACAATTAGCTCTTGAGGCGGGAGTGGTGAGTTATCAGGTTGAGTATGGACATGCCAAGGCTAGTTTTGTTGAGCGTTTATCTCACGAGATAACTGGCCGAAGAACAGAGGGCCAAGCTGGCAAGAAGATGCGCAAAGTCGGTGGCTTGGCAGTTAAGGCCGCAATTGGCGCAGGCACTGGATTCGCGCTTGGGGCTGCAACTGGCATAGACCTAGAAGTGGCCTTGCCAGCGGCTGGTGCGGCTCTGCCTTTAATAAAAGCAGGAATGGATGTTGCTGCCGAAGAGTTACTGGAAAACACTAGAGATCATATTTACGATAGGCTAAGTAGTTTGTCGATGACAGAACTTGAGCACATTGTTGCAGAGAATGTGATTTCCCAGACCGGAATTAAACCAGATGCACTAGAAAAATCAGTTTTAGCTGAAGCTGGTGGTGTTGTTGAAAAGTCAATAAATAGCCTGGCGCCTGTAGTTGTTGACGCCGATTTAAATGATAAGCCCGAGCTAATTGAAAAACTTATGAACAGGATTAGGCCGGTGCTACAGGAAGCTACGGGAATTGATGGGGCTATAGAGCGCGATTTAACAAAGGGCGTTGTGTCTAAGTCATTGGGTGCAATGGGGCGGGAAGCACTAAACTCTTTTTAGCATAAATTTCTAGACCAGGTGTTGTGCGGCCATCGCTTTCTCCAGAGAAAGCAAAATTTAAACCATGCTTGCCGTTCCGGAAAAACTACCTGGGGTTAGCGAAAGTGTTGTTTGCAAAAGCAGCAACAATCACCATTTCTGCGAAGGCGAGAATCTAGTAAATAAAACCTGGGTTCTTGCCTTTGCAGGAATTGCACGTTATAGGGCGACGTTAAAAAGTGGATGCGGGTTAGCCCGGGGCTAGCGAAAGCACTAATAGTGCAAAGTTAAAGGGTAGTTCGTAATGCTTGATACAATGAAGGCGCCATTAATGTAGGGGATATCGGCTGTGAAAGAACTGGAAAAAAGGGCGTGGCTGAAGACGAGTAAATTTGATGAAGTATTCCAAAAGTTAAGCAATAAGGGCAGGATCGAGTGGTCTAGCCGAACAAGGTTGATGCTGGATCTATCAGACAGCTTAGAAGGTCGCAAACGAACAGTTATGCTCAGAATAGAGAAACCTGCCGATGATGATATATATTTTTTCCCTTGCCGGCTAGTTACAAAAACTGGAGGAGCTGGGGACGAGGAGCGCCAGGAAGCTAGCATCGACCTAACAGGCAATAACCTTAAGGACATACTGCAAACTCTATCGATTATGGGGTTTAAGCACGCCAGCCTAGGCGCTAGAATGCTTACCGATGGCAATATGGGCAACGACCAATTGGGCTATTTCAACTATTCGTTTAGGCAAGTGGTTGGATTACAGTCAAGCAAAAGCATGGATTTCGGCTATGTGCTAGAAATAGAGGTGATTGAAGGTGGTGCAGGTGTTGAAGACTTGGAGCGCGAGCTAACAAGCATCGGACTGGAGCCACTCGGTAGCAAGCAATCTATAGAGCTTTTTAAGAGCTTTCATCGCGATGCAAACTTGGAGTTCAAAGATATTTACAAAGACACAGCAAAAATTATAAGTGTTGTTAATAAGCACATAGAAGTGAAAGGGTGAAATTTTGTCTACTGCTTTATGCTGTAGGTGTATAATTGCAGTATGGAAGAGACGATTTTTGACAAAATTGTGGCAGGAACGATGGACGCTTATATTGTTTGGCAGGATTCAAAGCACGTTGCATTTTTGACACCATACCCAAATACGCCTGGATTTACGGTATTAATTCCCAAGAGTAATCATGGTGACTACATATTTGAGCTCAACGAACCAGAGTATTCAGACATGATGCAGGCTTGTAAAACCTTAGCCAAGATACTCGAAAAGGCTTTTGGTAGTCCGCGCGTAGCTCTAGTATACGAAGGAACGGGAGTTAAGTATGTACATGCCAAGTTGATTCCATTGCATGGAGATTTGGCGGGCAAAACAAATGTTTGGTCCGACCACAAAGACTACGCCGATACATATCGGGGCTGGCTTACAACCGCAGAAGGCCCCGAAATGGACGGCAGTAAGCTCAAAGATATTCAAAACAAAATTATCGCTGCAGGTAAATCTGCATAGCATAAGTTTTGCGCCTAGAGTCGGCCGGCCTCCGATACGCCAGAAGCGTACCCTCTAATCACCCAAGTAGCCAGTAGGGTGTGGACCTCAACACCTCAAAGCTTTGCTCTAGAGGCTGCCACCCCATCTGCCAAGGCAGGGAAGAGGATTTGAGCAAACCCCTTAACATCTTTCTAGTCTCGACGATATTAAAGTGTCTCTTCTGCTGGAAAAGATTACTGGCTACATTGTTGCTAGATACTTCTGCTAACCAGTGCTGATTATGAAATTAGTGCAACTTGCTCGATACAGTCAGTGCAGGCTTTAAATTAGTGAACTTCTACCACCCCTGCCAATAACTGGCCGTGAGCTTCTGCGCCAAAGTTGGTCGAATATTTGTTTTTGCATGCTCGCAAAATTTGCATCGAATATTTCTAGGCCTAGTGAGTCGGGGGAGTAGTCATAGAATGCGACAACATCGTTGTAGATAATAACTTCAGTTTTATAGCTAATGCTTGCTGGGTCAATATAGCGAGCTTCGAATACATCCATAAAGCCAGGAATTGCTTCTAGTGCCTTGTCATCACGATAAGCTTGGTTGGTTAGTTCTCGAATATGTATATCTTTTTTAACTAGGTTTTCACGAAAAGTACGTGCTTCGTCTTCGTTAAATATTTCTTCCGATGAGTTATAAACCATTTCGTATATTCGCAGTTGACCCTTTGTGTCTAACGAATTTAGGGTAATATTCTTTGCTGCGTCTTTGCTGTGTAGTTTAGTTGTCATAATCTTATTCTCCAATTAATTTTACGTTGTAAATGTTATTCCAATCACGCCTGCTAGCATTAGCGCAACGCCCACCCCGTTACGCAGTCGCAGCCTTTCATCTAAAAACAGTGCGGCTAACAGCACGATTATTCCTCCACTGGTAGCCACAATGGGCGAGATTATTGAGGCGTCGCTATAGTTGAACGCGACCCAGAGCAAGGAAGTTCCGATAATTGCCATCAACCCTCCGCTTAAGGCGTGGAAATAATATTGAGGGGCTTTAAGTATCTTTTGTATTTCTGTACCTGGGCGTAGTTTTTCTAGCCGAAGATAGATTAAGCTAATTGGTACTTGAGCAATCGCCAGTGCTATCAAGAAGTCGTATGCCGATGTTTGGTTTATGATACTTTTGGCAACCGTATCTGCAAGCCCAGCAGCAATAGCTGCAATGATTGGCCATACCAGTGCTTGGGACAGCACGAGCTCTCGTCTAGTTAGCTTACTCGGTAAGTAAGATAACAAGGTTCCAAAAATCGTAATTCCTACGAACGGCCATGCCTCGGCTGCAATTCTTTCGTCGTTTATTATATGAGAGAAGAAGATTGTGTATACCGGGTACGTAGAGAGCAGTATTGCAGTAATACTGAGCTGGCCCTTTGATAGTGCATAGAAGTATAGAGCTTCGCTCAGTACTGCAGACATTATGGCGTAGGGTAGGACTTGTGCGAGATTTGAGAAGCTTCCACCTAATATTAAACCTGCAGGCAGCAGCAGTATTAGGCCGGCGACAGCACTTACAAAATAGCCAACCGAAGGCTCAAAGTCTCGGAAAGATTTTTTTAGCGAAGTTTCACCAATTGCCAGTATGAATGACGCATAAATTGCAGCGATGATTCCAGTCACAGTTTGATGCCTTTTTTGCTGATTAATCTTGATATTGTTTTGGAATGGCTATAACACCAGACTGAGCATATATTATCGCCAATCCTGCAAACTCTCAATTTGTCGTCTGGTTTACAAGACGGATCTATAGGTTTACTATGTAGTTGATGGCTAAAAAAGCAGACGAAATCAGTAATTATATAGAAGGCTATGGTGTTTCTAAAGCCGCAGCAAACGTTTATCTTAGCTTGTTTGAATCGGGACCAGTGGGAATTATGGAGCTTTGCCGTAATTTAGACCTGGGTAGAAATGTAGTCTATCGATTGCTTGATGAGCTAGAACAAAAGACACTGGTGTCGACAATAAAAAAATCTTTCGGCAGTATTTATTCGGCAAGAGGAACTGAAGCCTTTGAAGCAATTATTGCCACCAAGGAAGCCGAGGTAGCAACACTCAAATCGACCCTACCAGAAATTGCCCATCAACTACAGCAAGTATCTAGCAATAACACCCAATCGATTATTCATTATGGTGGTGTTGACGGGCTCAAGCAGGTTAACTGGAACTTGACCAAGGCCAGCGGGGAATACAGAGTATTCGAGCAGATGCATTTGCACGAATACCTCGACAAGTCGTTTTCAAAAAATATGCGTCGTCGTTATGTAGAAAAAGGTCTTGTTTCCTATGATTTAACCAACCGCTCACGAGTAAATAACTATTTTGATGATGTCGATTCAGACTACTGGCAAACAAAAGCTCATTATCGCCATATTGAAAAACAGGTTCTTACGATTGAGCATGAGATGTTTATTTATGACGACACCGTTACGTTGCTGGACTACGACAAAAACAAACCCGAAGCCATAGAAATTCGAAACAAGCGCCTTGCATTAATGCAAAAGCAGTTTTTTGATGCGCTGTGGGCACAGGCCAAAGAATTTGTTTTTGACCCAGCAACCAATGATCGTATTTTGCCATAGTTTATTCAGGGGTTTCAGCTTCGACTTGAACTTGTTCTACCTGGGGTACGCTCTTTAGGACCGAGGCTTTTATTTCGTCGGTAATCTTTTCGATGTCGTCGGTCGTTATGTTGTCTTCAAAGTGCACTTCTAGTATTACTAGCAACTTGCCAGACCCAATAGTAGTAGATCTTAAATCCAGTACGTTTATGACACCTTTAGGTTTAAGCGCAGCCTCACGAATTGAATGAACGGTTTGAGGCAAGGGGCTGCGCCCAACAATGAGGTCATGCAAGTCTACAATAACAAATAGCGCACCTGCCGCAGTGAGTAACCCGATTGTGAGGGCTCCGAGGGCGTCGAATATAGGATTGCCTGTGAGCAAGTAGATACCCAGGGCAAGCAAGCCTAGGCCAGCCGATATAGTACCCATTAAATCTACCAATAAAGTCATTTTTGTTTCGACAAGGGAAGAGTGTCTTACATAGCTCCAAAGCGATTTACCGGCAGCACCCTGCGACAAGCGCTTTAGGCTGTTGCTTAGCGCATAACCATTCGTCATTATTCCAAAGCTGAGCGCCACGAATGCAATAGTTATTGAGTTTAGCTCGCTGCCATCGATGATACTTCTAATTGCATTGTAGCTAGCTATTCCTCCATTTACCAAGAATGCAAATAAGCTAGATATCAAAACCCAAAAGAATACTTCCCTGCCAAAGCCAAATGGGTGGGTGGAGTCTGCAGCTCTTTCAGAACGCTTGACTCCAAGTAGCACAAACAACGTTGTAATTAAATCTGCAAAACCTTGCAAGCCTTGAGCAAACATAACAGAACTGCCAGTCACCATTGCTACCGCAAAGCTAAATACGATGTCGCCCAGGCTAACTAGGCTGGATATTGCAGCAGTTTTGTAACTAGATATCGTTGGTGTTTTCATGTCGTTGCTTAAATAATAACAACTGGCCCCTGTATGTCCTATAGAACATCAATAAAGCGTAAGCTTGCGCTTGGTTTGTGATCTAAGTGTCAAAGTGCTCTTAAGAGAAGAAAGTGTTTGGTGTATAAACTTGATCGCTAAGTGGGTGTGCAAAAAAAGGGGAGGGAGTTGCCGCCGCACGCTGCTAATTGGTGCTAGCAAGTTTTGGGCAACCAATAAAGCTTCCCCTGTCGTCGAGGTCGGGTGTTGCCACATTACAGCCATCCATACCACAGACGTATGCACCCGGACGCTCTTTAGAAGCAGCAGCTGCCAGCAGTCTTTCTGGGGCGCCATCGATATTTTGGGCTACAATCCCTGCTAACACATCCAGACACATCTGTTCATTGGGGTCTGGGGTTGAATCTAAATGCTCCTCGGGCATGGATCTAACCACATCTGGATTGACCCCTTGCTGGTAATGTTTCAAATTTTCCATGAGTATAAATGTATAATGATTTTAAGTATACGTCAATGCCTATTTTTGCAAAACCATGTTATAATATGTAGGTACTTTAACACGATGTCGATAGGAGTAGTTTATGGGAGCTTTAGCAGCAGCAGGGTTTTTTGCGTATATAGTAGTTTTCTGTGTCCTTCAGTCGCTGATTGGGTCTTTGCGTGGAGCTACTAATCATCTGTCGCTACGAGGAACCGAAGTGCCGGGAGAGGCATTTTTGAAATTTATTGGCATGACCATATGGACTATAGGAATATTCAGAATAGGAAACGAGTCGATTGATTCGTTGTATGCACTTAGGATTGCGGGACTATTGATTGTAGTGACTGGGCTGGCAGTAAGCATGCTTGGGCAATACCAACTGGGCTCAAATTGGGCTGGGGGGGCTGTGCTGCACGCTAATCACCAACTTGTGACTACAGGAATATATAGTGTAACTCGACACCCTATGTATGGAGGAATGCTTCTTTCTGGCATTGGTCTATGCTTATTGTCTCTGGACTTGCTGATTGGTCTGGGCGGTTTTGTGTTCTTGGCGGGATTTGCATTCAGGGTATTTGCAGAAGATTACTTGCTCGAACATCGTTTTGGCGGTGAGCATCGTGCATACAGGGCGCAAACACCAATGTTTATACCGCGCTTACTAAAACGCAGCAGTTAAAGTATTTAACCTTACTAGCATGGTAGGGTTTTTACTTTTTTACGCACTAATTAAACCTACAAGAAACCTAAAAAAAACCTACAAGGCCTGGCCCCTAAAAACTCCAGAATTTGCGATTTGTCAAATATGGACCGAACGGATTAGTGGTTAAATCTCGTTTGCTTTAGTCATTTATGAAAAGATAAGTTGGTTGGTTCGCCCAGTCGAATGTCGCATGGGGGGGTGGACAGGGCGGCATGTACATTGAGCTGTACCTTATTTACATAAAAGTAAGCTCTTTACGAACCTCGGACCCACCAACTATAAATACAAAAACCACCAAATGGCGGCTTAGAGTTCTGGGTGAAGGCCTTGATGGAAAATATGTGGAGCTTATGTTGTTTTGGTGACGTTAACTTTGGATTCGCTTTCGCTCTTTCGAGCTCATCAGCATAGATACACATCTATGTAGCGGATGCGACAAGCAGATAGTTGAATTGATTCACGAACCTTGCGGTTCATCTCAAATCATTCTTAGCTACCTACATGTCGTATCCACTTTTGCGTTCTCGCACAAACCGTTTTCAGGCGGGTTTGTATAGAGTGGTGGTTGCCAGATGGAATCCCCAGCTGAGAGCGGTACTGTCGGCCTGGGGCCAGTAGTCGATGCTTTCTTGATTGGGTGCTGTTTGAAAAGCCACCACTTGATCTGTGTATCCAGCTGGGATTTGAGCAAGAACTTCGGCGACAGAAGGTTTAAAGAACGCTGGCGCGCCATAGACGTGTAGTGTCGGCATGCTGACCACAGGCTCAAGGCTGTTCGCTTGGTTAGTCCTGGTTGGGGAGTAAGTAAACGCAATATCGCGTGGGTCGACCTCTTCGATGTAGAAGAGGACGCCTTCGTGTTCAACGAGAGGTTTTATTCTCTCGCTGAGTTGCTTTATAAGCTCATCACTAATCGGCGGAATTTCGAGAGGAATGGGCGCCAAGAAGGTTTTTGGCTGTTCGATGGTCGACATGGTATCTCTTTTCGTGTAGGTAGTTGTCTGCTTGTCAAAGTGCTTAAAACATTACAGAGTCAGCCTAAGTATAATACCATATTTACTTAGATAGCGCAAAGTATACGTTATCTTTTATTCACCGCCATGGTGTGGTCCAACGATAATCAGAGTGACCACTACAAGCAAGTCCCGAAGGGATGACGGTCGAGTTATTAGTACACCTATCCATGAAGCTCCTTTGCAATTAAAAGGGTAGTGATCCTGGCTGCATATGACCAGCAGAGTAAACCCTACTAAAGGACAGTCGCTTATAGGTCCAGTTCGACCAGGTTAGCAACCTTATCCTCCTTCGTTCAATCATTCGGGAAAAGTAAGTGAGCTCACTTTGTCGCCTCACTCAATTACTACGCGACCCGGCGCCGCCTATGGCAACACCAGTTTGCAAACGGTCGGCCCCACTATAAGAATGTAAAAACCACCGAGTAGGTGGTTTTAGAATTCTTATGGCGGACCTTAGCGGAAGAAGTATGGAAGCAAATATCTACTAATGAAGTTTCACTAGAACTTAGCTATACTGGAAGCAGCTATGAAAAAAGTTACTGTTAATTTAGAGAATTGTTACGGTATACGCAAGTTAAATCATGTGTTTGATTTTACTAAGGGTAACAGCTTTGCGATTTATGCACCTAACGGCTCAATGAAAACATCCTTTGCCAAAACCTTTCAAGATTTAAGCTTGGGCAATGATTCGAAAGACGAAGTATTTCCAGAGAGGAAAACTGTCAGAACAATCACAGCAGATTCAAGTGCAATTAAGAGTGAAAACGTATTTGTTGTTGAGCCATACAGTGAAAGCTTTACGTCTCAAAGAGCTTCGACTTTGCTAGTTAATAAGAAGCTAAGAGAAGAATACGAGAAGATATGGGCAGATATAGAGAGCGAGCAAGAGACTCTATTAAAGGAGCTTCGTAAGGTCTCGGGAGTTAAAAAGGCTGAACAGGAAATAGCGGAAGTTTTAGCTAACGATCCAGACAACTTCATTGACGCTATGAAAAGAGCTGAGCCCATTGTTAAAGACGGTAAAGAGCCTGTACATTCGAGCGTAAAATACTCAACACTGTTTAATAACAACGTCCTAAAGGCCTTAAGCGATAAACAGGTACAAAGCGAATTAAAGGGCTATATTGAGCGATACGATGAGCTTATTGAAAAGTCTCGTTTTTTCCGAAAAGGAGTCTTTAATCATACAAACGCCGAAACTATCGCTAAGGCTTTAGTATCTAATGGTTTCTTCGAGGCTTCTCACTCTGTAAATTTAAGTGACGAAAATGACTCAAAGCTTAGTCAGATATCGTCCGAAAAAGAGCTAGAACAAGTTATATCAAAAGAGCTAGAACAAATACTTCAAGATAAAACGCTACTTGAGACATTTTCTAAAATTGACGATAAGTTGAAAAAAAATAAAGAACTGAAAAGCTTCCGTGACTATCTTGCTTTGAACAAAGAGCTTTTACCTGAATTGAACAATGTTAATCGCTTTAAGGACAAAATCTGGATTGACTACCTGAAGTCATGCGAGCCTCTTTATACGAACTTAATGAAAAAATACAAAGAATCTGACAAGACTCTAAAAGATATTCAGGAAAAAGCGAACCTAGAGCGTACAAAATGGGCAGCAGTAGTTGATACCTTCAACAAGAGATTCAATGTTCCTTTCGTGCTTAGTGTTGAGAATAAAAGCGATGTGATTCTTAAGAATATTGTTCCGGTTCTAGGGTTTAAGTTTAAGGATGAGGGTGGAAGTAAAGACTTAGGCTCAGACGACGAAAAAGTGCTAAGCAGAGTGCTTAGCAATGGCGAAAGAAAAGCTTTGTATATACTTCACATATTGTTTGAGATAGAGGCGAGAAAAAATCTAGGGATTGAAACGCTTATGATAGTAGACGACTTAGCCGACTCGTTTGATTATAAAAATAAGTACGCAATTATAGAATATTTAAAAGATATGTCTGAGGTAGACGGTTTTAAACAGATTGTTCTTACTCACAATTTTG
>CALFBO010000020.1 GCA_937951635.1 Candidatus Saccharimonadia bacterium
GATTGAGGGTCGGAATATTTTATGGCGTTGCTGACTAGAGTCATAATCAGCTCTTCTAGCATGGATTCGTTGGATATTACACTCAGTCCACTGGCAAGCGTTTGCAGCTCGACCTCTGCCTTGTCTAGTTCTTTACTCTGACGTAGACGTACAGACTCAAATATCGGAGCAATGGCGACCGGGGTCATTTCTGGAGCTTGACTGCCGTCGTTAAGTTTTAGCAACCCATCAGAGAGGTTACTTAGCTTAATGAGTTCCTCAAGATTACTTTTTAGTAGCGCTACAGCTTCGTTTTTTGTTAGCTTTGAATCTCTAAGAGCAACTTCAATTTCGGAGCGCATAGCAGCTATAGGGGTCCTTAGTTCGTGAGAGGCATCGGCAGTAAATCTACTTTGTGCCTCGTGTGCTTCTTCCACAGGTTGCAGCGTTTTTTTGGCAAGAACGTAACTGCCCACTCCCCCTATCCCTAGCACTAATAAGTTGCTAACAAGTAGTTGTGTCGATATTTTTTTCCTTGAATCGTTGATTTGCTCTTGTCTTTGATCGAGTATCTCTACCAGCGCAGGGTTGTTTCTAAAGTTGGGTATTCTTTCGATTGACCTGTAGGTTTGGTTTATTTTTTGGTTGAGTTGAGATGTCGCAACAGTGTGCCACTTGTAGCTAAAAAATAATGAAATTATTGCGATTATGGCTATGTATATCATAGTTAGTGTAATGGTGGCAGATTCGAACATGGCCCGCATTGAATTTCTCACGATTTGACGCCAAACGTATAGCCAAACCCACGCAATGTGTGAATAAGTTTTGGTGAATTTTTAAATGGTTTTTCGAGCTTGCTTCTTAGATACCCTATGAACACTTCTACGTTGTTGGGTAAAATATCTGCGTCAAAATCCCAGACATTTTCTATAATCATGCTCTTAGAAAGTGTTTTATTTGGGTTTCGCATAAAGTATTCAAGCAGCGCAAACTCTTTAGCCGATAAATTTATATTTTGGCCGCTGCGCATAACTTGGTGACTTTGAGGGTCTAGGCTTAAGTCGTCGTGCTCAAGTACTGTAGATAATGACTGAGCAGGGCGTCTCAGTAGAGCTCGCACTCTTGCAAGTAACTCTTCAAACGCAAAGGGTTTTATGAGATAGTCGTCGGCCCCAGTATTTAGGCCTTCTACCCTATTGCCGACTGATCCTTTGGCGGTTAATAAAAGTACTGGAGTTTGATCGTTGGCCCGTCTCATTGAGGCCAGGATGCCTAGGCCATTTAGCTTGCCAGGCATCATTATGTCTAGTATTGCCAAGTCGTAACTCCCTGCCTCGATAAAAGCTGCGCCAGAATCGCCATCGTTGGCAATGTCGACAGCATATGCTTCTTGCTCGAGCCCTTTTTTGATTGCTTGGGCAATTTTTACTTCGTCTTCGACTATTAGTATCTTCATGATTATAATTAAGTATAGCGTTATTATTCTGAGAATAAGCTTAACAAAAGGAGACATTTAATGTTAGAACGATTCATAAAACCAGTTCATGCACATTGTGATTTAATGTGTGGAGTCTATGACCCAGCGCAAGCACGTATTGAGGCAGAATCCGTGCTCCAGGCTTCCAAGAAGTACGCCGATAGTCGTGATGAGGTGTTTAAGGCCCGTGCACTTGCCATTAAAGAAGCTAGGTCTGAGCAAGTTAAGAATCACCTATGGGTGCTATGGACAGACTACTTTAAGCCAGAGCACCTTGAGCTCTTGCCAGACCTGCACACTACTTTTTGGCAGGCGACCAAGGCTGCCGGCGAGGCTAAAAAGAGTATGGACGTATCTGTTGCTAAAGAACTTATAGATCATGTGGATAGGGTTGGGTTTATGTTTGAAAAAACCAAGTCAGACTATAACTACCAATCTGTAATCGATAACCTAGCTTCAAAATAGATAGCAATGATACTTTTGCGACGAACAAAAGGCTGCAGCATGGATCCTACAATTCGTGAGGGGGCAATTGTGCTTGCCGTAAAGAAGACCCCTCGGTTAAATGACATAGTTATTGCTAACGCAGGTGGCCGCGAAGTGCTTAAGCGCGTGACCATACTAGATTCTAAACACGTTACTTTATGCGGAGACAATCAGGGGTCGGCAAGTTATGTTGGCCAGTCTATTAAATGTATAAAAGGTGTGGTAGTTGCAAGCCTTTAAGCAAGCTTTAAGTTTGGGTGTGTAGTATTGAGCTTGTCAGTCAGGAAACGAGCAAGGCATGAGGCATAAAGTAACTATGTTGGGCCAATCACTGCCAAAGCATCGCGACTGGGGGCGCGCAAGATTAATTAAAGTTAAAGAGGAGAATTTATTGAAAAGTAAACAAATTATTGCGGGGTTAGCCACCATGGGCATAGTGAGTGGCGCAGGCCTCTACCTATCTATGGGGGTTTCTGCACAGACGCCAGTAGCCGAGTTGCCGACGATTGAATCTCGTATTGCTAACGAGTTTAATGTCGATGAAACAAGGGTTGCAGAGGTGTTCAACCAACACCGTGAAGCACGCCATGAGCAACGGCTAGCAGACAAGTCGCAAAAGCTTCAAGAAGCTGTAGATCAAGGTTTAATTACTGCCGATCAAAAAGTAGCTATTGAACAAAAGATGGCCGACATGCATCAAGCCATGACCGAACTTAAAGAGCAGGGTGTTGATAAAGACACTGCACGTCAAAGCATGCGTGAACTCAAGCAGGAATTTGGTGCTTGGTTAGAGTCTCAGGAAATCGATTTAAAATCTATCGTAGGTCACGACAAGGGCGGCCGACGAGGATTTGGCAAACACTTTAATGGAGGCAGGGCATTATAGGGTAGTTATTTTAACAGACAACTAGTACACATTTGATGGAGGGTAGGTTTGGTTATGCATCCCCGTAACCAAACCGCCCTCTTGAACTATTTTCAGTCCTTTTGAACAGCTAGATTCTACACCCGGCGAAGGCCGGGACTACGAATCTAGCTTCATCGTCAGCAGCACTTAATCCTCATTGCACGTACTTCTAGTACGCTCCACTGCGGTTAAGCACCACTTCCTTGTCAAAAGAACTGAAGAATAGTTTAAGGGACCTGAATTGTTTTATTGCCAACCTGAATAGACCAGAGCCTACACCCAGCCAAGCTGGCCTAGGGCTCTAGTCTTCTGCGTCAGCAATACTTGATTCTCATTGCACGTACTTTTAGCTTGGTCCAAGTGATTTGGGTGGTATGAGATGGTGCCCGTGCCGCCAATACTTATAGGACGGAGGCGCAGCTTGGCGAGAGTGATGTGCGTGACCTAGGCAGCGATTTGATATTTTTTAAGCTCTTTTTCGGAGAGTTGGCCACCGCCTGATTGCAGCTTAAGAAGTTTGCCATATATTCCGTTGCTTTTAGCTAACTTGCTTGGTGATCCGACTTCATCAATTTTGCCCCCACGTAGTGTAACTACAAGATCAACATCTTTGATAGTGCTTAGTCGGTGGGCGATTATTATGACTGTTCGGTCTTTCATGAGAACATCTAAGGCCTGCTGGACAGATTGTTCACTTTTACTGTCTAGGCTCGAAGTTGCTTCGTCAAGTATCAGTATTGGCGCGTCTTTTAAGAGGGCTCTGGCGATTGCAATTCTTTGTTTTTGACCGCCACTTAGTTTGAGCCCGCGCTCACCTATTTGCGTATCGTACTTGTCGGACATTTTGTCGATGAAACCGTGTGCATTTGCAGCTTTGGCGGCAGCTTCAATTTTTGCAATTGGCGCTCTTGGGTCGGCATAGCCAATGTTCTCTCTAATCGTGCCGCTAAACAAAGATGCGTCTTGAAAAACTGTAGAAATGTTCTTGCGCACTTCCCGCGGGCTATATTCAGAAATGTTCTTGCCGTCGATAAAGATCTTCCCCTCCTGAGGTTGGTAGAGCTGCATTATTAGGTTGGTTAGTGTTGATTTACCTTCGCCGCTCTCACCCACCAGTGCTACGCGTGTATTGTTTGGTATTGTGAGGTCAACATTTTTGAGGATTGTTTGACCGTCGTCATAACTAAATTTGATATCTTGAAGTTCGATTTTGCCAGTTTTTAAAGATAGTCTCTTTGTTGAGGCATTGGATTTTTCGTGCTGCGGTGATACATCTAGGACTTCAAAGTAGTCTTTACTGTCTGCAATTGTCCTTTGAGTATTTTCAACCAGGAAACTGATTGTGAATATAGGGATTCGAATTTGCATAGCAAACAGAATAAGTGCTACTGCCTGTCCAGGGCTGTATTGCCCCTGTTGGGCTTGTATGAAAATCAATATGAATACTCCAAGGAATATTATATTGAGTATAACGCGCCGAATAATATCTTGGGTGTGCCAAAACTGCGACTGCGGTTTAGTGGTTTTTACAGCTACACCAAATCGCTTACTAAACTGTTTATGCTCCCTGGTTTCTTGGAGGTAGCTTTTGACCACTCTTATTTGATTGATTACTTCGGCAAACCTGCCGCTGGCGATATCTTTGTTTTCGTTTATGATGCCCTGGTATTCTTGCCACTTGTTGCTGTTGCGTACTGTAAACCATACGTATATGGGGTAAAGCATAGTCAGCAAGAGGGCGATTTTCCAACTGTATATTGCAATAGCTCCTAGCGAAAATATTGTTGAAAATATAAATTGTAGAAAGTTGTTGCTCATCATGGTCATAAATCCAGTGATTTGATTTATTGACCGATTCAACCGGTTGATTATTTTTCCAGATAGTTCCTGGTCGTAATAACTTTGGGGCAGGTTCAGTAAGTGAGCATAATACTCTTCGCTTAGATGTTTGCCGAGTTTGGCACCCATCTGGTCGCCCAAGTAGCCAGCCAGATTGCTGATTAATGTCGTTCCGACGTCCAGCAAGAATATTCCAACAGCAAGCCAAATTAAGTAACGTGTGCTTGCTGCTTCGCCAAGTCTAATTTCGTCTATGGCCCAGCCGGTCAGCAATGGGGTTAGAAGGCCCATCAGCGCCACGGCAATACTCAGTGAACTAACAGCAAAATAGTAGCCTTTTAGGTGTTTGCTGAATTTTATAATTTTTACGATGGAATCCACTTAATGCCTATGAAGTTTAGTTTTTGCTGGTTGGTGACTTTGTCACTTGCGAGCAGTAATTATAGCATGGAGTTTGGGAGTACAGTTGATATGACTTGCAGCTGTTTGCTATAATCGGCAATAGAAATATTCGTCAAAATCGCTATTGTAGTTATGCAGTTCGATAGAATCTTGCAAGGCCAGTTAGAACGACTGAAGACGGGTAACACAAACATAGTTTTTAAATCTCGGGGGTAATTGTATATGAAAAGTAATGATAGAGTAGCGTATAGATATAGCAGCGGGTTTGTTTTGCGTAAGCTTATGCTATTGGCGTCAATGTTTTTGGTGGGATGGGCGATACTATGGGTCATCAACTACGATGGCCTGGCTAATGACAGCACCGTAACAACTACTACCCCTCCAGTTGATACTACAGAAAAAGAAGTCGATTCAAATCCTGTCGACGAAGTAGATAGCGACGTCGATGCTATCGATGAAATTACAGAAAAAGAAGATGACTCTACGATTGAGGGCGCCGACGATAGCGACACTCAACCACAAGAGTCTGCACCTGCAGATTCGGGTTTGCCATTTACGATCACTTCAGACATTGGCGAACCGTCTATTAGCGGCACAGGCGATGATGCGGTATATTCTTATAACCTGGACAATAAGGCCCTTGTAGAAGTCTCCCTGAATCCGACTAAGCTAAAAGGGGCTGATTTTACCTGGACCCACGTACTCAATGACCCTCCAGCGACCTTAAAGCTGCAAGATACACCAACTGCATTCTGTCAGCCAGCTTCGAGCACTTGCACCATTGGCAACGGCATCCTTGAAATTAATGTTGTGGCTGATAGTGAATCCAAGCATGATTATTACGTGAGAATACGTGATCAATTTGATAACGACAGGACGACTGCACTTAATTTCTATAAACCAATACTAGAATCAATTAAGATTAACAACTAAACCACATAAAGCTACCGGAGGATTTGGAATGCTAGACAACGACTTAATTAGAACATTACTCCTATTTTTACTAATTGCCCTGTTCTTTTGGTTACTTCTTAAATTTTTGTTCGACTGGCAAAAGGATGAGCGAGTTAGGGTACGAAAATCAGTAGACAAAGAAATTGAAAGTGCGGCTGAGGGGCTGGTTGACGATTTAACAAAAGTCGAAGGAATTGGCCCAAAAATCTCAGAACTATTGAACGACGCAGGTATAGTAAGTTTTGCCGACCTAGAGTCGACCAATAAAGAAACTCTGGGTAGGCTTTTGGCTAAAGCGGGCAATCG
>CALFBO010000021.1 GCA_937951635.1 Candidatus Saccharimonadia bacterium
ATCAGGTGGAGGCATAGCAAAGAGCAAAAAACGACCAGTTTGGTGTAACTGGAGTTTTGGGACCAGCAAAATGTACGTGGACCAGACATGCAGGACGGCATTTGCTAAGTGCTATACTTGCGTACATGAGCTTGAAGACAAAAGTAGTTCTATCATTTCTCCTAACAGGGTTGGCTCTCATAGGTTTGGGCGAAGCTATATCTAGCCTCAGGATGCTGTTTCTAGTGGGAGCAGTGTTGCTTTATTTATCTGGATCAATATTTATATTTGCCAAAAAGGGCGACCAAAGCATTCCAAGCATTATCGTAGACGGTATTTTCTGGTCGTTGTTGTAGAGAGCAGTAGATAATGCCATACAACAGAGGGGGGGTAAGGATTGTCTTTAGAAGCAGGAGTATTGGAACCGACTTCGCCTACCTGAAACTCTAGCTGTATCACAAGCAGATAGTTTACCTCAGCAGAGCACACTACTGTACATGCAGTGAGAGGGTTGTACGAATTTGATATGGAAGCTAGCCGTTTAAGGACACCAAAAACCGTCTACAAATTCGTTAGCGAAGCGGCAGTTAATTCTATAAACAATTCGGATTCATTCCGGATTTTTCTTGTCATATTTAGGGGGTGATCACGGAGCCGCTAGGCGCAGCATAAGAGGGGGATACTCCCCCTCTTACTCAATTCATTAGCCCAATTATCCACCCAGACAGCCCCAAGGCAGCGATGATGAATCCACCATCAATAAGACCAAGTTCGAACTTGCGCCGCGCAAATCCATATGTAACTACTAAAGGCCCGAAACCAAATGCAAAACCCACGATGGCACCCATAGATGCTCCGTCTAGCGGCCCCGTTAATCCACTCAGTTGCATTAATGCTGCCAGAGCTATAGAGGCAATAAAGTAAAATAGTGTACTAGACCCCATAACTGCAGTCATGTCCTGGCTATTTTTAAGGTCTTTTTCTTTGAGGCCTACCAGGCGCATCCAGTCGCGTCCAAATACTTTACTTGCATACCAAAGTGCACCCAGCACCATTGTTCCACCCGTCCCTAGCAGTACAGCCAAAAAGTTTATATTTTCTAAAGCTTCTCCCCAAGACATAGTCTCTCCTTGAAAGTTAATTGAACTTATTATACAGCATGCACAAGGAGTGGCCCTAAGCATACTTGCTTGCAGCATGAGGCTATGCGCAATAAAAGTTTTGCAGCTTGCCAGCTCAAGCCCAGTAGCCAAAGACTTATTGAGATCTTCGACCAACCTTAAGCACGATACTCGCTACTAGTTAGCGCGTCTAGCCAAGTGGAAGCCTAAGTGGCGGTGCCCCTCTTTATTTAAATGCCACCACTCTCTTTTAATAAATGTGTCAAAACTATTGCGAATATAGTTTTGCTTACGACCACAAACCTCGTGCCCTGCAAACAATTGCAAGGTACTAATGTACTCTACCCTGCCAATCCTATGGGCCGTCTCACTCAAAAATCGATCAGCCCGCTCGCTTAAATAGCGAATTCGACCTACAGATTCCCTGCCACCTAAAAAGTGGTAAGACCATGGCTTACTGCAGCTGGCCGCCAAGTAGGGGTAGCCAACCACCTTTATCTGGGCATTAGGGAGTTGTCCGAGCAAGTAGCCAAGCATTGAATCAACCTGCCCAGCCAAATCAGGCAGTCGTCGATGAGCCCAATAAGTAATGGCCCGACAGGTGCTCGAGTTCCTGTATGTAGGAACTAGGCAGTACTTCACAGCTTGTGAAAATCCGGCATCGTTGCCGCCAACCGATAAATACACTATGTCCACAGCATGTTTTTGAACTTGGCTCAAAGTACTTAGCTGCTTGTACACATCTACTATTTTTGCTCCCGAACAAGCTAAGTTATCAACACTAGCCTGTAGGCTGCGTCTACGCAGGGTGCTTGCATAAATTTCTACATAACTATTAGCAGAACGGTAGCAACCCTTCGACCCATAATATTCCAGGCCGCCGTTGCCAGACGTGTAGGAGTCGCCCAAAGCCAACAGGCCGACCGGCTTCTTTGCAGCCCAAACTTGACCCGAGCTGCTCGCCACAAGAAGCACAGATGCAGCTAGAAAGTAGAGAGTTAGTTTTGTTATGCATACTTTAGTCATGTTGAGTACAAATATAAATGCACTTCGATTACAGCTAGCTTAAAACAACAACCGTATAGATTTGATGCCCTAAAAGCAAGTTGGTATCATGGCAAACATGGAGCGACCGTCAACTTCTAAGCCCATTCGAATAGTTAGGGCAAGACCAAATCACGCTGAAGACTTAGTGCGCATACGAAGAGCCGCCAAGTTGGCAAGATACCACAGGACACAAACTGCACAAATAGCCCGAATGAAGGCCAGTTTTGAGCACACTCCAGAAAACAAAGCCATTATTTCTATGCGACGCAAGCTACAAAACCAAGACCAAACCGCTAATGAGCTGATCTTTGCTGCAACAGTTAACGGCTCCATAGCAGGCTACACCTCTGTGCAAACTACCTCTAATAAACCCCTAGTAGGAGCCCTGTACGTCGACCCCAAACACCAGGGCGAGGGACTCGGCAAACTCTTACTAAGCACCGCACTGGATTGGCACCAGCACAACAAAAACGTTTACTTATTTGTCGAAGATATTAACACCAGGGCAATTGAGTTTTATAAACAGCATGGCTTTGTATTTACGGGCAACCAACAGGCGCTTAAGGCAAGTCCCGGTCGTTGTAATTTAGAAATGGTTCGCACAGCACCGCAGCTACAATAACGCAGCACTACTGAATGACTACCCAATACATTGAATAAGTTATGGTCGCTGTCGCAAACGAGATAAACGCCCCCCACAGAATATCCACAACTACAATCTTTTTGGGCCAGTTCTTTAGGGTGGCCAAATTGGTCATATCATAGGTCCAGTAAGTAAATAGCCCATAGGCCAACCCTCGGAACATGGCAATGCCTAGCGAGTCCTGGTTTATCGCCGGAATAATTGCCAAAGACATCAACCCAATAATAAACCCGGGGTAAAACAACCCTGCCGCCAGCTTGTTAAAATCTTTGGCAAGATGCACTTTAAGCTGTTTGTTGTAAAAATCTTTGGCAAAATAGCCAAGCCAGGCCAAGTCTAGCAATGCAAAAGTCGCTATTGCTAAACCAAAAACAATTATGTAGTCATATATCTGTAAATCCATAGGAACATTATTGCACGAAACCCTCCTGGCCAGCGAGCTATAATTTTCTAAATCTGCAGCCAAGCTGACAGCCCCTTATAGACCGTTTTACCCAGCGCACAATGAGGTAAGCTTAAAATGCGGCAAGGCTAAACACCGACAAGCATCGAAGACTTGCTAAAAGCTACACTAGCAGAATTTGCTTAACCTGCTCCAACAGCCCCTGACGGTACTCGCCAGAAAAATCATGATTGCCGTCAATTCTAATAATATCGATACTATCATCAAGAGACTCAAACCCTGTTTGACCCAATATTTCGTCTTGGTTGGCGACAATAAAGCTAACTTTGCCTGCAACTACAAGCTTGTTATAAGCATCAATCACATCGACCCCGTCTAGGTCATCCCAGTACTTTGCAGGCACCAGCGTGGTTGAGCCATCGCGCCTAGGTAGCTTGCTTATGCCCTGCCTGTCTACAACTGCACCTGGCCTGGCTCCAAACCAATCAATCATTTTTTGCGAATCCAAGCGCTCTGGTGGCGCCAAGCAAATGATGTTTCTTAACCCCTTAAGCTCTGCCATGGCAGCAATCATGCAGCCTTGTGAATGGGCTATCAAATCGATTGAGTCATTGGCTTCTTCAGCCTTAGCACCGGTCACCATTTTCTTCAGAGTAACTACCTGATTCGAAAACGGACTAAGCGTCATAGTGTTTTCCGTTTCATCAAACTCATTGTAGTTAAACATTATGTGACTACTTGCCGAAAACTGTTCAGCAATATCGCTGAACATACCTCTGCTGCTAGCCTCTACTCCAAATCCGTGAGAATAAACTATTTTGTGTGACATTACTACATATTAGCAACTTTATTGTTAGCAGGCACAATTAGCTACATCTTGCTAGGCACCTCTACACCAATTAACTTAAGTGTTCTCTCGAGGTAATTTAATACTAGTTTTGCCAGCTCAAGTCTTGCTGTTTGGTGCGCCCCAGCACCAATGACTTGGTGTTTTTCGTAATAACGGTTCCAGTTTTTGGCCAATTCATAAGCATAGCCAGCCAATGGGTGAAACTCTCGGCTACTGGCTGCCTGGTCAACCACGCTCTGAAAACGCAACATCGTCCACAATAATGCTGCTGCCTCCTCGGACTGATGGTCTGCTATGACTTCCGAATGTTTGTCGCCCACAGGCGCCTCGCTAAGAATTGATTTTATTCTAACGGCTGCGTACTGCACATAGGGCCCAGAATAACCACTTAACGAAAACATCTCATCCCAATCAAACAACACATTGCCCTGGTGGTTAGAAGAAAACTCCCTGAAGAAGATAGCACCGTAAGCAATCTTCTTAATATCCTGGACGCTCAGACCCTTGGGGGCTATTGCCTGTGCACGCTGCAGGGCCAAATCTAGCAAATCCTTCATGTATACGGCGTTGCTGCGTGAAGACATTTTGCGCCGCTTGCCAGATTCGTCCAGCTCCTCAATCAAGCCGTACCAATGGTGGACCAGCTCGGCACTACTCCACTTGGCGATGTTGTTGGCCGCAAACAGTTGCTTAAAGTGAAACTGCTGCTCGGCGCCAACCACATAAACCACTATGTCTGGATTCCATTCTTGCACTCGCCACTCAATTGTAGCAATGTCCGAAGTGTGGTAAAGTGCCGCGCCGTTAGATTTTTGAATAAGCATGGGGGTGTCCATGCCCTGTCTATCTAGTGGTACTATCACCGAACCGTCGTCGTTTTGCCTAGCAATTCCCGACTCTAATAACTCACCTATCATTTGCTTGCCCCGTTGAACAAAGAACGATTCGCCGTAGTTATGGTCGAATACTACACCAAGCTCGGCAACTTGTTTGGCGCCAGCCTCTAGGCTTATTTGTGAAAACTTTTTATGGTATTCCAGCGCTTCCTGGTCATTGTCCTCTAGCTTAAGCAGCCACTCTTGAACTAGGTCTGCGAGCTGGCTACTGCCTTGATCCTGCTCAGCCTTAAGTGCTTGGCGCATTTGCACATAGACTCTGCCTAACTCTTCGACCCCGTCCTGCCGTAACTGTTCTTCAGAACTAAACGTCTTAAAGCCAACCACCCACATGCCAAATACCGTACCCCAATCGCCAACATGATTGTCGGTAATAACCTTATAGCCCTGGTTTTGGTAGTTCAGGGCGATCACCTTGCCCTGCATTAGGTTGCGTAAGTGGCCAATTGATAGCGGCTTGGCCAGGTTTTGTGACAAGTATTCAACCACAACAGTTTGACCGTTGTTGGACTTGTCTTTAAGAACAGTATCGCTTACTGACTGAACAATTTTGACCATATAGTCCGGATTCAGCCAAAAGTTTACGTATGGTCCACTTGCCCCGCAACGCTGCAGCAAACTATCTTCGGGAATTTTTTGGGCAACATCAGCGGCAATATCGGCCGGAGAACGCTTTAGTTGCTTTGCAAAGCTAAAGCAAGGCAGCGCCAAGTGCGCTCCAACTTTTGGGTTGGCAATTTCGAAAGTATCGACAGAGACGTCCTGGCCAAGCACCAAGCTGACTTGCTGCGACAGCTTCTTTGTCAGTTCGTTGAGGGGCTGGACTTGCAGACTGTTGGTCATTTGCTAGCCCAAGAACAATGGCTCGAGCCAGTTGCCAACAGCGTAGGCAGCGCCTGCGGCAACCGCACCCAAAACCAAAGTTTCCGTTATCGAGTTAACGAGCGGAGCATGAGCAACCTTAGACTTCATGTAGCCAATTATGGCAAATCCAAATCCGGCCAGTACAGATGTTTGCAAAAACAGTCCGGTGGTCGGGCCTTCAGTTGCAAAGTCGTACAGGTAGGCCAGCAGTGGCACCAAACCAAATATCATAAAGGCCACGAAGGTAACAAAGCCAATCATGCTGGCGTCTTGAGGCTCTTCAGCTAGAACATGCTCCTCCTTCATTATAAAATCAACTGCATGCTTGCTTTCTGCAATGGTGGCAGCTGCCTTGTCTAGCTCTTTACCCTTAAAGCCATACTTCTTTAGTTGCTTAGAGATCGTTTTTGAAGCTTTGTCGACCCCTTTTTCTAACAAAGTAACCACGCCACGGCGTTTTTTTCGGTATTGATCTACCTCGGACCGTTCAGCCAAATATGCGCTGACTCCCATGGATATGCCGTCGGCAATTAGGTTAGAAAACCCTAGTATTAAAATTACGCCAGCTTCTAGACCGGCCCCTGCCGAGGCGGCCACAACGGCAAATGTAGTCACTATTCCATCTACTCCGCCGTACACGAACTCGCTTAGATAGTCTTCTGAAATTCCCAATATACTCAAATGTCTTCCTCTAGGGTTGCGAGCTGTTGCTCATTATTGCTATGCAGTATAGCAGTCACTGCCCATAATTTAAATTAGAAGCAAAGCCACATTGCATGATGCCTACCTAAAAAGCAAAAACCCGATATTCGATTGCTCGAATATCGGGCTGATGCATGGTGTGGGCTTCTTAGCCGTTGTAGGCTGTGCACCTCGTTTCTCTGGTGAGCACAACATAGTCGTCTTCTTCGCTCCAAAGAGAGTGACCTCTTCTCGTCACGTGCATAATGCCCTGGTTAGCCCCAAAAGGCAACCAGCCCCATGCCAGCAGCGTCCAGCGAGATTCGTCGTTTGCAACTTCTTGAGCAAGCACTACCTCGCCGAGCTTGTGATACTCGCCATTATGAAGCACCAGCAAGCTTGCTATGCGCATTCTGTAGGCCATGCCTGTCGTAGCTTGAACATCGACAGGATCGGTGATCATGAGCTTATCTATCATTCCGGCGGTGACGGCAACGTCCCACAATTCGTTAAGAGAATTGCCAGCCTTCTTGAAGACTAAAGCCTCGCCCAACTGCCTGTTGGTAAATGCCAACACCATCTTTGCTGTATTAGGGAATTCAAATTCAGTCATTATAGCTCGATTCTGGACAGTTACAGCCCAAAGTTACAACTGCTATTCGTACTTCGAATGCAGGTACTTTGCCCACGTTTCATGAGCAGCCTAACCATAAAACGACCCCAGTAGCCCCGTTTGCTGAGTTTTTTGATTAAACTGCCCATGAAAATTCCATGCATCTTAGGTTCGATAGGCTATAACCTATCCGAGTAAATAATAACATACTGTTTATGTTTAGTCAATGTTTTACAGGGGTACAGAGTCTAGTCGCCGGCATCTTAAATACAAGATAAATCTATAAAATGCCCCAAACTATTGCTCCAAATAATAAAAACTCGGTGTTCGATTGCTCGAACACCGAGTGGTACATGGACCAAATCACAGGTTACTGCATTAGCTGTACTGTAAATTCATCAGCTGGGTAGCGCCAGCAGGTTGATTCTCTCGTACCCCGACTAACCTTGTAGGTAATTTCGACCAGATCGCCGGCAAAGTCGAAACTTGCGTGCCCCCAAGCCAACCTAAACCAGTGATCCTCGCCAGTCCCGTCGATTTTAGCCAGCACTAATGTTGCCAGCACTACCCTGCCCCCTTCGCTATTCGCAACAAACTGTACTGTACGACGATAGTGCGGATTCAGCCCAGATCCCTGCTCGGGCAGCGCCTCAGATACTACTACCTCTAAGGGTTGGCCATTGTGCAGCTGTATCCACAGGCTGTTAGTGTCGCTATTGTTACGCACAAACTCGGCTAAACGCTCCGTCAGCTCCAGGAAATAACTGTTGGCCGCTTCTAGAGCGCCTGGCCTGTCGTCATTAAACCTATTTCTATTCATTGCTCCTCTTCTCTTTGAGTTTTTAAACTCCGAAATCTTGGACAGCAATTAGCTCAATCCATTTATTGAATCGAGCCCGTACGCTTAATTAGATGCGATAAGGCATCGCCCCATCTGATTAAATAAAAACATATATTCTTATATATGTCAAAATTATTGTCCTACATTCCACCCCGAAATGCACCATAAGCACTAAAAAGCATCTCTGTATTCGCTAAACTAGTTGTTACGACAACAAAATAATCAAGGAGACAGAGATGCATATACATCTTACTAAACAAACACGAATAA
>CALFBO010000022.1 GCA_937951635.1 Candidatus Saccharimonadia bacterium
CTATATCTTCTTTGCTCATGTTGCCAGAGTCTTTTATTGTTATTGACTGCTCTTTGCCAGTTCCCTTGTCTTTTGCGTTAACATTCAACAATCCATTTGCATCAATGTTAAAGGTGACTTCAACCTGGGGTGTGCCACGTGGCGCAGGGGGTATGCCGTCTAGCACAAATTTACCTAGCGACTTGTTGCCACTAGCCATGTCTCTTTCGCCCTGCAGTACATGAATTTCTACCTGGGGCTGGTTGTCTGCTGCAGTAGAAAACGTTTCGCTCTTACTGGTTGGTACGGTTGTGTTGCGTTCAATAAGCTTGGTCATCACACCACCCATGGTCTCTACACCCAAAGATAGCGGCGTTACGTCCAAAAGAAGAACGTCTTTGACATCGCCTGAAAGCACTCCAGCCTGGATGGCTGCACCTACGGCAACTACTTCGTCGGGATTTACTCCAGACAAAGGGTCCTTTCCAAATATGGCCTTAACCTTGGCAATAACTGCGGGCATTCTTGTCATGCCGCCTACCAAAATCACGTTATCGATTTCTTTGGCATCTAGCTTGGCATCTTTTATTGCTGCCAACACCGGTTGTGTCACCTTGTCTACTAGGTCGGATACCAAACTCTCTAGCTTGGCACGGGTAAAGCTGTATTCAAAGTTAAGGGGGCCTGCATCGGTTTGATCTAGGAATGGCAAATTGATTTCGGTAGTTTCTGTGCTAGAAAGCTCTTTCTTGGCCTTTTCGGCCTCTTCTTTAAGTCGCTGCATGGCCATGGCATTGCCAGTAATATCGTGATTGTACTCTTTTTTAATTTGGTCGAGGAAGTGATTAACAATCGCAAGGTCAAAGTCTTCGCCGCCAAGATGAGTGTCACCATTCGTAGACTTTACTTCAAACACGCCATCGCCTAGCTCGAGTATAGAAATGTCGAAAGTTCCACCACCCAAGTCAAACACTGCAATTTTTTCTTCGGCCTTGGTCTTCTTGTCTAAGCCATAGGCAAGCGCGGCAGCAGTTGGTTCGTTGATGATTCGTTTTACTTCAAGACCAGCAATTTTACCGGCGTCCTTGGTGGCGCTGCGCTGTGCATCGTTAAAGTAGGCTGGAACAGTAATAACTGCTTCGGTTACCTCTTGACCAAGATATTTTTCGGCATCTGCTTTGAGTTTAGACAAAATCATTGCAGAAACTTCTTCGGGAGTGTAGTCCTTGCTGCCCATTGTAACCTTGACGCCGGTTCCACTTTTTACAATTTTATAGGGCATGAGGTCGATATCTTTTTGAACTTCTTTCGAGCTGTGGGCTCGTCCGATCAAGCGTTTTACACCATAAATAGTATTTTCTGGGTTGGTGACACGCTGCCTGTTGGCTACTTGACCAACAAGACGCTCTTCTTTGCCTTTTTTATCGGCTTTAATAGCTACCACACTTGGAGTGGTGCGGTTGCCCTCGGAGTTGGCGATAATGTCTGCCTTGCCGCCCTCCATTACGGCCATAGCCGAGTTAGTTGTTCCTAGATCTATTCCGATTATTTTTCCCATAGTTTGTCTCCTAAACTTTTAAGATTGTGAATTTTTTAATAACTTTATTTAATGTCGGTCATATTGACTGTAGGGGTCGGTTTCTGACGTATGAGGACTGCCATCGTCGCCATCAACCAGT
Organism: Candidatus Saccharimonadia bacterium; assembly: GCA_937951635.1. Lineage (GTDB taxonomy): Bacteria > Patescibacteriota > Saccharimonadia > Saccharimonadales > CALFBO01 > CALFBO01. The sequence goes on from CALFBO010000022.1 coordinate 1,659, forward strand.
CGATCATCTGAATCATGGTCATGCAGGTAAGCGCCTTCATAATCCAGCCTGGAAGTTTGCTCGAAACCTGCCCTTTGCAGAGCATCGTGCTCGGTCATCCAGGCTGGATCTTGTGGTTGTCTAAATTCTGTCATAATTATTTTCCTTTCTTCACTTTAACAGTTGCATAGCGCAGCACCTGTTCGCCCAATTTGTAGCCAGGCTGCAAAACTTCGCTTACGATTTCTTTGTCTCCATCTCCGTCTTCCATGACTACCGCCTCCATGAGGTTGGCGTCGAACTCCCGACCCAATGCCTCGATTTGCTCCAAGCCCTGCTTTTCTAGACTAGACACCAAGCTCTTTGAAACTGCTTCAATGCCTTTTATATAGTCGCTGCCTGCAAGTTCTTTAGGGACATTACCCAATGCGCGCTGCAAATTATCTACCACCGGAAGAAGCTGAGTCAGAACCGCTTCTTTGCCCAGGCCCAACGCACGCACACGATCTTCTTCTGACCTGCGTTTAAAGTTTGCAAAATCTGCCTGTACTCGCTGCAGATCTGCAGTTAGCTCGCCCATTGCCTGATCGTGCTCTTCTTTGCTAATCTTTGCTTTTATTAGTTTCTTTTTGGTGGGTTTTGTCATTTACTAAACCTTTTTCATTAGTGACTCTAAGGTGCGACCTGTGTGTGACACCAAGCCCATTGTTAAACGGTAATTCTGCCTGGTTGGACCAACTACACCTATGTAACTACGGTCCGAATATGGTGAACGAAACTTGGATATTATTAAGCTACTTTGCGAACTTTTTCCAATTGGGTTTTCACGACCGATAAACACACTGAGTGGCTTATTAGGCGCAGCTTCGCGCAGCCAAGGCTCTAAGTTGTCTAGCAAAATCGCTACATTGCGAGCTGCATCTGCCTGCATTAACTCTGGCTGAGAGAACAAACTGGCAAACCCTCTGACATACAAAGAATCGCCTATTGTCGCCAAGCCTACATTGCCAGTAAGCTCTACCAATGTCTTAACTGCCAGTCTTACTGTTTGTTCGTGCTCTCCAGCATTATTAAGCCTTGTGTTAATCGCTCTCGCATTGCGATCAACAGTGCTGTTTGCTGGTGGTGTCGAGCTAGAGTTAAGATCATTTACATAAAACCGATAGCCCTTGTCTGTGGGCGTGCGACCGGCAGAAGTATGTGGCTGCTTAATATAGCCCTGTCGTTCCAATGTAGCCATTTCATTGCGTATTGTGGCAGACGAAACCTTAAAGAGCTTGGCCAAAGTAACCGAGCCTACAGGCGAAGCCACCTCGGCATACTCCTCGATCATGGCGGCTAAAATCTTTTGCTGACGTTCGGTTAGTTTTTCCATATTTGCTCGACCAATTATGGCCTGCAAGCATTATAGATAAATTAGCACTCGTATGTCAAGAGTGCTAATTTGCGGATTGAGTGATTTCTTTGCCGCACAACTTAAATACTGCACTCTAGCCTTTCCAGACCCAAATATTGTTTAAGTAGCACCTCTTAAGCAAGGTTGTATTTCATGCGGCAGTGTTAGGCATTTTTATTGGGCCAGTCATCAATGTTTAAAGTGAGGCAAGGTATGTGCAAACATGCGCAAGCTAGGCAGCCCGCTTAAAGGCTACTTTAAGGTGATTAATCTCTTTTTGTATCTCGCTAAAACGCTCTTCAATCGAATCGTTTTGAAAATCAATCAGCTGGCTAACCCCCTTTTGAACCTCCGACAACCCTTGTTCTAGCTTAACCTGCCCTTCTCCCAGACGATCAAGCCTGCCAGATAACCGAACATCCATTTTAACCAAATAGACGCCCACTGCTTCCAGCGTTGTTGGGGCTATATCTTTAGGTGAGGCGGCATTGATACTCATATCAATAATCTTAGCACGTAAACATCACCAAGATATGCTGCTGACAATTATATAATTTAAGTCTAATTTAGGCCCTTTCTACACTAGCGAGCAAGGACTGCGCCAAACTCAAACCTGCGTTATGATCAGCCTCAGTGTAATAATCTTCTTTTAATATCAAGTCAATTTTTGCAGCCGCATCTTGGTAATCTTTATTGATTACAAACCTGTAATATGGCCTACTTAGCCCCGCTTGCAGCTCGTGCTTGGCGCTAGTCATACGGTTGGCTATTTCTGATTCAGTAATCTCGGACCTACTTCTTAATCTATGCATCCATTCATCGAAGCTTGGTGGCAACAAGAAAATCATAGTCACATCGGGCTTTATCGAAAAAACCTTATCGGCGCCAACATGATAAATTTCACTAATGGCGATTCTGTTAGGGTCAACTTTTTGCAACTCGCGAATACTGGTGCCAGATACTTGCTGGTTATGAATAATATCTGCCTCTATGTAGCCCCCTTGCTTGAGGCCAGCCAGTATATCTTCTTCACTCTTAAAAAAGTAGTCCCGACCATCAATCTCGATGGGCTGGTCGTTCTTGGTTCTGATGGGTCTGGTTGTGTCAGAAATAACCAGCTGGTAATCTGCACGTTTGCTGAGCTCCCCTATAACTGTGCTACGCCCCGTAGCAGTAGGCGCAACTAACAAAACCAAGCGCAAGCCACTGATTAAACTCATAGCATAATCAGAAGGGCTGTAGCTGGCCAATACTTGCCGAAATTCGTCGTGTAGTCTTAACGATGGCTTCATAAATAGATGATACACTAAACTCAAATGAATAAGCGTAGTCCTATTAAACTAGTTTGGGGTTTGGCTCTTGTTGGGTTTGGGGTTTGGTTGATTGTCCGTGTAATTTAACTGCAGCAAGTCAAAGTTAGTTCCGCTCAGTTCGACCATCAGCTCTTGAATAAATCACCCCGTACAGAAGTTACGTCTGGCTGCTCCTGCCCTTTAGCCAAAAAGTCAAATAAGCAAGACCCGCCCAAGCCGCAACATTTACAAGAAATGGATAAATTAGCACCTTGCTGCCAGCGCATGGGCTATAGAAATTGTAGTTTAGGGGGATGCCCCGCCAAGGGAGCTTGTGTGACTCTGACCTGTACTCTTCGCAAGGCAGGAGCAAGTATTCGTCGACAATCCCCATATCGCCAGGTAGGCCGATGGCTCTGTAACTTTTGGCTGGATCAAAACTTGATCCAATGTCAGGCTTAACAACCACCCCATACGAAGCTATTGTGACCAAAAGGCCTGTTAGCAATGATACGCACATTTTTACAGCCGTAGCCTTATTCATGCCGCTATCTTAGCATGAATGTTTGAGCCAACTCCTTGAGTGCGAAATAGGCCACCCTACTATTTTCTGTAGTTCTTAAAAAGAAAAGGCCCACGCTTTCATACGCTGAGAGCGTGGGCCAGAATATTTACACGCCTAAGCTTGTCCTTAAACGTTCAAGTCGATCATTGTCGCGCATACAGTCCAAATAGGTTGGTAATTCAAGTAGGCCGCCGCGCTCACGAACCAAATAAACCTGGCGGCCTGCCCCAAGATGAACCAACGACACCCCTCTGTTTTGTTCAAAGATGGGCCTGTATCGAAACCAGCGAATATCTGCCGCCATCCTCATGCTGCCAATCGAATTCTTGCTGTAAGACCCATTCAGCACCGTTGCAGCAGCTTGTCTCTCTTCTTCAGAAAACCCCGCAGATTCGTGAAAGACAATTTCTGCTATAAGTTTGGTTCTGCGCTCAAGGCTAAGATTGGTATTACGAAAATCATCAGCTTCGTCCAACTCGCACCAAAACCTCAAAAGCTGCGTCAATCTTTCATCGTTGCACTTACCGTCAATGGCCGTTCCTATCCTATCTTCAAATGAAGAGTCAAAATACTCGTTGAAGCATCTAGCATCCTCCAATAATGCATCGGCTAACAGACATAAAATCATTCGCGAACCCAAAACGGTCCTTTCTGCAGTCTCATGACAGAATCTCTGCCTAAACATATTTATACTATATAACTTTACGCCATGCAAACAGCTTGACCTACATTCCACCCCAAAATGCACCATAAGCACTAAAAAGCATCTCTGTATTCGCTAAACTAGTTGTTACGACAACAAAATAATCAAGGAGACAGAGATGCATATACATCTTACTAAACAAACACGAATAAAGTTCAGTGCTTTACTGCTGGCGGGG
>CALFBO010000023.1 GCA_937951635.1 Candidatus Saccharimonadia bacterium
ATCTGCCCATACATTGCTTGGGTAGAATTCGGAGAAATTAACTCAGTAATAGTTGATTTTCGACTGCGGGGCTTTTGTCGCATAACTGTTACATCTAATTCACCATAAAGTGTAAGAGCAAGAGTTCTGGGTATGGGCGTGGCTGTCATCGAGAGAACATGGGGCATCATCGAGCTCTGTGTCTGTAATGTCTGCCTCTGATCAACACCAAAACGGTGCTGCTCATCAATTACCACCAATCCAAGATTTTTAAATCTAAGGTCTTTTGATATTAGTGAATGGGTGCCAATAAGAAAATCTATGTCCCCACTTTTCGCATCTTCAATAACTTGCCGTCTTTTAGCTGCTTTGCTCGACGAGGTCAAAATGTCACATGAAACACCCAACCCTTTAAGCAAGCTAGATATACTTTTAAAATGTTGGCTAGCAAGAAGCTCAGTAGGTGCCATCATGGCGACTTGGTGCTGATTTTTGATCACATTTATGGAGGCAACCAAAGCAACTATGGTTTTTCCAGATCCAACATCCCCTTCCAGCAATCTGTTCATTGGCGTCGGATTTGCCATATCCTTTAAAATCTGCCAGGCAGCACTACGCTGCGAGTCGGTCAACTCAAAATCCAACCCCCCCACAAAACCCTTGGTGGCTGCCTCCACGAAATCAATTACTGGACTCTTTTGTGCCGAGTTTGTACTGCGATTTTGCTCCTGGGCCAACATAAGGGCAAAGAGCTCAAAAAATCCAAAATAGCTTTGGGCGGTTTTTGCTTGTTCAATATCTTCAGGAAAATGCAAAAACTCAAACACTTTTGAGTGAACAGCCCCTAGACCAGGGAAGATTATGTCTTCTGGTAATGGCAAAGTCTGCCCGGCTATAAGCCCTCTCGCAGACTTAACTGTATTCCATATAACCTTAGAAGATAGTCCTTTGGTCGCAGAATAGACCGGTACGATTGAGCCACCGTCTAGAGCATCGCCCTCAAGGGGCTGAATATCTGGATTTATAAATGCGTATTCCCTGCCAGTGAACTTGAACTCACCCGATAAGACGTATTCAACATTAGGGCTAATTGTATTTTTTCGGTAAGGCTGATTAAACCATACAACGTTGACCTCTGCGCTTCCGTCGCTCAATTTTGCCCTGGTTACATGCCTCCCTTTTCGCCGGTAGCCTGCGTCTGCCAAATTCAAGTGCCCAGACACAGAACAATTACCGGGCTGCAAGTCTTTAAGCAACCCAAAAGATGCATAATCTACGTAACGTAAAGGGGCATACCACGCTAAGTCTTCAACAGTTTCTATGCCAATTTTTCCAAATAGCAGAGCCCTTTGTGGCCCCACTCCCTTTAGTTCACTAATCTGCATGCATAAAAGATAACATAGCAACACAAGAAGTTAGCCTTAAAATATGCTTTTTAAGCCCGCACCAAGCATTTGCATTCACAGGTTAAAAACGCCTAAGTCTCAGGTGAGTAAAATGCTTGAGCATGCTATAATCACCAATGTCAGAAAGTGTGGAAAGTTTAGCATTGCAACCAGTATGTACAGCTACACTTTATTATAGATAAATTAAGCGAGCGATTATATAAAATGCCAAAAGCAAGCAAACCCAGGAAAACCAACCCTACCTCTGCCAAAAAGAAAACTGTGCACAAGCGGCGCCCAAAACAATCGGTAACTACATACAAAAATCTGCATAAATCTGCCAAAAGCTCTAAGAACACTAGAAAAACTCACGCAAAAGCCAAATACCTTGCAACGCTACCTAAATCAAGGTTCAAGCGCTTACTGTACCGCCTAAACCCAAGTCGGATATTTAAGTTCTGGTTCAGTAAGGATGGGCTTAAAATGGCCGCCAAGCTATCTGTAATAGGCCTGCTTATCACAGCAGTAGTAGGCGCAAGCGGCTATATGCTGATAAGGCGTGACCTGCCGAACCCTCGCGAAATAAGTAATCGTTCGGTAAACCAAACAACTAAATTTTATGACCGCACCGGGGACCATTTGCTGTTCGAGTTATACGGTGATGTCAACAGGACTCTTGTCGAGTTTGACGAGATATCCAACAACATGAAGTGGGCAACAGTAGCAATTGAAGACAAAGATTTCTATGATCATGGTGGATACAGTGTACGAGGAACTCTCCGAGCTTTTGTTAACAACATTTTTGGCGACAATGGTACACAGGGCGGATCAACAATAACCCAACAATTCATAAAAAACTCTTTACTTAGTAGCGAACAGACAGTCACCAGAAAGGTTAAGGAGCTCATATTGGCAACCGAACTGGAACGACTATACTCAAAAGACGAGATACTAAGTTTTTACTTAAACGAGATACCGTTTGGGTCACTCGAGTATGGAATTGAAGCTGCAGCGCAAAGCTTTTTCGCAAAAAGTGCAAGCGAACTCACAGTTGCCGAGTCAGCGCTGCTCGCCGCCCTACCTCAAGCACCGTCATACTTCTCTCCTTATGGAGATCACACCGATGAGCTCCTGAACCGACAGCGCACAATAATCAACCTAATGGCCGCACAAGGCTACATAACGCAAGAGCAGGCGCAACTAGAAAAAGAAGTAGACATCCTAGCCAACATTGTTCCAGCTGAAGCACGCAGCATTTACACTAATATAAAAGCGCCACACTTTGTTTTAGAAGTGCAGAAGCAGCTTGAAGAAGAATACGGGGCAAATTTTGTTAGAAATAGCGGCCTCAGAGTCATAACTACACTAGATTATGAGCTACAGGAAATTGCGGAAAAAGCGGTAAATGATAACATCGCTACAGTAGTGAATGCCCCAGGCGGCGGAGGTGGCGACAATGCCGCACTCGTTTCAACAGATGTGGAGACCGGCCAAGTGACTGCTATGGTCGGCAGTCGAGACTTCAAGTATCCAGGATATGGCTCCTACAATGCTGCCATGGCGCTACGGCAGCCTGGCTCAAGCATCAAGCCATTTGGCTATGCCGAGCTGTTTAGCCCGGGCGCAGGAGCAAATGACAACCGTTGGGGTCCAGATAGTTACATCTATGACGTAAAAACAACTTTTGGAGATTACACACCCAAAAACTATGAAGGCGGTTTTAAGGGCCGAATGAAAGTGCGGAATGCCTTGGGCATGTCGAGGAACATTCCGGCGGTCAAAGCTGCGTACATGGCAGGTGTAGACAACATACTAAATCTCGCCATTGCCATGGGTAATGAATCACTGGCAGGCGCCAAAGACTATGGCTTGAGTTTTATACTCGGTGCGTCTGAAGTTCGACTGGCCGAGCATGCCCATGCCTATGCAGCATTTGCTAGGTCGGGAATTGATCGTAATCAAGCATATATCTTAAAAGTTGAAAATAGTGACGGCGAAATCCTAAAAGAATGGAAAGATGAAAAAGGCGCAGAAGTATTGAACCCCCAAGTAGCCTACCTTATATCGGACATGCTTAGCGATGACTCGGCGCGAGCAGGCGTATTTGGGTTCAATAACCCACTGTTTGTAATACCCGGCGTAACAAACGCAGTCAAAACCGGTACAACAAACTCAGATAGAGATGGCTGGATGATGGGCTTTAGCCGATACATGTCTCTAGGAGTTTGGGTGGGCAACCACGATAATAAACCAATGGGTAGTGCCACCTCACGTCAAACAGGACCAATATTCACACAGTTCATGCGTGACTCGCACAAACTCAAAAACTTGCCACAAGTACCCATATATGACCAAAGGCCAGCAGGGATAAAAGACGTTGCCATGGACAGCCAAACAGGCTACGCTGCCACCGAAAACAGTACAGAGAAATTCATTGGAAAGTTTCCAAGCTGGTATAAACCCGAGTACGCCCAGCAAAGTGAAGCCTATAACATTGATGTAGTATCGGGCAAAAAGCCTACAGAGTGTACGCCAGCACGCGCCATAGAAGAACGCGTAGGGTCTGGCTCTTGGCCCGAACTTCCTTATTCCGACCGTTGGTATGGAATATGGGCCGCATCGGCAGGCTACGCTAGTGGAGGAACGAGTGAGCCCACCGAATCTGATGACGTACATAGCTGCTCGGATAAAAAACCGAATGTCAGCATAAGCGCTATGAAGCAATCCGATTCAATCTACAAACTTGTTGCCGACACAACACAAGGAACCCACGCCCTAAAACAACTCGTTTTTAAAGTTGATGGTCAAATTGTCAACGTCACCGATGTAAATAGCTCTGGAAAATACAGCTATACTCACGCATTTGCTTCATCTGGCGACAGGAAAGTAACTGCCGAAATAATTGACCAAGCCCTATATGACAACTCCGCGTCAAAAACTGTTAAGGTCACAGGTACATTTAACTCTGGAACGCTTTCAGTAACCAAGCCCTCCAAAAATGGCCAGGTTGACGCAGCCAACGTTGAATTTTCTTGGAGCAACATCCAACAAGCAGACAGCTATCAAATCTGTTGGGAGAAAACAAGCTCCGGATCACCAACATGCATAAAAACACAATCTACTAGCTACTCACCAAGCACTGGACTCGAACCAAGCAGCAACTATATTGTGTACGCGCAGGCATACCTTGGCTCCACGTTATTGCAAACTTCAGCTCCCAACAATTTCTCAACCAATTAGTTGACGAGAATTTGATAGTGGCTTAAGCACTAATTCTTCACCTGCGGCGTGCATGTTTCTTGCAACGACTTTAGCCACGAGTTTGTCGCCAACTTTATACTGCTGAGACGATTCTAGCTTTGCGCTAGCAAACGTATTGAGCAACCTTACTTCATGAGTCAATGCCTGGTTGCTAGCTATAATTTCAACCTCCAGCCTATCGCCAACTTGAACTGAATCAGACAATTCAAAACGCACTTTACGGGGATTTATGACTCCGATACCCTGAGTCAAAGCACGCAGCTCTAGGTTGTGGTCGGCAGTGTAGAGTAGTAATGAGTTGCGCTGACAGTAATCTACCAAACTGCGATCAACACCCGCTTCAGCAGCAGGCACTTCAATAATTCTAATCGTAGCCTGAGCACTTTTCTGCAAAAGCTGCAGCTGCTTGAGTCCTCTGCGTGCTAGTTTGCGCTGAAACTTATCGGACTGGTCAGCCATTGATTGAAGTTCATCTAGAACTCCATCTGTAATCAACAAGGTATCTTTAATAAACAAGTTATTGCTCACTAGCTTCGTTAGGGTTTCGTCAATTAACCCAGAAGTGTCAACAATCACACCTTGAATCGCCTTACTAAACAGCATACTGCTAGCCGCTCAAATATTCGTTTAGTGCCTGCCTTATAGTTGCCACCGGCCGAATGTAACTAGATTTTGGTCTAGACATCGGCCCAATAGCATACTTGAATCCAAGCTTTTTAGACTCGGCAACTCGCTGATCAGAAAACGGGACCCTTCTAACCTCACCACTTAAGCCCACTTCACCAAATACCACCGCGTCGTCTTTAAGCTGCATGCCCTTGGCAGCTGAGGCTATGCACATGCATATAGCCAAATCGGCAGCAGGCTCAACTATTCTTAAACCACCAACTAAATTTATGTGTATATCTTTATCTGATAAATCTAGCTTTGTGCGCTTAGAGAGCATTGCTACGAGTAAATTCAAGCGGTTGATATCTAGGCCGGATGCAGCTCGCTTGGGATTGCCGAAGCTAGTTTTGTTTACCAGCGCCTGAATCTCCACCAGCAAAGGTCTCGAGCCCTCCATGGTGGCCAAAACGATAGAACCGTCACTTACTTGACGTTCGTCCAACAAGCTCGCAGAAGGGTTCTCAACAACGCTAAGTCCTGACTCCTTCATTTCGAATATTGCGCTTTGATTCGTTGAGCCAAAACGATTCTTTACACATCTAAGGATTTTGAATCCAGCATACCGATCGCCCTCGAAGTACATGACCGTATCTACTAAATGCTCTAGTACTTTTGGCCCCGCAATCGCTCCATCTTTTGTTACGTGTCCAACTAAGATTAGACACGTATCGACTGATTTTGCTGCAGCGCTGAGGGCACTTGCAGCGCCCGTAACCTGCGAAACAGCGCCAGCCGCAGACTGAATCTCTTGTAGCCTAACAGTTTGAATAGAGTCAACTATAACTACGTCAAAGTCACCCGAACTTATCGTAGAGGCAATATCGTTAACATTTGTAGTAGAAGCGAGCTGTAATCGACTTTTGCCAGCATTAATCCTATCGGCCCTGAGCTTAACCTGGGCCATAGACTCTTCGGCCGTTACATAGAGCACTTTTGAGCTGGCCGCTAAGTTTGAAGCAACCTGCAGCAAGAGAGTTGATTTTCCAATACCAGGCTGCCCCGATAGTAAACTAACTGAGCCTGGCACAAATCCACCGCCAAGCAAACTGTCTAAGTCAACTATTCCACTAACTAACCTATCGGCGCCGGAAGAACGCACTACACTAGAAACTAAAGTACCCGACAATGTCTTGCCGCTAGAGATATTGACACCGTCTTCGGTCGGCAACTCGGTTATAGTATTCCACTCAAGACAACTAGCACATTTACCCGTCCACTTAGTGTAGTGCGCCTGGCAGCTACCGCAAATGTATGCTGAACGACTCTTTGGGCTCAATTTAGTTTGTCTCTTCCTGATAGTTGCTGTCTAGGCTCTTAACCAGGTCACTCTCTTCAACAACTAAAGCATTCCTCACTGATACTACTTCATTGTGTCTATCGACCAAGGCTTTCGTAGATTCAACGGTCTGGTTGTACCTGCTAATTAGCCTGTTAAATACAGGGACTTGGGCGTTGTAGTCTCCAATTTTGTCGTCGGCCAATAACGACTTCAGTCTCGACCTGCTAGTGCTAATTTCACCTGCCCACCCAGATAGCTGATCTTCATTCTGAGCGATTTTTGATCGTAACTCTGCAAGCTCTGTATCGTATGATGCAATTTGTGCCTCGATTTCATCGAAAACTTGTTCGTATTGTTTGGCTTTAACAACCAATGAGGCCCTGTCGGTGAAGTACCTTGAAAAATGTAACTCAAGGTCGGCTCCTACATCTTCAAGCTGTGTGCCGAATATTGAGTGCAGCTCATTATGTAAGTTAGCAGTTTGTGCGCCAGAGTACTCCTCGACCACTTCCAACACAGAAGGGTCCTCTACTCTAGCCATCACTAAATCAAGCTGCGAGTCTATATCCTTTTTTTCACCTGGACTTAATCTGGCATAGACAGCATGCAGCATCTCATGGGCCGCAGTCACAGGCTCAACAATCTCAGTTTTGCCTGGCTCCACGTCTAGTACAAATATATCACTACCGTTAAAGCAGCCGAGGACTAGATCGTGTTCAGGAAATTGACAGTTCTGGTTAAAGGTGGCCTTGTCATTAAGCTGCGGCGAGGTTACGTAGAATATGTCCCTACCTTTGTCGGACATATACGAATCAACGGCAAGCTGAGCAACCTGGCTTGACGGTTCGTAACTTCTTAAAAACCACCAGTCCTTTATTTGCTGCTCATAATTCAAAAGAGTCGCGCCTACTAGAACCACGACACTTAGCACGGCGAGCTTAGATAGCATAGACTTAATTTTCATCGACATTATGGCAATTTTATCATACAGCGTTGTGACTCTGTAGGCTTATCATATATTTTTAACTGGGTTGACTATTCAGGATCTACGGCAAACCCTAGCTTGCCATCTTTGAGCTTACTAACAAGCACAATATCACCCTTGCCAGCACTACCATCGAGCAGCTTGTTTGCAATCTCATCTTCCACGAGGTCCTGTATCGCCCTTCTTAAGGGGCGCACGCCATTTGCAGGGTCAAAACCTTTTTCTAGAATAACTTGCTTGGCAGCTGGAGATATTTTTAGGCCAAGATGTTGCTCTGACAAACGCTCTTCAAGATCTTTTATTTGCCTGTTCATTATATTTCTAGCTTCAAGTTTTGTTAGGGCCTTAAAAACTATCACCTTATCAATACGATTTAGTAGCTCTGGCTTCATTAGAAGATCCAGTTCTGCCAATACTGCTTCAGACTTCTGCTCATGTATCTCATCCAGCTCTTTGTCTTTGTCATGAGTTTCGGTTTTGAACCCTAGCTGCACTTCCTTTTGCAATTTTTCTGCACCTACATTCGAGGTCATTACCACCATGGTGTTAGTAAAATCAACCCGTCGTCCTTTTGCGTCTGTTAGGTAGCCATCTTCTAGGACTTGCAACAAAATATTAAACACATCCGGATGAGCCTTCTCTACTTCATCAAATAAAACCAGCGAATATGGCTGTCGTCTTATCTTGTCGGTAAGCTGCCCACCCTCTTCAAACCCCACATAGCCTGCTGGAGCACCAACCAAACGAGACACATTGTGTCTTTCGGACATTTCTGACATATCAATTTTTACTAGCGCATCTTCCTGTCCAAAATATTCTTTTGCCAAAACCCGCGCTAATTCGGTCTTACCGACACCGGTTGGGCCCAGAAAGATAAAGGACCCTATAGGCCTATTGGCTGCGCCAACCCCAGAACGAGATCTCCTAATTGCCTTTGAGACTGCGCTAATCGCTTCTTTTTGACCAACAATAAATTTTGCTAAATGCTTCTCAAGTTGACCAATATATTTCGCCTCGGCGCTGCGAACCTTCTTAACAGGTATGCCGGTTATAGTTGCTATCGCATCGGCCAAATCCTCTTCGGTCAGTTCGACAGCTTTGCTACTATCAACTTCTTTTATCTCCTTTAGCTGCCTTGCAAGTTGGTTGTGTCGCAACTTAAACCTAGCGGCCCGTTCATAATCACCAGACTTGCCAGCTTCTTCCATGCGCTCTACCACTAACTTGTGCTCTCTGAGCAACTTCCGACGCTTTGGCGAAGCCTTGCCCCGTTCTATTCGAGCAGTTGCCGCAGATTCGTCAAGAAGATCTATGGCTTTATCGGGTAAAAATCGACCATTGATATAGCGCGAAGAAAGCCTAACTGTCTTCTTAAGTATTTCATCTTCTATAGTCACTCCATGATATTCACTGTAATGGGAGCGTAAGCCCCGCAAAATAGCCAGCGTCTCAACTTTTGTAGCCTCTGGAACTAGTATGGGCTGGAATCTCCGCTCTAAGGCCGAATCCTTTTCTATATACTTTGAGTATTCGTCGGTAGTAGTGGCGCCAATGACCTGCACCTTGCCGCGGGCCAAGGCTGGCTTGAGTATATTCCCGGCGTCAATCGCACCCTCTGCTGCTCCTGCTCCAACCAGTAAATGAAGCTCATCTATGAACACAATAGTGCTGTCATCTTCGGACAGCTCTGCCAGTACTCGCTTTAATCTTTCTTCAAACTCGCCACGAAACTTAGTGCCAGCTATCATTGCCGCCATATCCAGACTAACTATTCGCTTATCTAGCATGCGATCAGGAACTTGTTCTGTGACAATGAGCTGGGCTAAACCTTCAATTATCGCAGTTTTTCCAACGCCCGGCTCGCCGATCAGCACCGGGTTATTCTTGGTTCGTCGGTTTAGGATGGTGATCACCCGCCTCAGCTGCGTCTCTCTGCCTACAAATACATCTAACTCCTGTCTTGCAGCCTGCTCGGTTAGGTCTGTACCAAACGTATCAAGCGTTGAGCGCTTACTGCCCTGACGGGTCTTTGTTTTTGAGCGCCCCTCTTCAAATTCATACTGCTGCCTTGATAAAAACTGCTCTAACTCGGCGATGATTGAACCTAAATCTATGCTCATATCTCGAAGCAACACTGTGGCACGAGCGTTCTTTTGACTCAGGATACTAAACAGAATATGTTCTGTTCCGCAATAGTCTTGACTAAACTCCTTTGCAACGTCCCAAGACATCTTTAAAGTTAACTTTGCAGTTTCACTAAGGCCTTTAGCCTCTTTGTCCAAACTGACTCGTTTAGAGGTTAGATTTAGCGCCACCTTGGCCCTATCAAGTGTTATGCCAGATGATTCCAGTACCTTTGAAGCGATAGATGTCTTTTGAGCTAATACCCCAAGCAGTAGGTGCTCTGTGCCGATATACGGCGCGCCAAACCCGCGCGCAATGGTATCGGCATGCCTTAAAGAGGCTCTGGCGTTATCAGTTAGAAACTCCAAAAAGTCATTAAATTCTGGCACTATATCGACCTACCCCTAGTTTTAATCGGCTAATCTTCATAATAGTGACAATTTTAACGCATTGGCACTCACAGCACAAGAGTGCTAACTATTTTTATTCACCGTGTTCGTCAATTGCGGTAATTAAAGATTCCTCAAGTTCACTTTTGCGCTTAGGTCTGTCGTCGGCTGATTCGACTTTTGGCTGATCAGGCTTAACATCGGTAGCAGGCTCATCACTTTTTGGCTCTTCTTCGGTCTCAGCTTCACCTTCGTCATTCTTTACGGACGCGGAAGACTTGCCTTTATATTCTTCAATATCTAACTCTAAGCCAACTAATTTCGAGGCTAAACGTACGTTCTGGCCACCTTTGCCAATAGCGACAGAAAGCTGATCTTCGTTAACCCAAACTACGGCCCTCTCTTTTTTGTCGTCGATATCAATCTTTGCAACTTCAGTAGGTGAAAGGGCGTTAGCGATGAAGTTCGCTTTGTCTTCGTCGTATGTAACGATGTCGATCTTTTCATAGTCGCCAATTTCACCCATGACGGCCTGGACTCGGGTTCCGTGGCCACCTACGAATGTTCCTACTGGGTCAACCCCAGGAACCGACGATGCAACTGCAAGCTTTGTTCGCACTCCAGCTTCGCGAGCAATTGCCTTAATCTCTACTGCACCATTTTCCATCTCTGGAACTTCATTTTTGAACAAGAATGATATGAACTGTGGCACTGCCCTAGAAAGAATTAGCTGCGGCCCACGCGAAGTGGCTTCTACGTCTTTTAAATACACTTTAATCCTGTTGCCAGATGAATAGTGCTCTCCGGCAATCTGCTCAGAATGCGGCAATATGCCGTTTGCCTTGCCGAGGTCAACTCTAACTAGCCTGCTTTCAACGCGCTGAACTACGCCATTCAATACTTCGCCAATCTTATCCTGATATTCTGCTAGAATTATTTCTTTTTCGGCTTCACGCAATTTTTGGATCATGACCTGCTTGGCTGTTTGGGCGGCCACTCTACCAAATGTTTCTGGTTTGGATAATATCTCCACGAACTCCTCAAGCTTTGCGTTCTTTCTAATAGCCTGAGCTTCAGTGAGACTAATTTCAAATGTCGGGTCTTCGACTTTATCAACAACCAACTTACCAACAAAGACTGTAACGTCTCCGGTTTGGAAATTAATTTCACTTCGCACCTCTTGTTCCCTATCACCAAAATCCTTGCGAAAAGCAGCCGCAATAGCCTGCTCGACAATGTCTTGAACCATAGACTCATCTAGATTTTTTTCCTCGGCTATCTGTTTGATGGCCATCACTAGTTGTTTGGTTTGTAGTTCCATAGTAGTCCTTACTTTAATTATCAATACTTAACATGAAAATTCGATATAAAAAATGCCGACCCAAAGGCCGACTGATTTGAGTATTTGTAGTAGCTTTTACTAAAGAAGCTGTATGTTGCAAATATCAAACTAAATATACCAGGCTTGCCCCTGGATTGTCAATCCAGTATGACCAATCAATTTACGAAACCATCTTCGCTCATACAAGACAAGTCGCTAGTTTGTCTGGGGTCATACATGTGCATATGGAAGAGTTTGGTGGCTCGAGTCGTGCGGTAGCTATTTAGTGCCGGCAAAGACAGGCTAAAGTTACAAATATTGCATGCTACAATTTACAAGTCGTTGATAGCTCTACACTAAAATCTCAACTGCTGTCGTGTCCAAAATCAATAAATACATAAACAAAGCGAAGAAATATGCTGCACTTACTCAAAAAGCTTACTCCAAATTACTATAAACTATCCATCAAGCCCTCGACTGATATGAAAAGTTTCAAGGGTCGTGTTGAAATCAAGGCTAAGCTAAATCAAAAATCGACGACCGTGCAACTTCATTGCAAAGATTTGAAAATAACTTCGGCATCGCTGAATAACCAACCAGCAACCATAAAGTACTTGCAACATGAAGATATCCTAGAGCTAACTGCCGCAAAGCCAATGGCTGCAGACTCAAAACTAGATATAACCCTTGAATACAAAGGCGCAATAAACAAACAGCTACATGGAATTTACCCATCGAAACATATAGATGAATCGGGGAAAGAAACAACCATACTGGCAACCCAATTTGAATCTCATCATGCCCGAGAGGCATTCCCTTGTATCGATGAGCCCGCAGCTAAATCGGTGTTCCAGCTTACTATAGAGGCGCCATCAGCCAAAACGGTGCTATCGAACACACCAATCAATTCACTCCACAATAGTGATGAAGACAGAAAACTTGTAGAATTCGAACCAACGCCAATAATGAGCACCTACCTACTGGCGTTCGTGATCGGGGATATTGCTTGCTTAGAGTCGAAAACCGAGCGTGGCGTTATTGCTAAAACATGGGCAACGCCAGACAAAGTCACACAAACTGGATTTGCTTTAGAAATAGCCACCAAGTGCATAGACCTGTTTGAAGAGTATTTTAATATAGACTACCCGCTAGAAAAGTGCGACTTTGTTGCACTACCAGACTTCGTTACTGGGGCAATGGAAAACTGGGGCTGCATAACATTTCGTGAAAGCTCGATGCTCGTTGATGGAAACTCCTCGTTAAGAGCAAAGCAGTGGGTGGCTGAAACTGTTGCCCACGAAATAGCCCACCAGTGGTTTGGCAACCTCGTGACCATGGAATGGTGGTCAGATCTTTGGCTAAATGAAGGTTTTGCAAGCTGGGTGGCAAATCTTGCAATAGAGCAGCTCTATCCGGAGTGGGGCATTTGGACAGATTTTGTCACCAATGATATTTTTAGCAGTCAGCGCCTAGACTCACTCGAGAACTCCCATCCCGTCCAAACCGAAATCGATAATCCTGACGAAATACACGGCATGTTCGATGCAATTAGCTACCACAAAGGCAGCTCCCTTATTCGCATGCTACACCAATACATGGGGGAAGAGGACTTCAAAAAAGGGCTAAGAGCATATCTAAAAAAGTTCGCTTATACAAATGCTACGACTTCAGACCTGTGGACTAGCCTAGAAGACGCAAGTGGCAAACCTGTGCGCAAATTCATGTCGAAATGGACGGAAACTACAGGATTTCCGGTGTTAGCAGTGAGCAGCTCTGGCAACAAAGTAACAATTTCGCAGTCAAAATTTAGTCTGGCCAAACATACTGTCGCACATGATCAAACCTGGCCAGTGCCGATATTTAGTAAAGGAATAGACGAACAATTACTTGATGAACCTAAAAAGATATTCGAATCAACCTCGGCCGGACCAACTATCATAAACCGCGGGCGCTACGGCTACTACATGACTGCATACGACAGTGCAACCGTTAATGTACTTGCAAAACAGATCAGGGCTAATCAAATTCCAACTATTGAACGCTTGGGAATATTGCATGATGCAGCAGAGCTCAACAAAGCTCAAATGCAATCAATTGGCAATTTAATGAGTTTGATACAGTGCTTTTACGATGAAACAGAGCATATAGTTTGGTCAGAAATTGCAAATATCATATCTAGTATAGAAAAAGTATTCGGCACCGACGATGCCGCAACAACAAAAATCAAAAAACTGACTCGCGACCTAGTGAGATATCAGCCGCTCAAACTAGATTTTACATCGAACGAATCTGACGACCACAACCTGAAGCTACTTAAGCCGATACTCTTGGGACTAGCTTGTTGGGCAGACGACAAAAAGCTTGTCGAAACAGCACTGGAGCTCTTTAAAAACGGCAATATACACCCCGATTTGCGCTCAACCGTATACAATACGGCAGCCAGATACGGTGACGAGAAGACATTTCAAAGGTTTCTTGATATGCATAGGTCTGCAACGTCATCTCAAGAGCAAACCAAACTTGCAAGCGCTCTAAGTTCATTCAAGCAGCCCGACCTCATTGATAGCTATCTAACAATTATGAAGTCAGATAATGTGCGACTACAAGATGTTTTTTATTGGGTTGCTTTCATATTTGCCAATAGTCATGCAAAGGAATTTGCCTGGACCTGGCTGAAAGAAAATTGGGGCTGGTTAACCGAAAACTTTGCAGCCGACATATCGACGTATTCAAGATTGCCAAAGTTCGCGGCCAGTTCGTTTGCCACTAAAGAATTCATAGATGACTATACAGCCTTCTTTGGAGCAGAAAAATCCCGCGGCATAGAGCTTCAAGTGGCCCAGGGCAAAGAAACAGCAACCTGGCAGGCAGCTTGGCTCTCTTCCGATAAGGTGGCACTCAATAACTGGCTAGACTCAAATATCGCCCCATAATGCAATCACTAACGCGCCACGCCCTCAAAAATAAACTCCTAAGAAGAAAGTACGTCTGAAGGAATCTACTCTAAAGAGGCAGCAACACCTCATCCAACTCCAGCTCTTCTCCTACAAACCCTATGCAGCCCAACTCAAGTGCACCCTCCCACCCTGTTTCAAATGACCACATCAATGCAGCACGCTTCATTTGTTTGATCTTTCTACTATTCAAAGAATCAATAGCTCCCCCGGCCTGGTAACTTCGTCTAAACCTCACCTCTACGCAATAAACAACATTTGACTTCTTACAAACAATATCGATCTCTGCCACCGAGGATATAGTCCAATTTTTGAAAAGTATCTTGTGTCCACGGCCAACCAAAAGTCTAGCCGCCTTTTCTTCTGCTATATCTGCTATTCTCATCGGACCGCTCCTTTGCAATTAAGGCGACTGGCTTAAATGATAGCCTGTGTTCACTGCATGGACCATGGGCCTCGAGAGCCATACGGTGCCGAGCTGTGCCGTATCCAACATGAGACTCAAAACCATAGGAAGGGTGCTTAAGTCCAGAGAGAGCCATATAGCTGTCTCTAGCCTGCTTGGCTATGATGCTTGCCGCCTGCACAGCTTCAATTTGTTGGTCTGCACGAACAATGGCCTTACTATTTATCTGCCCAGGCAGCCAGTTCACATTGCCGTCAATAACTATACTGTCTTTAGTATTAGATATGTATGAAAATGCATATTCAGCAGCCAATATGAGAGACTTTGTTAGTCCTAGCCTGTCAACCACCTCTGAAGAAACCCAGCCCAGTCCAATTTGCTTAGCGTGTAGTTTAATCTCAACAGAAAGTCTGGCGCGTTGCTTAAAGCTAGTTAATTTCGAATCCTGCAAGTCGGTAATGACGCCATTATCGAGCTGAACGCATGCTACCAGCAAAGGCCCAGCCCACGCTCCTCGACCAACCTCATCAAAGCCTATCAATTCGATTCCAGGACCGTAAGGCTAAATAAACTAGTGCTACTACTTGCTAGAGTTTGCCTCAGTCTCTTTGGGCGTACTAGTATCTTTTGCGTCTTTGGTGTTGTTGTTTTTCGCAGTGGTGTCGTCGTGCTTTGAACTATCTTTTTCACTTGAGGCATTTTTTACTTTTTCTTCAACATCAGAAGGTTCAATTGGAGAAATATCTGTTTGGGACTTTGCAACGTCAACGTCATTAACAGCCTTGCTGTCGAACTCTACCCGGTCTAGCCTAGCCGATTTACCGCTGCGCTCACGCATGTAGTTTAGTCTATTTCGTCGAACTGATGATCGTTTGATAACTTCGATTTTGGTAATAAGTGGTGAGTGAAGTAAGAATGTTTTTTCTACACCTACGCCACTAGCAATTCGTCTTACCGTAATTGTGCTAGTTAAAGAATTTTTTCGACGCGTGCCAATAACGAGTCCTTCAAATATCTGTACTCGTTCTTTACTGCCTTCACTAATTTTTTGTGAAACTTTAACACTATCGCCTGATTGTACATTTACAACTTTTGGCTTTAAATATTGTGCTTCAAACTCTTGAACTGTTGATCTCATAACTGGTAGAGATTACCACATCTGAGCCCAAGATGTCAAAATTTATAAACCCCAATCACAAAACTAAATCTGAACAGATAAGCTTCGGGGTAAGTTACATGCGCCTACCTTGAAGACTTATATGACTGTGTTAGTTTTGTGATTGGGGTCTATAGGTCAAAGCCCACAACCTTACGAATCCAAGCCTTGTCCGGTGCGGCAAGCAGGCGTCAACCCACCACCCTTAGCACCTCACTGGCAGATGTTTCGCCAGCCACAGCCTTTAAAACTCCTTCCTGCGCCAATGTAGTAAGACCCTTGCTCCTAAGGTGCTGGTGAATAACTGATGAGTCAACCTTGGGCGTATTTTGCAACAACTCATGCAAATCTGAGTCTAGCTCCAACATCTCGATAATTGCTAGTTGGCCGCTGTAACCAAATGGCGAAGATTCATTGAGCCCTGCCGAGTAGAACTGAGTGTTGTTTAGATCGGGTCTAGGTATTGATTCCGGAAGAGAATCTATTTGATCTTGAAACCACGCTCTTGTCGATGAATCTAGCTCTATTTCTATCTTGCTATTAGGGTCTAGTTTCCTGAGCAATCGCTGGGCGATAACCAACCTGATCGCAGAGCCAAGCAAAGGATTATCACCTATTAACTGCGAAAACCTAGAAAGAGTTGCAGCCGTGTCAGAAGCATGGAATGTAGACAAAACTAGGTGGCCACTTAAGGCAGCCTGGAGGGCTGTTCTTGCAGAATCCATATCTCGAATTTCTCCAAGCATTATAATATCTGGATCCATCCTCAACACCGAAGACAGATTTTCGGCAAAACCAATGTGTTGCTGGGTGTTAACGGGAATTTGAACCAGACCATCCAAGTTGTATTCTATTGGATCTTCCAGGGTCACTATCTTTCGCCCGTCGTCATTTAGCCTATTTAGCAGTGAGTAGAGTGTGGTGGTCTTGCCAGATCCAGTTGGGCCAACACTTAAGACCATGCCACTTGGTCGACGTATAATCGATTCTATGGCTTGAGCGTGGGGTTTTGATAGTCCAAGCTTGTCCAATTTTAGCAAACCCTCCTCCATCTGAAACAGACGAATCACAACGTCCTGACCATACAGCGTCAAAATTGTTTCAAAGCGCATATTAACTGAGGCAACTGTCGAGCCAGAATCATTTTGAATATCATAGCGAGCATGACCAGTCTGAGGCACGGGAGAAGCACTAGAAATATTGGCAATAACCGCAATTGAACCACTCAGTTGCCTGTACTTCTCTTTGCTAATTCTTGCGATTAGGTGCATAACCCCATCGACCCTAAATCTAACTCGCACACCATCATACTGAGATTCTAAATGTATGTCAGAAGCTTTAAGTCGATGTGCCTGTCGTGCCAAATAGTTAAAAATAGCATCCGAGGCCACGCTGTTTAATGTGTTGTTCACCTCATCAAAAACACCCGAATCACTATCGGCCGCAATATCAATGTCGGCGTACTCCACCTTCTTTGGTGGATCATACCGGGTAATAAAATCCTTGAATGTATCATCTGAAATCATAGCAAAGCTTACGCTTTGCCCGCTATACTTACGCTTAAGCGTCGAAAACAAGGGCTGGGGGGCCTGGAAAGTTACGCCAAACTTAATATTGTTTCCGTCCATAGCAACAACTACAACATGGTTATCAACCATTTGTTTGAGACTTAATACTTGAGGATACAACTGAATTGTTTCTAACTTTGTACCATCCAAGTACTCCATGCCCAACATTTGGGCGTGCCGCTCTGTAGTTGACTCGTTTATTTGCCGTGTATCTTTCATAGCCTAAACTCTTAGATTTTCATGTTACTGCTTAAGCTTATCACAGGACTTAGGCGCCATCTGGTATATTTCTGAAGCTATTGATGAAGTCGTTGGTTGCAATAACCAAAGAAAAACACGCAAGGCAAGGGTCTTAAACACACTACAAGCAAAGACAAGGGGCCGGATGAGCCGACATATATAAGTATAGCCACCCCAAAATAAAGCTAGGTTTTTGATCCAAGATTCCGGCAAAATAAAAGCCATGTTGTTCTAATAAGGCACATCTTGTAGGTGCATCGCAAGAGAAAGCCTTGTTTTTAGCCGTCAGAGCTTGTTTAAAAGAGTTGGTTTTGTTTTGGGGCGGTTATAGCTGCGCTCATGGTAAGATAGCCAACAAAATGCGTGTAAAAACACTAATTCTAGACAACGTGCGATCCGCTCATAATGTCGGTTCAATCATTCGAACTGCCTCTGGCCTAGGTGTAACCAGCATAATTAGTGTTGGAATCACCCCCCACCTCGAAATAGCTGCAGACGCTCGGCTGCCACACATTATCGCTAGGTCGGTCAGGCAAATAAAGAAGACTTCTCTTGGAGCCGAGAAAGATCTTAAATTTGGTCACGTTAATAATTTTTTAGAAGCTGTGCAAATTGCCAAGAATAATAATCTAGTCATCGTGGCCATAGAAACAGGCAAAAATTCTGCACCAATACAGAACTTTGCACCCCTATTAAACGATCTTGCGATTGTAGTTGGAAATGAACGCGAAGGAATATCCGAAAAAAATCTATCCCTTTGCGACAGCCAGTTGAGCATACCTATGCATGGGTCCAAAAACTCATTCAATGTTTCTGTGTCTGCCGCGATTGCGATATACGCACTCAATGAGTATCCTTGAGCGAGATTTCACTCGTCTCTAATAGATTTTCTGGTGCAACAGTCCAGGCCGATATCTCACTAGTTATACCTGCCATGATGTTGATAAATTATTGCAAACAGAAAAATAGATGCCTGACCAACCGTTGTTTTAGAGATACTAGTCGAGGTTATGAAGGCCCCATTAAAGCAAGTGTCCTATAGCATCATGAATACATAAAAATCTACCGACACCAGCCAAACGTGTGGACTACAAGCATAAGTCCTTAGTCTCAAAAGTTTTCCACACAAATAAAGTTGTAGGTCTTTCAAGAAAGTTATATATTATTGGCACAGACAAAGGGTGGGAATAAGTAAAATTCAGGAGGGTAACATGCAAAACGTGCATAAAGCACGGTCAACGAAAACTAGCGCCAATAGATTTATCGCATTTCTATTAGCCACAACTATGTTTTCTAATCTATCACTATTTGCGTTTGCGTCGGGAAGTGTACGTGCAGAAAGCCAATCACAAGGCTACGAGTACACCACACAAGACTACGCAGACAACGATGAAGAGATGGAATTGACCTACACAAACAAAGATGAAGAAATGAGTCCTACATCGGCAGAAGAAACTGAAGCAGAGATGCATTATGGCAAAGCTCTAACGGCCGAAGAATCACAATATAATGGTGAAGATGAGCAAATCCTAAAGCAACTCACCGAAGTAGAGGTTAAGCCCGAGTCAGAATCTACGACAAATGAGATCGACGATCTTAACGACGATGACACGAACGTAGCAGAATCCGAAGACGAAGGACTTGAACAATCTACAAAATCAAACAATAACCCAGAAGAGACCGACGCCGAAGAGTCGACATTGTCTGCCGACAGCGATGAGGAGCAGACAGACAAAGACGAAGACTACAGCAGCGAAGACGACATGCAATTCGCCAACAATTCCGAAATGATGGTGCCGCATACTGTTGCTAGCCTACTGAAAACTAACCCAAACACCCAAGCTATCTCTGCAGTCATAGACTACTTGGTCACTAATGGCTGCGTGCCTATTGCAGCTTTAATGGCTAGTATGGACTCTGTTGGTGGCGTGACCTTCTTTGCTCCGTCTAACTCAGCAATCATGAGTCTTGCCGGCGACGACGCAACAGCATCTATGAGCGAATTGCTTGCAATGCTGGGTAAACCAGACGAACTTTGCCAACTTGTTTCTACTCATCTTCATGTTGGCACAGCACTAACTGCAGAAGATTTTCAGGCCGAAGTCACACTAATAAGCAATCAGAGCAACGACGACGGCCTCAACATTGCCCTCGTTAACGAAGTTGCAATGGTAGACCAAGCAGCAGTAACTATTGCCAACCTAGAAGCCAAGAACGGCTATGTCCACGTAATTGACACCCTGCTCTTGCCAGTTGGGCCAGCTACTATCGATGCAGTGGTTACCGATTCAACTTCACCATCGATAAGTGGAACAATCTCTGTTGAAAACCCAGAAAAGTATGTCCACACTGAAGACCAAGAAACTACAGGCGAAGATAGTGCAGACACAAACAATGAAGTTGTGGTAACAAAACACCTACCAGGTTTCTGCGTAGAAGTTAGAATAGACGGATCTTCATACGATGCAAATGTCAGCGGTTTAGACTGGTCTATAGATGAAGGTGTGGTGGAGCTGGATCCTCTTAAGTCGGAGACCCTATTTACTGTCGTAGTAAGAAAAGCTCATGAGCTCATGCAAGCACAACAAATGAATGTTGAGTCTGCTGCAGATGCGCACACAACCGAAGTTACCATGTTGCCAGAAGAAGCATGCGCCCCTATGAGTAATTCCGATGCCAACGGCGACCTGCCTGAAACTGAAACAGACGACGAAGCTGGGCTACCACAACTAAACGAATTAGTTGGAATTACTATGCAAAAAAACGTACTTAGTTTTGCAGAATCTACCGACCCAGAAACTACAAAACCTGAGGTACTAGGCACTACCGACGAGACAGAAGATGATCAGACCGACGACAACAATCAGTCAGAAGTTGACGAGTCTGTTGTCGCAGCTGGATCTGCTGGTAAGGGTGGTTTCGCGCCAGTGCAAGTAGCTCAGACCGACCCTACTCTAGTCGATAGCGATGGAGATGGAGTTGTAGATAGCGTAGACACTGAGCCGAATAATCCAAATGTCACTGGCATCGAAGATACGGATGGCGATGGAGTAATTGATAGTGAAGATCCAGAACCAAATAATCCCGATGTCACTGGCCAGGAAAGTGACGAGGATGACGATGCTGAAGTCGAAACCGAAACTTCAAATCTACTCTGGTGGTTTGTTGGTGGCGGTGCGGCAATAACGCTATGGTACTTACTTTGGCAACGCGGCGGTTTTGAAGAGTAGCCAAAACAACTGCTAGAAGCAGGTAAGACGCCAAGATCAAACACAGCCCCAAATTTTGGGGCTGTGTTGCTATGTGGCTGCTCAAAACAAAACCAACCCAGTCATATAAGCCTTAAGGCTAGGCACACCTAACTCGCCTAAGGAGCAGCATAGATAAGCTATATGCACCCACCCTTAAGGCTTATCTGTTCAGGTTTAGTTTCGTGATTGGGGTCTAAAAATAACGTTCTCTGCCTAGACCACCCACACTTTTTGAAGTACAGGATCAAGACAAACCTCCGTCATTCCTGCGAAGGTAGGAATCTAGTCAAAAATACTATCGAACTCCTGCCTTCGCAGAAATGACGACTACAAGGGGTTTAACTGCGAGGGTGAGTCAGGTTTTCTACTGCAATGAACCTACATATGCGCCTTAGTCAAACAAGGCAATTTCTGTCTGGCCAGAAGCTTGGCTTTAAAAAAGCTAGTTTTGTATTGGAGTGGCTATATCTGAAAGTTATGTCGTGTTATAATTAGCAGTAAGTAAGACAAAAAATCAAACATGCCAAAAAACATCGCATCTAAAACCAAATTAATCACGTTTTTACAGTCGCACGGACTAGCCCTACTACTTCTTTGTGTTGTTGGATTTCAAACATACCAAAACCAGCAAACCAAAGCCAATGATTCTGTGCTTGGCTATGCCACCAACATTAGCATCAATGACCTACTAGCAATAACCAATCAAAACCGGGCAGGAAGCGGACTGAGCGCACTCGCTATTAGTCCAAAGCTTAATACTGCTGCTCAAAACAAAGCTCAACACATGATAGATAATGATTATTGGGCGCACTACGCTCCCGACGGCACTAGTCCTTGGTTCTTCATTAATCAAACGGGTTACGCATATCAAAAGGCAGGAGAAAACCTTGCCTATGGCTTCTCGACCAGCTCGGGAGTCATGAACGGCTGGATGAATAGCCCCGGTCATGCTGCAAATGTCCTCGATGCTGCTTACAGAGAAGTTGGCTTTGGCTTTAGGGATGGTGCCAACTTCCAGGGCGGAGAAAATACAGTTGTTGTTGCTATGTACGCGTTGCCCGCCGGCTATCAAGAGCCGACTCCAGAACCAGAGCCAGAGCCGGTAGCCCCCGCCCCCGATCCGCCAGCTCCGCAAACAACTGCCCCGAGTCAACCAAACCCTAGCCCGCCAGCAGCCCAAAACCCCTATCCATATGTACCAACTGCAGAGGAGCCGGTAGAGCCTGCACCGGCGATTGAAGAAGTAACCCCGTCAGACTCACAAGAAGCTGAAGATAACGAATACAAAGCGCCCAACCCACCTAAACTGGCAGCCCCTACTGAATCCAAAACAATTACCAACCTAGACATACTCGTCAGTGGTGATGCGCCCTTTAGTATGTACTTATCTTTAGGTGCGCTACTTACACTAACTACAATTTATGCAGCAAGACACGCAAAAGCCATCTATCAGGTAGTGAAGCATGGTGAACACTACATTCATGGTCACCCGTTGCTAGAAGCTAGTATTGTTTATGCAGCGCTATGGCTGTTGCTAGTAGGAACATATGGAGTAATACAATGACCAAGAACAACAAAAAGAAGGCAACAAGAAAAAAACACCCCCAAGATCACCTATTCCCAATACTGAGCACCATGTTTGTAGCAGGGCTGCTGGCATTGATGGCAAGCGCCCGTATACAGTACTCTAGACCTGTAATAATCGCTGCCTGCATAAGCTACGTCGTTGCAAACTCGCACTACGGCTATCGTCAAGGAACTTTTACCCTAACAAGGTTTTTAGAGTTTTGCTTAAGCGCACTGCTTGTTGCATATGTTGCACTGACCTTCATCCAATAAGCACCGCCGCATTGGTGTAGCCTCATACTACTAAGACAGTACGACCCCTTCGGCCCCCACCAAATTGCCAAGCTTTAGTTTAAGCTCGTTTTCTGCGCTAACACGACAAGGCAAACGAATTGCAGAAGTTTTGTCGCGCAAAACTACAACCACCTCGGTGTTGCCCGGGTGCAAGTCCAGCGTTTGCTTAATACTAATGAGCAATCTGTCTTGTTCGGGGTCTTTTACGTGAATAAACAGTCTCGGCTGTTTAGGGTCGATATCTTTAGCCTCAACAGTCGCTGCTGGAGGAGTGAATTTGGATTTTTCTATTGTTTTGGAACTAGCGGGTGGCGGCACTACGGCAGATTTGCGATACTTCTTTTTTAAGGAAGCAAAGTCATCCTGGGGAACTTCGTCTGCCTTGTCGACCAGCACCTTGATTTCTTCGGTACTCCTGCCATCACGATCTTTGGTGTTAACTTTTCCTTTGACCACAATCACCTGATCCTGAACCCACACGTTACGATTGTCTTCGTATACACCCGGAAATACAATCAACTCTAGCTGCCCAGTCTTGTCTTCTAGGCCCACGAAAGCCATTTTTTGACCCTTCTTGGTGGTTATTTCCCTGAGTGTTGATATTACCCCGCCAATCACCACGGACTTATCTTGATATCTTTTGGTTATATCACCAATTGGCTGGGTGCATTCTGTCAAAAACTCGTCGTACCCATCCAGTGGATGTTTTGATAAATACAGTCCTAGTAGCTCGCGCTCCCACTGCAATACTTCCTTTTCGGTGAGCTTTGTTGGTGGCTCGTCAAGGCTAAGATCTATCTTTATGCTTGGTAAAGCAGACTCCATAACTTCGGCAAACAAGTTTGTTTGACCACTCAGAGCCTCCTTTTGGGCTTTGGCGCCGTAGGCGACGATCTTGTCCATGTTAAACAAAAGTTTGTTTCGCCCACCAAATGCATCGAATGCACCAGCCTTAATCAAACTCTCCCATGACTTTTTATTAACCACCCTGGTGCTCACCCTAGTTACAAAGTCCTCTACCGACTTATAGGGGCCATCCTTCTCTCTGACTCTAACAATTTCGTCTGCCGCGGCCGTACCAACATTTTTTATAGCCTGCATTCCAAATCGTATTTGCCCAGTTTCTTTAACTACGCCAAACTCAACAAACGACTCATTTACATCGGGAGCCAGCACGTCAATCCCCATGTGCTGGCATTCGGAAATTTCAATGGCTAGCCTGTCTGTATCATTATAGTCGCTGGTCATTACCGCAGCCATGAATGCAGCAGGATAATGAGCCTTAAGATAGGCAGTCCAATAGGATATCATGCCGTAGCAGGCCGAATGAGACTTGTTAAAGGCATAGTCTGCGAAACCTTCGATATCGCGCCAAATTTGCTCCATGAGCCCCGCATTAGCGCCAGAATGCTCAACACCACCCTCGACAAATTCTACTTTGAGTTTATCCATAAGCTTTGTGATTTTTTTACCAATAGCCTTTCGAAGTGTATCGGCCTGACCACCGGTAAAACCGCACATATCTTTGGCAATCTGCATGACTTGCTCCTGATAGACCATAACTCCATAAGTATTGGCAAGTGCGTCCTTCATTTTTGGATGGTCGTAAGTCACCTCTTCCTTGCCAAGCTTACGGTTTATGTACTTATCGGTGAGACCTGCGCCGAGTGGGCCGGGTCTGTACAGGGCGCCCATGGCGATCACGTCATCAAAAACATCGGGCTTCAGCGACTTAAGGTATCGCTTCATTCCGCCCGACTCAAACTGAAACACACCTGTGGTTTCGCCTCGGCCAAGTAGATCGTACGTCGGTTTGTCATCCATGGGCAATTTTGTGATATCCAGATCCTCACCGTACACCCTCTTTATAATCCGCAAACTGTTATTTACAATCGTAAGGTTGCTAAGACCCAAGAAGTCCATTTTAAGCAGCCCTAGTTCTTCTACGGGGTTCATAGCGTACTGAGTGGCAACCGACCCCTTTTGCGACATTTCTAGCGGGGTGTATTTAACAATATCGTCGGGGGCTATAACAACACCGGCCGCATGCACACCATGAGAACGAATCGTACCTTCCAGTTTTACCGCCAACTCAAATACTCTTGCAGATTGCGGGTTGGATTCGTTCTCTTCGCGCAGCTCTGGGTTATCTTTTAGCGACTTTTCGAGCGGTATGTGCCTGCCCTGAACTGGCGGCGGCACCATTTTTGCCAATCTATCTGCTTCGGCGTACGGAACCTCCAAAACTCTTGACACATCTCTAATAGCGTTACGAGCAGCCATCTTTCCAAAAGTAACGATGGCCGCCACCCTATCTTGACCGTACTTATCGACACAATACTGGATTACTTCGTCGCGCCTGCTGTCCTGAATGTCAATATCGATATCCGGCATAGATATACGGTCGGGGTTCAAAAAACGCTCAAAAAGAAGGTCAAATTCAAGCGGATCAAGATCGGTGATTTTCAAAGAATAGGCGACTATAGATCCTGCCGCGCTGCCCCTACCTGGTCCAAACACAATCCCTCGGTCTTTACCCCAAATAATAAAGTCTTGGACTATCAAGAAATAACCCTCAAAACCCATACTGCCTATAATATCTAATTCTTCTTTTGCCCTAGCGATAACCTCGGCAGACAGCAACTCCTTGCAGGCCTCGGTGCTCAACTTTTTTATAGCCTCTGAATCTTCATCTGTGTACCTCGCACACAATCCCTGGTACACCAATAGGTGTAAGTAAGATTTTTCGGTAAATGTTTCGTTTGGCAATGGGAAATTCGGAATCAATATCCCGCCCAAATCAATTTCTATGTTACAGCGGTCGGCGATTTTTTTGGTGTTTGTTATTGCTTCTGGATACTCCTCACTCCAACGTTCAACAATATCTTTTGGGTCGGCCAAATACAGATCGGTGTCTTTCAAGCTCATACGGTTTTGCTCACTCAAGTATGAACCGGTTTGCACACAAAGTAACACCTCGTGTGCTTCTTGGTCTTCGTGCTTTAGGTAATGGGCATCACTAGTTAAGGCCAGTTCAATCGATAGCTTTTTAGCAAGTTTGGCTAGCTTTTTATTAACTTTGGCCTGTTCATCCCACTGGTAGCCGTGGTCCTGTAGTTCAAAATAATAGCGGTCACCAAAAACCGACTTATACCATTTGGCCACTTCTTCGGCCTTGTCATCTTGATCATAACGTAAGTTTTCACCAACCTCGCCTCCAATACAACCAGATAACACTATCAAACCTTCGTTGTACTTTTCTAATAGGTCGTGGTCGATCCTGGGTTTATGATAAAAACCTTCTAGGTTGGCAATGGTGCTGAGTCGCATCAAGTTTTCATAACCTACATTATTCATTGCCAGAAGTATCAAGTGGAATCTGGATCTGTCCTTCAACGGGTCTCTGTCGGTATGCTTGCGGGTGGCAACATATGCCTCCATGCCGATAATTGGATTGATGTCGGCAGCTTTGGCAGCCTTATAAAACTCAATTGCACCAGACATTGTGCCATGATCGGTAATCGCAATCGCCTCCATGCCCAGTTCCTTGGTGCGATCAACCATCTTTGGAATTTTTTGCAGACCATCGAGCACACTGTGGTGAGTGTGGTTGTGAAGATGCACAAAATCACTTGCTTTTATAGCATTAGACATGCCTAAAAATACCCTCGCTTAAAAACTATTGCCCAAAAACTTTACTCTATTGACTGTCTTATCATATCAGCTAATTCGCCAATAAATGGCACTTCGCTGAATAATGTTAAAATCCACAACAGGCAAGCCAGAACAAGTGTTCCACCCAACACAGATCCTAGCCCAAAAAAGATCCCGCGCATAAAGTTTATCTTATAAACTCGGTGGTGGTTTATGTAACCGCCCTCAAATATAGACTCTAGCGTACGCCCCAGTTTTTCGTACTCTTTCGTGGATAACTTACTGTTTTTTGTTTGCGTCAAGACTTAAGAGCCCCTATTTTTTGGCGCTAGTGGCCGTCTTGGTTTTTTTGGCAACACTCTCGACAACTTCTTCGAGTACGCTAGTGCTGCTTTTAGCAATTTTGGCTGCTTCATCGTCGTCAATCTCGCCCTCACGTAGACCGCTAATTGCTTCGCCTACTTTGTCTTTGGCTGTTTCGGCCTTGGCTATAAGTTTCTTAACTTCATCTTGGCCCTTTTTGCCTTTCGGGGAGTTTTTTAAATCGTCGAGCTTTGAACTTAGATCTGCATGTAAAGCCTTAAGCTGCTTGTCGACTTGAGCCCCAGCTTTGCTGGCTGTTTCTTTGATATCTTCTCGAGTTTCTTTACCAGATTTTGGAGCAAACAATACCCCCAATGCAGACCCAACCAATACTCCAAATACACCTGATTTCAATGACTTAAATTTTGACACTTACTTATTGCCCTTCTTTTTTACTTCTTTATAAAAATTAAATAGCATCTTACCAAAGCCCGCAGAACTGGCAGAGTTTTTCATAAAATTACTAAAATCACCAATGTTGCTAGCTACATGATCCGCTTTGTTTGCCATAGATTGCACGGACTGCATTATCTTTAAGACCTTCCAAAATATAAAGGTTAGTAAAATTAACTGCAGAGACAATACAACCGACAAGATAATAATTAGAATTTCAAATGCTTCCATCGATTTCATTATACACCAAGCCAAGCAGCTTTTCAGCTCTTTATAAACTTTTTTCTGTTACAAAATCACCTTAATAAAATGCATGCTAGGTGTCTGCACACTACGGCTTGCTCGAAATGACTGGAGTTAAAAAACCTGGGAACGAAGAAAGTTCAAGACTGTAGTCCGGCTTCGCCGGCCGGAAGTCTTGGGCTTGTTCAGGGGATTTGAAAAATGTTCAGGAAAGTTTACTAGTGATTATTTCCTTAACCGTTTGAGGATTAAGCTGCCCCTTTGACACCTTCATAACCTGACCAACCAAAAACCCAACAGCCTTCATCTCGCCAGCACGAACGTCGTTTGCTGCATCTGCGTTAGCTGCGATTACTTCATCGACAATTTTTTCTATTTCAGCCACGTCAGAAGTTTGCATTAGCCCAGATTCATCGGCAACTTTGGCGACTACC
Source organism: Candidatus Saccharimonadia bacterium (assembly GCA_937951635.1). Lineage (GTDB taxonomy): Bacteria > Patescibacteriota > Saccharimonadia > Saccharimonadales > CALFBO01 > CALFBO01. Next base: position 27,915 of record CALFBO010000023.1, read on the forward strand.
TGAGAGGCGTTACTTAGCTGTTTAGATAGCAGCTCTATGGCGCCATTAGAGCTAATTTTTTTGTCACGGTACAAATTGCTAGTCCCTGCAAACTGTTTTGCAGTAGGCAAGTAAGCCGACTCTACCCCGTTGTCTACTCTACCGTCTTGCAAACTAAAGAAGTCGTTAACAATGTAGCTTGCTGCAAATTTAAAGACCTCTGGTGATTCTTGTTCTAAACAATCAATCAAGCACGCAATATAGTCATGTCCGTTTTCGCCATTGCGTTGCAAAAGAGACTCGATTTGGGCAGGCTGCAAACCGCTGCTTTGCATCTTTTCTCTTAGCTGGCTAGGCAGTGTGGGTAGAAGCTCGGATTGTTGCTCGACAAATTCGTTGGTTAAAACAATTGGAGGCAAGTCTGGGTCGGGAAAATATCGATAATCGTGCGAATCTTCTTTGCTACGCTGTGAAAACGTACGCATTTTTGCATCGTCCCAGCCGCGGGTTTCTTGTACTACACTCTCGCCCTTCTCGAGTCTCTCTACTTGACGCTTAAATTCATAGGCAGCAGCCTTTTCTACACTCCTAAACGAGTTAAGGTTCTTGATTTCGGCGCGCACGCCTAACGTTTTGCTGCCCTTCTTGGCCACGGACACATTTACATCAAAACGCATGTTGCCCATGTACAAGTCTGCATTCGAAACTTTTGAATACTTCATTAGCAAATAAAGTTCCTGAGCGAATGCTCGGGCCTGGGCGGGCGACTTAATGTCTGGATCGGACACAACCTCCAGAAGCGGTGTCCCTGCCCTATTTAGATCTACTAAAGACGAATCCGAGCCTGGCAGGTGACTAAGTTTACCGGCGTCTTCTTCTAGATGCGCTCGTGTTATACCGACTTTAAACTCCCCGCCATCGAAAGGTACGAGTATTACGCCCTTGCCGACAATTGGGCTTGCCAACTGAGTAATCTGGTAGCCCTTGGGTAAGTCAGGATAGAAGTAATGCTTGCGATCAAAACTAGATGTCAGTGCAACCTCGGCATTTAGGGCGTGGCCAGCCCTAACCGCCAAAGTAACTGCCTCTTTATTCAAAATTGGCAAAACTCCAGGCAGGCCATAGGTGATCGGAGAAATGAGGCTGTTGGGCTTGGCGTCTTTTGCTTCGTTGTCGTCCGACGCAAACAGCTTACTTGCAGTTGCTAGCTGTACGTGACACTCAATGCCAATAGTAGTCTCGTAGGCATCCATAATCTCTTTACTAATCATAGAGCCCCCAAATCCTTAAGGGCTTGCTTATAGCCCTTCATGGAACCTGTTACGTGGCGCTTGGTTAGTTTAAATTTTGATTCATGTACTACCTTATTGCGAATCTTATGGGCAGTCCATACGTTGTTCGAATTGGAAAATGCCCTTCCTGCGCTCACCATTCTGTCGGCGAGAGTATTGCCGACATACTTTTGACCCTTCAGCGCTTCGTCGAGCAACTTATCGGCGTCGACAATTGCCTGCACCCATGTGTCTTTGTTGCCGGAAAGTCGTTCAATGTTCTGCCAGCTGGTTTTAAAGAATTCTAGATCTAAACCCGAAGTATGCTTATGAAGAATAGTTATGCCAATTAACACACCTATGGCCAAAACTGCCACCAATACAATAGCCGGCATCATTTGTTCTTCTCCAATACAACCTCTATAGTGTTAGCAAAGTTCAGAAGCTGGGAGTCTTGTCTGCGCCCTGCGAGCAACTGCATGCCCACTGGCAGCTTCTGATCACTGCCCGCAATGGGCAGGCAAATTGTCGGCAACCCACAAAGGCTACTAGGTGCGGTCATAATATCGCTTAAGTACATTTGCATGGGGTCGGCGGTTTTTTCACCAATTTTGAACGGTAACGTAGGAGTGGTTGGACCCAAAAGAAAATCAACATCCGACAGAGCCTTGTCCATTGCGTTTATAAGCAAAGTACGAACTTGCTGTGCCTTTTTATAGTAAGCATCGTAATAGCCACTACTTAAAACGTGTGTTCCCAATATAATTCTACGCTTGGCTTCCTCGTTAAAACCTTCTGTTCGTGACTTTAAATATAAACTGTCTAGATCAGAGCTAGATTGCGCGGTGTGCCGATACCGAACTCCGTCGTAACGACTAAGGTTCGAGCTAACTTCGGCAGGCATGATTATGTAATAAACTGACAGCGCGTATTTGAGCTCGGGCACAGATACCTCAACGATTTCCACCCCTTGACTCTTTAAAGCTTCAACTGCAGACTCGACCGTTTCAACAATAGCAGGGTCCACACCTTCAGTGAGCCAATCTGTTATTACGCCAACCTTGGCGGTGCTAAGATCTGCCCCTTTAAGGCTAGTTAGCTCTTCGTTCAAGTCTATGGTTGTACTGTCGTTGACATCCTTGCCCGCCATAATATCCATAACCAATGCGGCGTCGGCTGTTGACCTGGCAATTACACCTACGGTGTCTGTAGATGAGGCCATGGAAGTCATTCCGTAACGAGACACTAAGCCATAAGTAGGTTTGTAGCCTACAGTACCTGTAAAGGCTGCGGGTTGCCTTATAGATCCGGCTGTATCGGTGCCGATGGCAAAGGTCGTCATATCCAAAGCGACTGCTGCAGCGGATCCGCCCGATGACCCCCCAGGAACCAAACTGGGGTCTATTGGGTTTTTGGTGGGCCCAAAGTCACTGTTTTCGGTAGATGAACCAAAACCAAAGCTATCCATGTTGGATTTAGCAACCAAAATTGCACCCTCGTCAAGCAATCGCTGTACGGCCGTAGCAGTGTATGGCGATACAAAACCACGCAACATATTACTTCCAGATGTCATCTCGTCACCAGTCGTCAGCAGGTTATCTTTAACTATGAACGGAACTCCCTCGAGCCGTCTTGTTGTTTTAGGGGCAGATCGCGAAGAGTCCGAGAGTCTTGCTTCTTCTAGTGCCTGGGGCCGCGTCGAAATTATGGCATTATAATCAGATTTTGCTTCGATGACTTCAAAACACTGCTCAACAAGTTCATGCGATGTAACTTCACCCGATTTGAGGGCTGCTATCTGTTGCAATAGAGGACCCATTACTGATCGAGCACCCTTGGAACTTGCAAATATCCAGCTTTTGATTTTGGAGCCAACTTAACCAACTCCTCGGGCTCTACAGCCGAAGGTTGAGGCAAGTCGGGTCTGTGCACGTTTGTAAGACCCGTTACTTGACTTGTTGGGTTTACGCCCTCGGTATTCACAGCGTCGAGGTCTTTAAAATGCTGCAGCATAGAATCAATCTCTGCCTGAAATTTCACAACTTCGTCATTAGATAATTCCAACTTGGCTAGAGCGGCCAATTTCTTGACCTCTTCTTTAGTTATTTTTGTCATAAATTATTTTTGATTATACACAATCCAGGCTGGCCTGTCTGCAACATTTCCAGATTCTGGAGCAGCAAATGAGGCTTGAACTTCGTTTTTCTGGTTGCAATGATGCAGCCAGAAAGACAGGCTCAAGGACAGCTGTTACTTTGGGAGCGCTGGCCGAGGTTGAGATGACCCTATCGTACAAAATACAAGATGTTTTTTATCGGCATTGCTGTCGCATTTAAGTATCGCTACAGTCAAAGTATTTGGCCAGAAAGCAACAAATTCCTATATACTTAATACTTGCAATGGCCAAATTTAAATTAAACACCAACTACAAACCCGCCGGCGACCAACCGACAGCCATTAAAGCTCTAAATAAAGGACTTAACGATGGACTCAACGAACAGACTCTGTTGGGAGTAACCGGTTCGGGCAAAACTTTTACCATGGCCAACCTCATTCAACAACAACAAAGACCAACTTTAATAATGTCCCATAACAAAACACTGGCTGCTCAGCTGTATGCCGAATTCAATAAGTTCTTTCCAAACAACGCAGTTCACTATTTCGTAAGTTACTTCGACTACTACCAACCCGAAGCATATGTTGCCAGAAGTGACACCTACATAGAAAAAGATTCAAAAATTAACGAAGAAATAGATCGGTTCAGGCATGCAGCAACCAAATCACTACTAACTCGCAAGGACGTAATAATTGTGGCTTCTGTGAGCTGTATATACGGCATTGGCTCGGTAGCCAGCTATCAAAGCATGTCGGTCACTGTAACCAAGGGCGAAATGCGCAAGCGCGACAAGCTTATTCGCCACTTAACCGACATGCAATATTCTCGTAATGACTTTGATTTTGACCGTGGGACTTTCCGTGTACGTGGAGATGTACTTGACGTATACCCGGCTGGCGACGAAAATGCCTATCGCATAGAATTCTTTGGCGAAGAGATTGAGCGCATAACGTCAATAAACTCTCTAACTGGCGAAGTGCTGGGCGACCTAAACGAGCTCGCAATATACCCTAGCTCTCACTATGTTACGCCTCAAGAAAAGTTGAAGATAGCAATCCAAAAAATTCAAGAAGAATTGGGTGATCGTCTTGAATATCTCAAGAAGCACAACATGCTACTAGAGGCACAACGGCTAGGCCAAAGAACTAAATTCGACCTAGAGATGCTTGAAGAAACTGGTTTTGTAAAAGGCATCGAAAACTATTCGCGGTACCTAACCGACCGAGAGGCCGGCGAGCAGCCGGCTACACTCATGGACTACTTCCCCGATGATTATCTAATGTTCATCGATGAATCCCACATGACCATCCCCCAAATTGGCGGCATGTATAAAGGCGACCGGGCTCGCAAAGAAGTCTTGGTTGAGCACGGCTTTCGCCTACCAAGCGCCCTAGACAACCGACCGCTCACCTTCAACGAGTTTGAAAAACACGTCAACCAAGTGGTTTATGTTTCTGCGACACCTGGTAAGTACGAATTAGAACGCAGCCCCGAACCTGTGCAGCAGGTGATTCGCCCCACAGGATTGCTCGACCCACCCATCGAAGTTCGACCGACTAATAAGCAGATAGACAATTTGCTTGAAGAAATCAAATCCACCATAGCCAAGTCGCAGCGGGCGCTAATTACTACCCTTACTAAAAGAATGTCTGAAGACCTTACTGAATATCTGGAAGAGCTGGGCATAAAAGTAACTTATCTTCATTCCGATGTCGACACAATGGAGAGGACAGACATCTTAAGGGATCTACGCCTCGGGGTGTACGACGTCGTTGTGGGAATCAACCTTCTACGCGAAGGCCTAGACTTGCCAGAAGTGAGCCTAGTTGCAATATTGGACGCCGACAAAGAAGGTTTTTTAAGGTCTGAACAAGCATTAATTCAAACCGTAGGTCGAGCTGCTCGCCATGTCGAAGGACGGGTAATCATGTACGCCGACAAAATTACCGGCTCTATGAAACGCACTATCGACGAAACAAACCGCAGGCGCAAGCTCCAAGATAAATACAATAAACAACACGGCATTACACCAACCGGAGTGGATAAGGCAGTAGAAGACCGCTTATCTAAAGAAGAAGTCGAACAGCAAGACAAACTAGAACTGAATAAAATCCCCAAAGAAGACCTCAAGCACGTGCTAATAGACCTTAACGAACAAATGAATAAAGCTTCCAAAGAGCTCCGCTTTGAGGAGGCCGCCGAAATACGCGACACCATCCAAAAAGTAAAAGCCAAAATGGGCTAAACTAAAGCCTAGACCATTCTCTAGTCTAGACTTAATCATTAACTACAAAAATTGAAGGTCGGAGCGCAAGTTCTACAGTGGGTGTAGATACTGATCTTGCGCTCCTTTAGTGCTCGCCCGAACACTATTTGCTAATCTCGAGTCGAGGAGCAGGAATATGCTACATCGAGATCCCACTAAGCTCTGTAAGATAGGTGGAGCACAGGCCCACGTGTAGGGCGTGGCGTGCCTGCGCTCCGTAGTTGCACACACATGACTGAAGATTTAACTCCAGTTGCTTAAAACGTCCAGACGAATTAACCTCCAGACAATCCTACATTAAGCTCTTACTTGGCCAAGCTTGTTGGCCATGGTGTCCGTGCGAGGATTCGAACCTCGAAGCTACTATAAACTACATAGCAACCGGCCTCAGAACAATCTGCTCTGGTCTTGTCAAAAACATTATCTAACTCTCGGTCAACTCAGACAATGCACCTGACATCACGGCGTCTTAGAGTGCTCGGATATATGCGATACTCTAACACCAATAACACTAGCAGATGTAATTTATAAATTCAATATTCAGACCTCGCACATAGTCATTCCAAAATGAGCTATACATTTTTATCGGCTTATTCGTCAATCAAAATTCAGCGATTTTAACTTGCCGACGTTGCAGAATGATCATAAACCTCGCAAGAATCAACACCGCCAGCGCAAGCTACGCAAGGCTGATCAACACTGTAAATATCTATAATGTCTTTGTAGCGCTCATCCAAAAGACTGGTTAATTTCTTGACCAAACTATCAGGGTTGGTGTCAAAAACTACGTCGGCGTCGTCTTTTATGCCTGCTGCTTTTAAAATATCTTTGATTTCGGTGCTTATCCCCCCTGCACCCTGCAAAAATCCAATAGGCTTATTCATCTCCATGGCGATTGTAAATTCATGCAAAGTACCTAGCCTGCCACCGACACTAACTACGGCATCGGACGACGCTATCAGCAAGGTGTCCCTGCCCACATAGTGAAGCCCCGTGTACAAAATAGTGTCATAGCAGCCAGTTGGCAGGCGATACTTCTTTACGTGACCAAGCTTGGTTGCTGCTGGCGAAAAACCCACCGATACTCCGCCCGCAACCTTAGCGCCTGCTGCTGCATAATTTGGCAAGCCAACAGTCGCCCCAGTTAAAAGCATGTGTCCCTGCTCAGCAATAGCCCTGCCGGCTCCCACCGCTAGACTGCGCCCTTCCTTGACGCTCTTGCCATGAGCGGCGCCGGAGACACAGAGTTGGTAGCGGGTTATCGGCTTAGCATTAGCCATGACTAGCCCAAATTCTCGGGTTCAATGGAGTCATTATCAAGCTGCTGAAGCACCTGCTCTTCAAGCGTCTTTTGACCCATGTACCTGATGAAAACCTCGTTCCAGAGAGACTCTCTAAAATGGTATATGTATCTGTCTGCGTAGCTGATGCCGTTGGCAAAACTAAATAACACGTCCCATAGGTTCATTGTTAGGGGTTTGCCATCATACATTTTTCCAACGTAATCTAAATTACTCCAAAACTTTAGTTCAGGATCTACTGCATATAAAACTTCTTCAGCATGCCTCCAATGCAGGTCTTCAGGCTGTACGTGGGGCTCAAATTGCTCAGGATGATATTCGTCTTTGAGACGGCCATAGTAGCGTTGTATGACCCGCCAATGTATTGTTTGTCCGGCCATTAGAGGCACATCTGATGTGTCTGCGATTAAAGTGTCTACAATTATCTGTCCGAAGTTGTTTGATTTTTGCTTTAACTTAAAGAACGCAGAGTAAAGCCTTATTTCATTAAAGTAGTGGTATATCAGGCTCAAGACTTTGGTTGTTACGCCGGGCATCTCGCTAATTGGAGATGGCAAAACTAAAACTACGCCAAGCTCTTTGAGGTGAGTGTTAAAGTGACGCTTCTTTTTGACGAAATGTTCGGCAATATCACCCCATCGGTCCTTAGGCATCACTACGATTTTGATCTCTCTAGTCTCGAAGTCGCCAGGTGTTATCTTTGCATAATTTTCGTTAAATTCGTTAAGCCAGTCTTCTGACTCAGCAAACCTTAGTGCACCGTAAATTTCATAGAGATTTTCTTTCTCTAGCATTTCATCAACTGACTCGTAGCCAAGTCGTTGCATAATGCTTGCCGGTGGGGTTTGTCGCAAGAAATTCTTTGCAACCTCATCTTTTAAAACCCAGCAGTCACGTGGCATTTTGGTTTTGTTGACAGTGTCTATCGCTAACGGCACCATTTCGTCAACGTTGTAAATGTTTTGGCCGCCTATTTGCTTAGCCAGGTGCTCATCATGCTCTTTAGCTTTATTGAGTAGTGCGGCATAGATTTCTTCACCTGTGCTGTCAACAGGATCTAAGCCAAGCTGCTTAACACGATCATTAAATGTTTCGACAATATCGGCAGTAAGTTTTACATCCACAGCTTTTTTGCCGCTAGCTTTTTCGAGCTGATCGAGAGCCTGCGTAAACAGCGGGTCTTTTGCCTTGAGTAGATCTACGAGTAGTTTTGACATCTATTTCCTTTTTGTTTGAAATTACTTAGTATTATTTTACCACAAAGCTTGTGCTTGCGCCCAGATCTGACCATAACCACTTAACCACCCAAACAACCAATAAAAGAGAGATCCCGACACCCTCTAGAGCTATGCTCTTAAGGGTTGGCGTCCCATCTGCCGAAGGCTGGGAGGGGGATCACGAAGCATAAGCGAAGTCTAAGGGGGAGGAGTCACCTCCTCCTTAATAGCGAACGTGGTGGCGGTTACAGCGGATGCGGTTGACCCAGACGAACCTTTTGACATCACTCTACAACATACCATTCCTGCCTTCGCAGGAACAACGATTGTTGCAGCTATAGCCAAAAACCTGTCTGTTGTTGAGCGCTGGATTACAGGCATTATGGGTGGTATCTGACGACAAACATATTCGCATATTATGACGAAGAGGCAAAGACCAGTTACGACCTGTAGGCGCCTTCAAAAAGTGTTGGGTTTGTTTTACGGGAGACTGCAGCTATACGTCGCGGGTGCTAATATCCATGCCATGCAACTCGGTACTTGCATGCAATATGCCTTTTTTTGCACCTACAAATTGCACTACCGATGTTGAGTTTGCAGACCCCAAAATTATGGCGTCTTCCATTGACCCGCCCTTAGCTATTGCCGCTACAAAGCCCGAGGCAAAAGCATCGCCAGCTCCAAGTCTATCTATAACCGGCACATCTTCATACATGCCTGCCCTGCACACCCTTTGGCCATCAGACGTTGCTACACCATTTGGGCCATCGGTGACTACTGCTACACCACCAGATAGACGCGACATATTAATAGCTAGCTCCTCGAGGCTATCGCCACCGACCAGGGTTTGAGTTTCTTCTTTATTGGCAGAAAATACATCCACACCCGCAGCAATTTTCTTAAGCCAATCGGTTTGCTTGAGTTCTCCCGACCCCGGTATAAGAGCAACTTTCATGTGCTTTGATTTGGCAGCGCTAACAAGATGCTCAATCACATCCATGGAACCCGCCATGCTTGTTACAAAAAGCCAATCCGAATTTAATTTTGATACATCAAAGTTTTCTTTACGGTAGTGGGTAGATGCACCCCTATAAACCAAAACTACTCTTTCACCAGTAGGCGAAATTAATATTGAAGAGTAGCCGGTTTGAAATTTTTTTGAATACACCAATCCCGATACGTCAACTTTTTCTTGTTTTAAGTCTGTTACTACGGCCTGTCCTGCGGGATCGTGCCCAATCTTGCCCATGAATACAGACCGCAGTCCTTGACGAGCAAACGTCACTGCGCCATTGGTTGCACCGCCACCTGTGCTAAAAGTGACTTCGTCTACTTCGTATTTGCCACCGAGCTTAAATTCTTCTACTAACTCACCGTTTTCATTTTGAGGCGTGAATACCTTGCCCCCAAGCAAAACATCTTGCACTGCACCACCAACACTAGTCATAGAAATAGTATCGGACTGCTGGCTCATACCTGGGCCTTCCCAGCACTACCAAAGGTGTCGATCTTTTCTTCAACCACCTGTTGGACGGCCTGGAACACTTCGGGCATCAGTTTCATTACCGCATATTGGTCTGGATTTTCTTTTAAAACTTTCTCTAGAGTGGTCCTAAACGCTATTCGCATGTCGGAATTGATATTAACTTTTTCTACACCAACTTTAGCTGCTTCTTCAAAAAAGTGACCAGGGGTTCCGCTGCCGCCGTGCAAGCTAATATTGCAACTTATCGCTTCGCGAATTCTTCGAAGTAAATCTATATCTAACTGTTTTGGAACTGGATACTTACCGTGCAAGTTACCAATTGCAGCTGCAAAAGTATCAATACCTGTGGTGTCTACGAATTCTCGTGCACCCTCGGGAGTAGAAAATGTCTTTCGAATCTCTTCATAATCGATCGCTTCGTCATGCATATTGGAGCTTCCACCAAAATAATGAGGTTCGGACTCAACCAAGGCCCCAGTAAATTTTGCGTACTCCACCACCTGCCTAGTTTCGTCAACGATTTCGTCATAAGATGCATCTTTACGTGCCTGCGATATGTCTATGTGAATAAACTCAAACCCTGCATCAATACCGCGCTTGGCAGCTTCCACGCTGGGCGAATGATCGAGATTTATAAACATCTCTAAGCCATACTCTACTTTGTAGTTGTCCACCATATCGCGAATATTGTCGATACCTACTGCTTGAACCTCGCCATTGCTAACCTCTACCATTACCGGGGATTGTTTGGCTTGTGCAGCACGGCATATGGCAATTAGAGTCTCCTGGTTATCTATGTTGAACGCACCAACTGCAAAACGATCTTGCTTGGCTCTCTCCATAAGCCTTCTGGCGTTTGCGGTACTGTTTCGTATTTCAGCTATCGTTAGTGACATGTATCCCACCTATCTTTTTATCTACACTTAATTTTATTGTCGGCCTATTTCTTTCATTAATTTATGCGCGGTACTCTGGATGTCCTTGGCATTTAACTTAAACAGGTCCATGAGCTCACTTGGCGTACCAGATTCACCAAAACGATCTCGAATACCCATTCTGCGCAGCGGAGCAGGGTTGTTTTCGGCTAGCAGTTCTGCAACAGCACCACCAAGCCCCCCCGTAATTTGGGCTTCTTCTATGGTTATTACTGCGCCAGTTTTAACTACGCTTTCGTTAATAGTGATGGCATCTAGCGGCTTAATGACTGGAACATGTATCACCTCGGCGTCGATGCCGTCCTTATATAGTCGCTCTGCCGCCAAGAGCGCCTGGAAAGTCATTGTGCCGGTAGATACTATGGTTAAATCTTTACCCGGGCTCAAAACAAATGCTCTAGCCAAACTAAACGGGGTTTTAGAACTTGTAAAAACTGGAGTGGCTTCTCTGGCCAAACGCATATAGGCAGGCCTATCGTCCTCTGCCAGAGCCAGTGTAGCCTTTTCGGCCTCGATTGCATCGCCCGGTGCTACGACCACCATATTTGGTAGCACGCGCATCATGGCGATATCTTCGAGCATTTGGTGGGTAGCCCCATCGGGCCCCACGGATATTCCTGCGTGCGATCCAATAATTTTTACCGGGACATTATTAAGGCAGATTGTGGTTCGAATCTGTTCCCAGTTGCGCCCTGGGTTAAAGGCGGCGTAAGAAGACACGAAAGGTAGCTTACCCATGGCGGCCATGCCCGAACCCACAGTAACTAAGTTTTGCTCTGCGACACCAATCTCCACAAAACGCTCTGGGAAAACTTCCTTGAAGGCCTGCATCCTGGTGGAATCAGCAAGATCGGCGCAAAGGGCAACAACTTGGTCATTTCTACGGCCAGCCTCGACTAAGCCACGACCAAAACCATTTCTAGTAGGTTCTGATTCTACTTTTGATCCTGTGAGATTTTCTACAAGGTATAATCCGGCAGCCATTATTCGTGCTCTCCTTTTATCTTTCCATCCAATGTTCTTAATTTATGGAGGGCTTTTTGGGCTTCGTCTGTCTTTGGTGCTACCCCATGCCAATGAAAATCAAACTCCATAAAATCCACCCCCTTACCAGGAATGGTGTGCGCCAGTATTGCCACGGGCTTCTCGACAATGGCCCTAGCCATGGAACAGGCGTCAATAATTGCTTCGATGTTATGTCCATCGATATCTATTAC
>CALFBO010000024.1 GCA_937951635.1 Candidatus Saccharimonadia bacterium
ACGCAAACTCAAGTAACAAGCTACGTATTGCCATAGACCTGCGCGCTCTTGGTGGCCCGAGTGGGTTTCGAGGCATTGGTGTTTATATTCGATCGGTGCTGCCTGAGCTACTCGCTCATTTGCAAAAAGATAGCCTCGTAACTCTCTATGCATACACTGGCACCAAACTTGACTTTATCGATACAAAAGCCGTCAAGGTCGTTTTTGTTGACCAGCCAGCGACAAGGAGCTTGTCTAAAAGCATACAAAAACTATTAAGCGGTATATCCCCCCAAGAACTTAGGTCTACCAAAAGCCTTCCAAAAATCGACGAACAAGACCTTTTCTTTCAACCATATGCCGAGCTGGGAATTCCAAAATATGTGCCCAGCGTGACCTTCTGTCACGACTTAATACCGCTTGTGTTCGAGCGTGAGTTCTTTAATAAAAAGGCTGGCATCTCACCACTAAGCTGGGTGCTTGCAGCTAGATCAAAACTCCAAAAACGAGCATATTTGCAAAGTCTAGAATCCATACCCACAGCTCAAAAAATACTAACAAACTCCGAACATACCAAACAGGACCTGTCAGATAGGCTTGGTGTAGAAAACAACAAGATTGTTGTCACCCCGCTTGCAAGTAAACCACCCCACAAATACCTACGGCCCAAGGACTTACCTGCCGACATCACCAAAAACAACTACATCATATACATTGGTGGCACCGACACTCGCAGAGACCTAGAAGGTCTAATTAAAATTTCGAGCAACATCCATAAATCTACCAACATCAAGCTTGTATTGGCTGGTCGAGATTTTGAATATGTAAAACGACCAAGCTTGGCGGCAGCGATAAAAGAAGGCAACCAACAAGGTAGCTTGGTGACTCTTGGTTACCTAGACGAACCAGAAAAAAACTACTTAATCAAAAACTCTCTAGCGCTCGTATTACCAAGTGTCTATGAAGGGTTTGGTTTGCCCGTACTCGACGCATTTGCAAATAGTACAGCAGTAATAACCTATGATAATTCTTCATTGCGAGAAGTTGGGGCCGACGCAGCAATCTATGCCAAAAATATTAAGGATATGCAAGAAAAGGTGATTCGCCTCGCAAACAACCCGAGCTTTAGGAGCAAACACTTAAAGCTAGGGAGGCAGCAATTACAAAACTTTTCTTGGTCTAAAACTGCCGAGCAAACAGCAAACGAGCTTATTAAATGCGCCGAAAGCAACCATAATGACTAGGCTCCACTCGCTACCACTCGCTGTGTTTTTTATTCTTTTGTCGGCTACGGGTTGGCCGAGCTTTGAGTTTACTGTCTTTAGCCGTCCTATCAGCCTAGAGCCTGCCATGTTTGTTGTGCTCGTCGTTGGCGGATTAACCACATTTAAGCTTTTAGTAAAAGGCCTGCCTACAAACAAATGGAGCAACACAAGTCCTGCCTGGAAACTGCTGGCTGGCTGGTTTATCTTTGCCACCGCCAACTCTTTGGTGTCGACCATGCACCCAGGGCCAATTCTTCTAAACGCAGTGTACTCGTTGGCTGCTGTTTCGCTGACCCTCGGCGCCTGGAACACATCCAAACTGTCGGTCACCAAAGTAATGGAGGTTTGGTCCTGGGCTGCGGTTATTGTGTCTACGGTGGGTATTGTTCAGTTTTTACTAGCGGCATTTTCTAGCTACTCCCCCGTTTTGGCTTCTTCTAGCATAGGGGTGTTTAGTTTTCCTAGAGTCCATGGCCTGTCTCTGGAGCCTCTATATTTTGCAAATTGGTTGTTGCCACCAGCAATCTTCATGGTGTGGTCCATGAAAAAACAAAAATCCAATCGGGCGCAACTAGGATTGCTGGTTGTGCTTACAGCACTGGCACTAACACTGGCAAGAGGTGCGTTCATAGCCCTTGCCATAGCCATGATTGCCATGGCTATTAAAAAGAAAGTTTCGTTTAAGAAACTAGCCACCACTGCAAGCGCAGCACTACTGGCTTGCCTGCTGCTGGTTGGCGCAAGTACAGCAGCCAACAGCAACGACTCTGCGATAAGTGGAGCTTTACGGTATTTAGACCACGCAACAATGGGTGTGTTTAATAGTGCCGGGGCAACCAACACACTCCATAAAGAAACTGCAACACCAACAACACAGAGCCCAGCAACCTATGACCATAGCGCCCTTGACACTGAAGGGGTGGTTGAAGGCTCAACTATAGACAGAATAGAAACCAGCAAAGATGCCTTGACGGTGTTTAGCGACACACCCAAAAACATTCTGCTCGGCGTAGGAAAAAATAGATTTGGCGAAGAAGCTGGGAGGCTTTTTACAAATAAATACGCCGATAGTTCCATTGTAAACAATCAACCACTAGAAGTGTTGGTTGAAACAGGGGTTGTTGGGCTAGCTTTAATTATTGCAGCCTCGATTATTTTTTGGCGCGACTATTTACGCAACTTGGACACGGCTTTTGAATACTTAAGCTACATTTTGTTGGCACTATTAATTCAGTGGTTATTCTATTCCAACTACAACTCATTCCCACTATGGATGATTATTGGACTGGTTGTGTCGGCCGCAAGTAGCGCTATGGCTAAAAATGGTAAAACTATAGGCTAGGAGCTCAGTTTGTTCTTTTTGCGTTCTGTATTTGTGATCTATTCTGCAGCTACTGTAGGCACGATGACCACGTGCCTGTCTCGTCCTTCACCCTCCGACATTGTAGACAGCTCACTCTCTTCGCCAACAACCTTGTGCACTATGCGCCTGTCTGCGGCAGACATTGGCTCTAGGCGCTTTGGGTTGTCGGACTCTTTCACTTCACTAATCCATTTTTTTACTTGCTCGGCTAGTCTTTCGTGGCGCTGTTTTTTGTAGTCGGCAATGTCGACATTAACACGATTGAGTTCATAGTTTTTGTTTCTTAACGAGTTGCTCACTAGGTACTGGATAGAACGCAAAGTCTCGCCCCTTTGGCCGATTAAAAACCCGTTGAGACTGGTTGAAGGTACCGACAACTCTATTACATCTTCCTCGCTAGTCGCATAGACATCGGTGTTTAAACCAAAAAACGACAACAAATCCTCGACATACTTTTTTGCATAGCGTATCGATTCTTCTTTTTCTTGATTCATAGCCTACCTATTCTTTTTATTGCTTTTCTTGGCTGGCCTGTTTTTTGTGGCTTTTTTCTTTTTCTTGCTAGATGTGGGTTTATTTTCCTGCTCTACAACATCGGCCACAAGCTGCATCTCTTCTACATCTTGGCTCAGCACTGTGCGCTGCTGGATCAACCCAGTTAAACCACTGGTCGCAAAATACAAGGCTAGTCCTGCAGGAGAGGTTGCAGATATAAAAGCAATGAGTGGCGGGAATATGTATGACATGCTGCCACCTACTGCAGCATTAATTTCTGCTGTATCGGGCTCCTTGCCTGTGTCGCCACTCTCTCTGATTAGTTCTCTAATTGATTTAGATTTTTTATTAGTCGCTGTAAGTTGCTTAGTTTGGAAGTACTGAAACACGCCCGCCAACAATGCAATCATCAACACCGGAATGTACAGCCCGTTTTCACCCACTGCCGAACCAGAGAGGTCAATAACCCCAAATAACTTTTGTTCAAAGAAAGGTCCGGTCACTAGTGCCTCGCTTACACCGTTAAAGCCTGAAGGAACCAAACCGTTAACCACAGAACCATCGCTATTTGCAGTGTGTCGAATCAGCTGGTCTGCAAAAAGGCTACTTAGCTCTTCTTTTGGCAGGCCAACAAGAGAGTCTACGTTAACTGGAGTTCCAAGCTTGTCTAGCAGGCTCTGTTTAAGATTTAGGTCGCTCAAACTATTTATGGCAGCGTCTGTTTTGGAAACTATGTCTGAAATCATGCCAGATGTAGCCTCTTTTGTTCTTATGGGGTCGTAAGGCAATCGAAGAATCCTGTCGGGGTTATCTATAAGCGCCCGTAATGCTGCAAATAGACCAAAGAATACAGGCAGCTGAATCAGCAATAAACCGAACGAGCTGAATGGACTTACACCGTGTTTTTTGTAAAGAGCCATCATTTCTGCTGACTCGCTGGGTTTGTCGCCTTTGTTGCGGGCTCTAATTTCTTTTATTTCGGGCTGCATTTTGCGCATTAGCTTGCTTTGGTGGAGTTGTCTTTTTAACAGAGGCCAAAAAGCCAACCTGGTAATTATCGTAAAGGCAATAATCGCCAAGCCAAAGTCGCCTAGTGTTTCATAAAGAAACAACAGCAAATTGAATATTGGTCTTACTATATAAGTCTCGAACATATCTATAGGCCCTATCATACCATGTAAAATACTTGCTTGTTACCTATAGCCGAGTAAAACAAAACTAAGCACTCTTCAACAAACCCTAGCTGCCACACACCCACTACCAAATTATCTTTATTGCAGTCTAATCCTGTCGACGCTAACGCCTAGAAGCTTGTCTAGTTCTGCCTGCGGCATGTTGGCCACAGACTCATCGTACACGGTTATAATAACTTCCACTCCTGGCGGAATCACTTGATGAGACTGCCTGACAGATTCGAATAATCTTCTACGAATGCGATTTCTAACTACTGCCCGCTTTGATACTTTTTTACTAACAACAACTGCCAGTTTATAGCTCTTGTCTACAGGCTTTGAGATGTAGTTTAGCGACCAGTATTTAGACCTTATAAATTGGCCTTTTCTATATACATATCTGACGTGGTTGCGTCTGTTAAACCTATTATGTTTGGATATCATAAAACTAACCTAACACGAGCAGGCTGTAAATTGTAACCTCATTAACTTCTATTAATGAGTTACTCTTTTTCTTCCTTTTAGGCGTCTGGCTTTTACAACAGCCCTGCCGGCTGCACTCGACATTCTTTTTCGAAAGCCGTGGACCCTTTTGCGATGTCTAACCTTTGGCTGATAAGTTCGTTTTGGCATTTTAAGTATTCACTTTTCTTTAATAATTTTATTAGTAAGCTTACTGCAGGTTGCAACCATCTTGCAAACCCCGAACCTCTTACTGCTGGTGCTCACTCTTACACTAAACTAACCTTATAGTCTAGTTTTATCAACAAGCACAAACGCTTGGCAAAAATGCTGTCGTGTTTATGACATCAAATAATAGCAGGTTATTAGCAGCTTGTCCACAGATTTCACTGGGGTGAGTCACCATTGTGTATAACTAAGCAAACTCGGATTATTTGGTTGTTTATAGCGCTTCTGTTTGTGGAAAAGTGGTTACCTTGTGTATATTTATACACAGCAAGCACTGAGGAATTATTGGAGGGTTATGGAAGATTCTGTTTGGCAATCTGTATTGGGCGAAATCGAATTAAATGTCTCGCGGGCTAGTTATGCTACCTGGTTTAAAAACACAGTGCCTTTAAGCACTGGGGCCAATGAGCTAGTAATAGGTGTGCCCAACATTTTTGCGAAGCAACAGCTGGACGTTAAGTACAAAGACCTAATCCAAGAGGCTTTAAAGAATAGTGGTAACAACGATACAAAAATAGAATTTAAGATCCATTCAATAATCACCAAAAAACGGGCCCGGTCCAGCAAGTCTATAGATATGGATAGTCTCGCAGGAGCCCCAGCTCCCAGCAGTACAGACTCTAAAAGCCCAAGTAAAACTACAAAATTGGGCCTAAACAGTAAGTATAGTTTCAAGGATTTCATTGTTGGGTCGAGTAACGATCTGGCATATGCTGCCTGCCAAGCCATAGCGCAAAGCCCAGGCACAAAATATAACCCCCTGTTCATATACGGCGGTGTTGGTCTAGGCAAAACCCACTTAATTCAAGCGGTTGGAAACGGGATTATTGCAAACGACTCTAGTTCGCGCGTTGTCTATATATCTAGTGAGCAATTTGTGAACGAGTTTCTAGACTCTATTCGTTACAAGAAAAAGGGCTTTTCCGACAAGTATCGCAAAGCCGATGTGCTGATAATAGACGACATGCAATTTATTGCCGACAAAGAAAAGACTCAAGAGGAATTCTTCCATACATTCAATACCCTGCACCAAAATAACAAGCAAATAATCATTTCTAGTGACAAACCCCCAAAATCGATACCTACACTCACAGAAAGACTGCGTTCTCGTTTTGAAATGGGCATGATAGTTGATGTCCAACCGCCAGACTTCGAAACACGCTGTGCAATCCTTGAAGTCAAAGCAAGCAACAGCGGGGCAACGCTCGACCGTGAAACCGTAGAATATCTTGCTACACACGTGCAGACCAACATTCGCGAACTAGAAGGATCACTCAATCAACTCCTTGCTCTTTGCGAAATGCGCGGCCTTCAGCCTGATATTAAAGTAGCGTCCAGCCTTCTTAGTAGCGCCAGACTCAGACCAAAACACATAACCCCTAAGCAAGTAGTTGAAAGAACGGCCCGACACTTCCAAATAGAAATAGAAGAAATCGTTGGACCCAAAAGAGACAAAGACATAGTTGTGCCCCGACAAATCGCAATGTACCTACTTAGAAGTGAGCTACACTTAAGCTTCCCTAAAGTAGCAAGAGAGCTCGGAAGAAAAGACCACACAACTGCCATACATTCTGTAGAAAAAATTGAAAAAGGTATGTCGTTTGACCAAATGATAAGACAACACGTAAACGAAATAAAAGAACGACTCTATGCGTAAACAAGTTTTATATTATAGCGATAGTAAAAGTTGTGTAAAAGCTCTGGAAGGTTTGTCTAAAACAGTTAGACTTATAGACATGTTGCTACAGATCACCCAAAACCGTCATAATGTCGACACAAAACTATCCCCCGTCACTACACAGCTATCTGGTTTTTTGCACAAATTATTGGCGGTTTCTACACAGACCGCAAACCCCTCACCATCCCTGTTTATGAAGGTGTTTATAAACAAATCCACAGACACTACTAGTACTACTACTTTGTTTAAAATAAAAAATAAGGCAGATATCCACTATGCAACTTAAAGTTACTCAAGAAAATCTAAGTAAAGCACTGTCAATAGTATCGAGAACAGCATCTAGTAGAGGAACTTTGCCTATACTCTCAAACGTTTTAATAAGAGCAGGAAAGAACTCAATAACTCTTTCTGCAACTAACTTGGAGTTAGCTATAACAACCACACTTAAGGGTAGGGTTGAAAAAGAAGGTTCGATAACAGTACCTGCAAAGCTAATGAGCGACTTTGTGTCTGGACTCCCCAAAGAAACTATTGATTTATACCAAGAAGGTTCAAGCTTGATAATCCAGGCTTCAAAATACAAGTCGACCGTAAACGGTACACAGCCAGACGAGTTCCCCTCTTTGCCAGAAGTAAGCAGTGAAGCAAACAAAGACAAAATAGACAGCACCGAGTTTAAGCACACTATGCAAAAAGTGGTATTTTCAGCTTCTAGCGACGAAGCTAGACAGGTGCTTACGGGAGTGAACGTGCGTAACATAGACGGCAGCATAGTTGTTGCCGCCACCGATAGCTACAGATTGGCCGAAGGTTACATTGGCCAAAGCAGTACAGACTACGGCTTAATCATCCCTGCTGCAACTATTCAGGAAGTTTTGAGGGTGGTTGGAGGGGCCGAAGACGACCTGTTTATGAGTTTTGACGAAAGCCAGGTCCAGTTTAACTACGATAATGTTCAGATAGTTTCTAGATTGATTGATGGTAATTACCCCGACTATCGCCAGCTTATTCCAGCCGATAGTGACACGGCTTTTACTGTTAAAAAAGAAGATTTTATAAACATAGCAAAAGTATCCAGTTTATTTGCCAGAGAGAGCGCGGGCAGTATAACTCTACATGTTTCTGAGGAGTCTCAAGAGGTTAGTATTGTTTCTATTGCTTCGCAAGTTGGTGAGAATACATCTCGTGCAGGTGCAAAGGTTACGGGTAGCGGCGATGTCACCTTGAACTCTCGTTACTTGTTGGATGCATTAGGTGCGTTTGATTCCGACGAGATAAGTTTTAGGTTTAGTGGAAAGATTAATCCTTGTGTCATTTCTGGAAACAACCCAAAAGATAAAAACTATACTCACATTATTATGCCCTTAAGGTCGTAGTCTTAGTGGGTAGCCGCACGCCGTGCAACCCATTTAGGATATACTTTAAGTAAAATGCATTATAAATCTCTCTACATAAATAACTTCCGGTCTTACCGGGAATATGTTGTCGAACTCTCGCCGGGCGTGAATATTGTTGTTGGACCAAATGCTAGCGGTAAAACCAATATGCTAGAGGCGATACTTACACTGAGCAGCGGTTCATCTTTTAGGGCTAAGGACCGTGACCTTATTGCCTGGGGGAATGACTGGTCGTCTGTGCGAGGAGTTACCGATCAAGGCATCGAGCGTGCCGTTAAGCTGCGCAGTGTTGGGCCAAGAATCGAGAAGTTGCTTAAGGTGGAAGACAAAGAGTTTAGAAGAATAGACAAGAGGCATCTAGAGCCGGTAACCCTGTTCGAACCCGAACATATGAAAATGGTCCATGGCTCACCCGAAAAACGACGCGAATATCTAGACGGAATACTGGTGCAAACAGAAGCTATGTACCAGAAGTTTTTAAGAGACTACAAACGAGTATTGTCGCAGAGAAATAAACTCTTGAAGGCGAACAGACCAGTTAGTCATGACGAGCTGTTTGTGTGGAATCTTAAGCTGAGTGATTTGGGGTCGTATATCGTAGAAAATAGACTTAGACTTATTGAACAAATCAACACCAAAACAAATCAAATCTACTCTAGATTAAGCGGAAAACCTAGTAAGTTAAAGGTTGGATATAAATGTAGTGTAGGATCAAAAGATTATGCTTCTGCAGCTTTAAAAAGCCTCCAAGAAAATATAGATACAGACAGAAGAGTTGGGTTTACGTCTGTGGGGCCACACAGAGACGACGTTTGGTTTGAGTTAAATGGTCAGCCAGCCTTAAGTACTGCTTCTAGGGGTGAAAATAGGACAATTGTTCTTGGCTGCAAGCTTATTGAGCTGGGCATTCTTGAAGAGTCGCACAGTAAGACACCGATACTGTTACTCGACGATGTTTTTAGTGAACTAGACAGTTCTAGACGGCAACATATTACTAAGTATTTGGAGAAGTATCAGACTGTTATTACTACTACTGATGCGGATGCGATACTTAAACATTTTATTGGTGATTACAAGATTATACCTACCTGAACATTTTTCAAACCCTCTGAACAAGCCCAAGACTTCCGGCCGGCGAAGCCGGACTACAGTCTTGAACTTTCTTCGTTCCCAAGCTTAGATCCTCATTCCATGTACTTTTAGTACACTCCACTACGGTTCTAAGTTTGGCGCCTCGTCAGAAGCTCCGAAAAATGCTCAGGCCTTCAGTTGCATGTATTCAAACCCTCTGAACAAGCCCAAGACTTCCGGCCGGCGAAGCCGGACTACAGTCTTGAACTTTCTTCGTTCCCAAGCTTAGATCCTCATTCCATGTACTTTTAGTACACTCCACTACGGTT
>CALFBO010000025.1 GCA_937951635.1 Candidatus Saccharimonadia bacterium
TATGTCATTTTCTGGAGCTAAAACTATGAACGTTGCTCCAAAAATTGTATCTGGTCGTGTTGTAAAGACGGTGATCTGCTGCTGGTCGCTACCTTCAACATCAAAGACAATTTCTGCGCCAGAACTACGCCCAATCCAATTTTTTTGCTGCATTTTTATGCCGCTGGGCCAATCTAGGCCATCCAACTCTTCAAGTAACTTATCGGCATAATCTGTAATTTTTAGAAACCACTGTTTGGTCTTTCGTTTTTCCACCAAGGGGTCGTCGTCTCCGTCGTGCCTCCAGCACTTTTGATCTACTACTTGTTCGTTGGCGAGAACCGTCATGCACTTGGTGCACCACCACTGCAAGCTCTCGTCGGTATAAGCAAGGCCCTGCTTAAAAAACTGCAAAAACAACCATTGAGTCCATCGATAGTAGTTCGGGTCAGATGTGTTAAGCTCTCTACTCCAGTCGTAGCTCATGCCCAATCTTTGTAACTGATTCTTAAATGTCACTATATTGGCTTCTGTAGACTGCTGAGGGGGCGTACCAGTTTTGATGGCGTAGTTTTCGGCAGGCAAGCCAAATGAATCCCAGCCCATACAAGACAGCACATTATAACCGCGCTGCCTATAAAATCTGGCCACGGTGTCAGATATTGAGTAGTTCCGAACATGACCAACATGAAGACCGGCGCCAGACGGATACGGCAGCATAGGTGTTGCATATATGGTGCGCTTAGATTTGTCCTGATTGGCCTCGTAAAGCTTTGTATCTTGCCAGATCTTTTGCCACTTGGGCTCTATAGCTAACGGTTCATATGGTTTCATATACTCTTTCTTAACGGTTTAAATAATGGTAATGGTAGGTGTAAGCCGCACTAAGCTCTACTCAAGCCCGTGCGGCTAAGCAGGGCTTTTCGTTTTTGCTCAAAAAAACTGTTGCGTCTTGGCAGCTTAGCGGCGTCGGCAGTATTTGCTAGCAATTCTTCGATAGCCAACTCTAGGTATATAGACTGCGAACCTTTAAACAATATCGCCTCTTTGCCCACAAGCAATCCTTCGATATATTTGGCGACACCCTTGCTACTTTCAAAAGATACGACAGGCACATTCAATGTCTTTTTTAGTATCGGTTCTACATGTGTTTTGCAATGAGCACCAACAAGCACCACTGCTACCAAATTTGACTCAAACATCATAACTTTTCTGGCAAGTTTTCTGTGCTCGGATGCAGACTGAGAACCTTGCTCGAGCAAATCTCCCAAAACCATTATTTTTCTACTAGCGACTATTTCGTCAAACATATCTATGACGGTTTCCATGCTGTTAAGACTGGCATTGTAGCTACTATCGATAATTGTGGTGTCGCTAATCCCACGCAGATAGGTGCTGCGCCCTGGCGGGTAGTCCTGATCTGTCATATCCAACTTTGGCTCTATGCGAAGCATCTTGAGCAGTTTGTCCATCAACGCAACCTGATACCCCAGTGCATATGGCAACGGGCTAGAAAATCGGTAAATATTGCCGCTATGCATTTGAAATGCCGTGCGATCCTTGTGCACCCGGTACTGTTTAAGAGTCTCTTCGTTGCTGTGACGCCTCATATTGGGCGCTTCCTCGGTCATGGCCTCAGCTAAGTTAGGGTTGTCGCCATCGGTAAGTACTACTCGTTGGGTGTGCATAGCGAATTGCGCAAACTCAGCAGCTATGGCACTATCCACATCGGAGTAGGCTCCACTTTTTACTAAAGGCTCAAAGTCTTCTGAATGAGTCTTGCCTAAATTAGACCAAATGGTTATATACGGCTTGAGTAGTCCGGCCAAGAACTTACCTTCACCAGGCATAGATGCATCTGCTTCGGCAAGATAGTATTTGGCAGTATGATTAACAGTGAATGCCCTATATGGCGCTAGTAAAAGTATTGTCAACCATCGCCACGGCCGACCCGCTGTGCCTTCAAGGCCAAGAATATCTAGTGGTATGCCAAATGTAGAATTGTTCTTGCCAGACGTTCTTGCCTTGGCGCCAAACTGATATTCCAGCATTTTTAAAAGACTAGTTTTGCCAACAGAGCCAGTTACAACAATGGTCCTTGGACTCCAACGTCTCAAGACCATGTCGGCCCAAAACCCAAGGTATCCTGCAACGCCAAAATACATAGCTTTCTTAAGCCTTTTAGTAAAAAACTTCATATATTTATTGTAGCGCAATCCACACGCAGCGACCACAACCTTTAATGTGATTACTGCAGTTTATGCTAGTTAAGAGATTCTTTAACTAGGTCTGCACTATTGCCATCGGCATCGCTTATGCCGCGACCATCGCTATCTAAATCTGCCGACAACACATATGAAACACAGTCAACAGTTTGGTTATCGCAACCTGGTGTTGTAGTTAAATAGTAAAAGCCTGGGCCACCGTCTGGGTCGGTTACCTGTTCGCTTGCGATAAAGCCGTCTCCTGCAGCATTTTCAAGATTACTTATAATCCAGCTGGTTTGTGCCATCTCGGCAACAGTTGGGTACTTACCATTTTCGTTAAAGTAAATTTCTAAAGCAGCAAATACGGTATTCAAATTGGTCTCTCTTATGGTGTCATCGGTTTCAATCTCTTGATCGGCACCATCTTCATCGCCATCATCTTCTGTTTGCTCGGCTTCATCGCCCCCGGACAGAGCAGCGCCACCAAGAAGCATGGATTTTGCATCTTCTGGACTCAAGACCACCGACGGTTCAGAAATATCAACAGGCTCGTTGTGGTTACTATATTCGACCGACCCGTTGTAGTCTGTTCCGTTGTTGCTTGAAGAGAATTTGACCTTAAGCACATCGCCAGATTCGCGACTAAGCCAAAGTCGGACGTTCTTATACTCATCTGCAAACAGTGAATCATCTAGTTCTTCGTTAACTAGTTTGGCTATTAGCTCGTTATACTCTTTAAGATTGGCAAGGTTGATACTGGCATTGTATTTAAATGCCTCTACGCCGCCAAGATCTACCTCTTCGGGTTCGCCCGAATAGGTGTACACTGGGTTCTCATCCAAAAATTCTTTGGCGTTTTGACGTTGATTATCGTCGAAGTTGCCCATAACGATCTCTCCTAAAACAGTGTTGAGCGACTGTATAACTTCGTCGGGGTTACCTAATGCATTAGCAATGTCTTCGGTCTCATTATTTAACTCGACCCATTTGTCTTTTAAGTTGTTAGGGCCCTGTTGTGCTAGTGTCAACGACTCTTCGTCTGTACCGCTGCCGCTAATGCTGTATTCGTTTACCTTTACAAAATTCTTTCCATTTGTATGAATAATGTCTTGGTCATACGAAATATCTACAAAAAACTTAATACTGGACTTTAGATTGGCCCTAGATTTTACTTCTCTTGGGTCGGTAAAATCAAAATCTCCACTCAACTCGAACTTTGCAACATCAAGATCTCCCTCGAAATCTTGGGTTGCAGTTTTATAAGTAAGAGCTCTTAAAGGAAAGTCTTTGAATGCTTGTTCGGCGCTTAGCGATTTTCTTGATTCTAATAACGCCCACGTTGCTGCGGCAATCAAGAGTAGAGCCCCCAACCCAAACAAACCAAATAGAGCAAATTTCTTGCTCTTCAGGTTTCTAGACGTAGACTTTTCGGCCACTGGATTTACGGCTTCTGCTGGTTTTGCAGCACCCACGTTATCGCTTACACCCGGGATTTCATTGGGTGTGGGCGTGACAGTTTCTGACTTGGTTACTGTAGGTTCGGCAGCGCCTTCGAGCCCAACTGGGTCGGGTAAGTCTGTTTTTAATGTTGGATTTTCGATGTGTGTTGCTCCGTATGCGGTGGCTACTGCTTCTGCTTTAGGCTTGGCCTCAGCAGGCACAACATCCTGAAGCGGCTTAGCGACGCCATCTATCGCCTCGCTAGAAGCTGCCACAACCGCACCAACAGCTACAGCAGGAACAGCATTTGAGACTTCGTCTACCAAGTCTGGGTTTACCTGCACGCCAGTAATAGTTGGCGGGTCAACTGATTCGACTACCGGCTCGGTATTCATACTCATGTCTGCAAATTGCTCGGGAGTGATGTCGTCTAGTTGAGCTCCGCTAAACCCTGGCGCGTCTGACGAATCAACTGCAGCCTCGGTGACTGGCTGAGAATCAGTAGTGACTGCCACGTCTTGGTTGTCTACTTGGTCTTGAACTAAACCTGCTGCTGCGGCGACTACTGGTGCAACGGGCGTATTGTTCTTGATATTTTCCAGTACGTCTGCCTGGACTGCCGCTAGATTATCGGCAGCATCGGATACATCATCTGCTACATCGTTGTTCTGGTCTTCGTTCATAACCTACCTTAAACTTATTAACTACAATTTATAACAGTTTGCCAAAACGTTAAAGCTTATAGTAATAATTAACGAGTTTTACACATGCTATAGAGTTAGTGGTGCGCCACCAGTTACGACCATTACAACCGTGCTCCCTCTGTTGTATCTGCCTAGCAGAATGTCCCTGTTTAATCCATATAGGCACTTTGCAGTGTAATCCAAATTTAGTGACAAGTTATACTCCGATTCGATATCTTGGGTAAACCTCTCTAGATCGACAGTCCTGGCCCCAAAGCCACCAAAATGGTATTCGTTTTGCAAACTCCAGTTAGCTTTATTAGACCAACTTGTTAGGTTGGACTTCAGCTCTGTGTAGCCGCCAGAGTCTTTAAATACAGTGTAGCCAACTGCTTGCCGTGGCAGACTTAACCCAGAAACTATGCCTGCTAAAGTGCCGCCAGTGCCTACGGGCAGCGCAATATAATCAAAATCAATATCTATCTCGCCAACTATTTTTGCACAAGACGACAAAGAATAGTGCGAACTACCACCTTCGGGAACTATGAACATGTTGACGCTCTTTGACTGCAGCCAACCGCTCAAGCCCTCTGGCTTTCGCAGCTTTGCGTACTCTGCCCTACTCACAAAAGTTAAGGCCGCCCCTTTGCTTGCCGCGTGCTTAAGTATGGAATTTGAATTAGCGTTTAGCTCTTGACCGCGAACTATTATGTTGATTTTTCTGCCCAGTAAATTGGCTATGTTAGCTGCAGCAAATATATGACTAGAATACGCTCCACCCATAGTTAAGAGTTCGGTAGTTTTGGGTAGAGCCTGTATGGCTGGTACGTAACCAAGTAGCTTTCTTAACTTATTGCCTGGCAACTGCGAACTTACAAGATCATCACGTTTTACATATAAGTTTATGTTGTACTTTTTTGCAGATGGTAAGTTTAGTCTTTGTAGAGTCGAGGGCAGGTTTATGGGCGTTAACTGACTAATTAACTCCAGTGCCGATTGATAATCTGTATTGGTTTTCATTTATTCTTTAGGTATTTTAGACGGCTCGTTTAGTTAATTGCTGTATTTGTTTTGCAGCTGGCCTACGTTGCTATTTTAAGTGTCTAGAAATAGCTCAACTCGCACGTTCGATGGCGGCGGCGACACTTCTGTGTCATAAATTAAAAAGCTTCCAGTATTTAAGAAGCTTTCTAGTTTATGGTGGGCGAGGAGGGGCTCGAACCCTCATGCCATAAGGCACGGATTTTAAGTCCGCTGCGTATACCGATTCCGCCACTCGCCCAATTTGCCACCAGACTTGCAGCTACTTAAAAATAACTGGAGGCGCGTACGAGATTCGCACTCGTGTAGCAGGTTTTGCAGACCTGTGCCTAACTCCTCGGCCAACGCGCCATATCCAAATCATTGTAGCAGCTTTGTAGCTACGAATGTAGGCTTAAAAATTCGTATAAATACACCACTAAAATCACCCGTAAAAGCTCGTGCAATAATCAAGATAGAAATGTTGGTTTTGGGCTAAAGTTGCTATATAATCGTCTTTGTCAGAACTTTCGCTGGTCTCGGGTAGATTTTCTGGAACAACAGATGTATCGCAACTGTTGTTTTAAAAACACCGCCAAAGACTAACGACAATTCTATCCAGTAAACATGCGGGTGTAGCTCAGTTGTTTAGAGCGCATCGTTGCCAACGATGAGGTCGAGAGTTAGAGTCTCTTCACCCGCACCAATTCGAAGTTTTAGAGCCGACAAGGCTCTTTTTCTTTGCCTCAAAGATTGTTTTATAGGGGTCAGAAAGTTCATATGACAACTTTTTGTCGGTTAGAACAATGTTTGAAAGTACATATTCTAGGATTCTTTGTTTTTGGGCATTTG
>CALFBO010000026.1 GCA_937951635.1 Candidatus Saccharimonadia bacterium
AGATAAGCAGCAGTTACCCACCAAAACATCGTCGACTACCGAAGAGGTCGAAACCAAAACCTCTTCTGCACCCCCAGCCGCCACCGCAAACATTAACGACACAGTAGAGCTAGACGAAGAGACGTGGACTAATTTTCTAAACAGTATACGCAACGACCATAGATCACATCATGCTGCCCTTAGACTGGCCAAGCCATTCAGGGAAGGAGACTTGTTTCATTTGAAATTTAGGTTCCCAATTCATGCAAACCGATTGAGTGAACAAAAAATTGCATTAGAAATTACTGAAATCCTATCAGAATTTTTCAAGTGCAAGGCAACTCTTAAAGCTGAACTAGATAAAGACATAAAAACTCCCGACGTAATCGGCCAAGAAGTTGAAAAAGTCCCTCACCAGGATGAGCAAAAAATAATCGAAACTTTCGGCGGCGGAGAGGTGTTCCCCATATGAACCCCGACCAAAATAGCATTGCCTCAATAGCAAAACTACCCCCACAAAGCACCGATGCCGAGGCCAGTCTGCTTGGCTCAATACTACTAGATAGCGATGCTCTAGTTCGTGTAGCCGACGCCATATCCGACACCGACTTTTACGACCCTCGCCATGGTTCAATATACAAAGGAATGGTAGAGCTGTATGAAAAAAGACGACCAATAGACATCCTTACACTAAGCGAGCATCTGGGCGACACCGTGGGGCTTGAGTCTGTAGGCGGAGCTAGCTATATAACCGACTTAACAAACATGGTGCCAACGTCTGCGCACGCCAAGCATTACGCAGAAATAATTGTCGACAAAGCCATAAAACGAAGACTCATCAAAGCTTCCGAAACTATCAGCCAACTAGGATTTAAGGCAGACACCGAAGTAAGTGCCTTGCTCGAGCAAGCTGAGCAAGCGCTATTTAAGGTGTCGCAGGAAAATATCAAGCAAGAACTTGTATCAATTGAAGACATTCTGGCTGAAAGCTTCGATCGACTAGACGACCTGCATAAAGACAAGTCGACTGTAAGAGGCGTGAAGACACATTTTCCGGGCCTCGACAATAAACTAGCCGGCCTGCAAAAATCAGATCTTATCATCTTGGCTGCAAGACCATCGATGGGCAAATCTACGTTTGCCATGAACATTGCTCATAATGTCGCAACAAAATCTCAGCAATCTGTATTGGTGTTCAGTCTGGAAATGAGCAAGGAGCAACTTGTAGACAGGTTGCTGGCAGCAGAAGCTGGTATAGATGCCTGGAATATCCGCACAGGAAATCTAAGCGACCATGACTTTGAAAAGCTCGGTCAGGCCATGGGGTCACTTTCTGAAGCGCCGATATACATCGATGATACTCCAGGAATATCTGTCCTAGAAATGCGCACCAAAGCTAGACGCGAGCAGCATAAGCGCCCACTGGGGCTCATCATTGTTGACTACTTGCAGCTAATGAGCGGCAGCAAAAGCACTGGCGACAACCGCGTACAAGAGATATCTGAAATATCACGAGGACTAAAAGCGATGGCACGAGAACTAAATGTTCCGCTTATCGCTCTATCGCAGCTATCAAGGTCGGTAGAGAGCAGAAGTCCACAAATTCCTATGCTTGCCGACCTTAGAGAATCTGGATCTATTGAACAAGATGCCGATGTAGTGATGTTTATTTACCGAGAAGACTACTATAACCCCGAAACAGAACGGCAGCACATAACCGACGTACTCATAAAAAAGCATCGTAACGGCCCGACTGGTACAGTAGAGTTCTATTTTCACCCCGAACTACTGCAGTTTCGGTCTATTGATAACCAACATAGTCAGTTCGAAGAATAATAAGCGCCAGGAAATCACAAAAGATATGTTACAAAACCTGTGCTATAGTAACGAATATCAAACAACGCTATGTTAAAAAATCCTATAATTATTAATACCCTAGATAATTTCATTACCTATCGCCATCGTCATCGAATAGGTTTATCTGCTCTATTTTTGGTAGCAGCAACTTTTTTGTTTTGGCGTATTTCAACTCTTCCAGCAGGTCTGTCCAACACAGAAGCTATAGGTCTACTTCACTCCAGCGAACTGTCCAATATTATCGACAACCCGATCAACTGGCACTACAATTTACTCCAATATCTAGTCTTGCAAATAACCAATAACCCCATGTTGGCTGCCAGACTGCCTAGTGCAATATACGCCGCCGCAGGGTTAACGATTTTCTATTACTTAATAAAAACCTGGCATCGCCCGAGAATAGCTGTAGCAACGACATTACTAATGGCCTCATCAAGTTGGTTTCTTGGCTATGCTCGTTTTGGTAGCGACGCAATAGTTGCACCCGTCGTTGCTGTGGCGATTTTTGCCCTGCTTACATGGTTCAGGCACACTCACCGCACCGACAGAATAACTATGTTGCTACTGGCTGTAATGATAGGGGTGAGTTTCTACACTCCATTTAGTGGTGCTCTAGCTTTGCTGGCCATGGCTTATTTTCGTCAACCGTTGATGCGACTGTTCAGAAACATGGACGGGGTGTCAGTTTCAAGTTTAACAACTGCACTGTTTATTGTTTTGCTGCCGCTGGTCGTCTCGCTGATAAAAAATCCAAACATAATTGCCTACCTGCTTGGCTATCACCCCAATCAAGCACTTGAGTTTAGCGCAGTTCCACTCAACATCATCGACACCTTTGCCCATATTTTTTGGCGTTCGAAAACAGCTTTTGAATTCCATCTAGCTAACTTGTCTATGCTGGATCTGTTTACTACAACCATGACGGCACTAGGCCTTTACTACTACGAACATCAATCCGAGCAGCTTCGAAGTAAGTTTCTTATAGTTTCAATACTCTCGTGCATGTTTTTAGTATCTGTGAGCGGCAACCAAAGCGGATACGCACTTCTTGTCCCGTTTGTATATTTCTTTGTAACGACTGGGTTAATAACCTTGATAGCTCAGTGGCATCATATATTCCCCAAAAACCCTTTTGCGAGGGCTATTGCCATACTGCCAGTAGGGGTAATTATTTTAACTGTCGTACATCACCACGCAATACGATATTTCGTTGCGTGGAACCAAAACGGCAACACCCGATCCACCTTCAGCAACGAAGCATTGTCTGTTAGAAATCATATTCAAGGGTTGCCCGAAAAATCTGCAGTGAGTATTGTTGCCACCCCGATATCTCTAGACCAAATGCGCGCAAGTATGCTGGGCCACTCAAACTCACAAACAATCAGCGGCATATATGATAACCAACAGCCTATTGTAAATGACCCATCAATAACTGACTACATATATTTGCCCGAAACTTTAGCGATCGACCCAGACATTGCAAACAATTTTAAAACGTACAGTTTTGTTGCCTCGGATCATCAAAAATCACCAGTTAGTTTTCGCGTATACAAAAAAGTTAATCCTAGCATTTTGCCTTAATTAGCAGTGTGTCGCATATCGAAGTTGTAGTATAATGACTGCCAAAGAGCAAATGGCAGAATAGGAGATTTTAATGTTAGATCAGGCAAAAATGGTGATGAAGATGCGCAAATTGCAAAAAGAACTTGCAAAGCAAATTATTGAAGTTGAGTCAGAAAACGGGCTCGTCAAAGTGCGCATAAACGGCGAACAAAAAATCAAAAAAATTAACATTGATGCCGATCAAGTCGACCTTGAGGATATAGAAGAGCTTGAAGACGCACTGCAAACAACAGTGAAAGAAGCGATAAACAAGAGCCAACAGGCAGCAGCCGAAAAAATGCGCCCAATGATGGGACAGCTCGGTAACTTCGGTCAATAATCAATATTTAGCACCATGGCAGTCTTACCCAGCGCACTAACAGATTTGATAGAAGCTTTGGGCTTAATATCGGGTGTAGGCCCGCGAACTGCCGAGCGTTACGCCTTTCACATACTAAAGAGTAGCCCTGCAAAGGCAGACCGACTAGCTGCAAAGCTAACAAAACTACATAAAGACATTGCCACATGCCCAGTAACATTTGCATTGGTCGAGTCTGGTCAACAAATATCTCCCCTATACTCAAATCCCAACAGAGACAAGCAAACCGTTGCGGTTGTTGAAGACGCCCTAGACATTGTGGCTCTTGAAAATACAGGCAATTTCAATGGCACCTATCACGTGCTAGGGGGTGCACTATCACCCATAGATGGGGTAGGGCCAGAACACCTGCATGTCCCGGAGCTAATTAAACGAATCCAGTCAGATAATGTAAAAGAGATTATCTTAGCCACAAACGCTAGTGTAGAAGGCGAATCTACGGCTTTATACATAAAGAGTAAACTTACAGAAGTGAACGTAAGCTTAACACGGTTGGCTAGGGGAATATCTGCTGGTACCGACCTGGAGTATGCAGATCAAATAACCCTAAGTAGAGCCCTGGAAGGCAGACAATCACTATGACTATAGATACGAACATCCCAGATGCAAACATAGAAAGCTTAGGTCAAGATATTGACAAAGCAAATAAAATTGTGATCATTCAAGCCGAAAATCCCGATGGTGACAGCCTGGCAACCAGTCTGGCTATGGAGCAGATTCTTGGAGATCTTGGCAAAGAAGTGGTCATGTATTGTCCCGTAGCTGTCGCAAAACACTTACGTCACTTGGTGGGATGGGACAGAGTCGTAAATGAACTTCCCAAGAACTTCGACATGTCAATAATTCTAGATACAACCTCGCAATCACTCATGCCCAGAGTGTTCACCGATCAGCAGCTACCAATACTTCGCTCCCGACCAATGGCCGCAATCGACCATCACAAAGCCGAAGATGACCTTCCATTTGCAGCAACACTAGCAGTCGACACCGAATGCGTATCTACAGGTGAAGTAGTCTACAGACTGGCAGCCCGATACAACTGGCCAATCAACGAACAATCTGCACAAATGATAGTATCCTCCATCATGTACGATTCGCTTGGGCTCACAACACCACTAACCACAGCTAAAAGCATACACACAGTAGCGAATCTTGTCGAAAACTATGGAGTAAAGCTGTATGAGCTAGACGCCAGGCGCCGGGCCATGTCTAAAAAACCACAAGAGATCGTTTCCCTAAAGGGTAGATTGCTGCAAAGGATAGAATATGCCAGCGATGGACAGCTAGCCACTATAGACATCACATGGAGTGAAATAGAAGCATACAGCGATAAATACAACCCATCTGTTCTCGTCCTCGACGATATGCGAATGACAGAAGGAGTAAAGGTGGCTGTTGCCTACAAAAGCTATCCTAGTGGCAGGGTTACTGCAAAGATCAGATCAAACCTAGAGGCGCCAATTGCAAGCCAAATTGCCGAACATTTTGGCTCTGGCGGCCACGACCATGCTGCAGGATTCAAGATAAACAAAGCCGAATCACTAGAAAGTGTCAAGGCAGAAGTAGTGTCGATAAGCACGAAACTGCTAAATAATTTATAGGCTACCGGTGGCCATGCTCTGCTAAATTTTCTTGGGAGTTTTAAGGCTCTTATTCGGCGAAAAGTATTCGTTAATGAGTATTTTTAAAGAAGCTGCTATTGGTATTGCAACAAAACCACCCATTATACCTCCTGTACTTATGCCAACTATTACCGAAACGAATACTAGCAGGGGAGACACATCAAGATTTTTGGACTGTACGTATGGCTGGATTACATTGTTTTCGATTTGCTGATAGATCAAGAAGAATATGGCCATGACTATGGCAGCATAGAGCGATTTAAACAGGGCTACGACCACAACTACACTTGCTGCCAGTGTAGCGCCTACTAAAGGTATAAGTCCAAACATACCAACCAGACCAGCCAGGGATAGCGCAAATGGCAAGCCCATTAATAACATCATGGTTAGGCTGGCAGCCGACGACAATAAAGCTATGAACAACTGGCCATTAATATAGCTGGTTACTACGTTATACATTTTGTGAGCTATCGTTTGGTATCTGGGCCTGTTTTTAGCGGGAACCAGTGACCAGAAACGATCTAACCAATATGGACCTTCTACCAGCATTAAAAATGCCAACACGAGGACTGTAAGCAACGAAACTATTGCGGAGCCAACCTTATTTATCCCACTAAATATAGTGTCACTGTTGCTGCCTAGCCT
Organism: Candidatus Saccharimonadia bacterium; assembly: GCA_937951635.1. GTDB lineage: Bacteria > Patescibacteriota > Saccharimonadia > Saccharimonadales > CALFBO01 > CALFBO01. The sequence continues at coordinate 6,085 of CALFBO010000026.1, forward strand.
GTCCCTTAAGCTTGTACCAAATTCATTAAGCTCACTATCCAAATTATATTTTTGGATTAGCTCGGCGACTCTACCATCACCACTACTCAATTCTTCTATGTACTCCGGCAAATTATCTAAGAATTCACCAGTTTGAGTTGCTAAGGGCGGCACAATTGTCCAAATAAAAGCAGCAATTAGCCCAACAACTATCAAGTATGCAATACCTGTAGCTATGCCGCGACGCCCTTTAGTGATTTTCGATGCAATAGAGCTAACTGGCGAATTTAAAGCTAGCGCCAAGAAAACGGCGATAGCAATGAGTGTGAGAGCTTGGGTGATAGCTGCAACAAACTTCAGTAACAAGAAAAAGCCTAGAGCAACTGCCAAAACTCTTATAACCGTATTGTTGTCGATAGAAACCTTATTTGTCATGCAAATCTCTTCTTGAGTTAAATAATTCTTAAGCTTTCAGTACAGACACTAAACTTAGCAACACACCTCTAGACAAATTCTGCTTAAAACTGGGTATTTGTTGCAAAGTAGGTTTGAAATTATTATATAGGACTTTCGCAATCACAGGTAGATTTTCTAGAGCAATAGTTAAATCTTAGATTTTGTTGTATCTGGCTACAATGATGCTCTAGCGCCATTTTAGACCAAAAAACAGATGTGTGGCGAGCTGCTGCTTTAGAAGCACTGGCCGAGGTATCTTTTAGCGCCAAAGTCTTTAAACTTGGCTGTCATGCTGTTCTGCGTGTCGACAACGATGCTCTATACAAGTCCACAAGCACTGGACCAACGGAACCCACATCAAATTCTCCTATTCTTTGTTGTTGCCACGACGTTGCCTTAGAATGCAGAGTCTTATCTTTCGAATAGCTAAGTATTAGCTTTGCAAGCTCTTTATGATTGACGGGGTCAAAAAGCTGCCTAGAACTTCCTTCCATGACAGTACTGTAGCCCGGATTTGCGCCAGCCAGTACTGCAGGAGAGTTTGCAGCCATGGCTTCAATTAATACAATTCCAAAACTTTCACCCGTAGTAGCCGGGAAAACTGCAAGTTGGGCAGACTGGAGGTATGACGGCTTCATGTCCTCGGCAATAAAGCCATGAAATTCAACAAGTTCATCCAGTCCATTGTCTGAAACATATTTTTGAAGGGATTTTCGTAAATGCCCATCCCCGCATATATGAACCTTAAAGTTGGAGATGTCCGCCGTTTGGTTAAGTATGTTAATCGCCGAAAGCAAGTGCTGTGCACCCTTGCGTTCTACTAATCTCCCCAAAAATAATATGTTGAACTTAGATCTATCGAACATATCGCTATCTTTGACGCCCTCGTATGCAGCCAGATCTACTACGTTGGGGACTACTACCGAATCAAGACCAAACGACGCTGACATGAAGCTTCGGGCAGCCTCAGATACGCTAATCATGCTATCGAACCGTTTGAGTTGACGCCTCGAAACTACACCCAGTATTTTTGTGCCAAGGTTAATAAGCGTCGACCCTGGGGCAATATGAAAGGTTCCAACTATTGCAGTATCCTGGTTTGCTTGCCGGACCAGCCTACCGGCCATCAAAGGATGATGTGGCATTTGCACATGCAAAATGTCATAATCACCATCGCTAAGCACGCTTTCAACATCTTTCTTACCCGCATAAAGCGGAATAGATATTTTGTTTTTGTTACCCGCAACAGTGATGTTCTTTGCTAATGAATGTACGGTGCGATCTGGGTGAGAATTTGGGCTTGTTTCGCCAGACAGGTAGCTTACATTGTGTCCTTGCCGGCTCAGCCATTGCCCCAATATAAGCACATACTGCTGAACGCCGTCGGTAAGATCCAAAGAACTATCAATAACTAGACCAATATTAAGCTTCTTCTTAATTTCCTTGACCATATAACCCTTCATAAACTTTAACGTAGCTGTCAGTAACTATGCTGTAATCGAATTGCTTAACGTAGCTGCTGGCCCAGCGAATAAATAAATCTCTCACCTCGTCATCAAAAAGCATCAGTTCCATTTTATGAACGAAGCTAAGCGTACTTTTTGGATCAAATAATGCAAGTCTGCCCGTATCCTTCATAACAGACGAGTACCCAGCATTGTTGCCGCCGATAATTGGTAGTTTCATCGCCATAGCCTCTATAAGTACAATACCAAAGCTCTCGCCAAACATTGCTGGAGACACCATTAAGTCTGCCGCCTTCATTAAAGCCAGCTTGTCTTCTTCGCTCACAAAGCCCAAGAAACTTACCATGGGCAGCTTATTGCGCTCTACATAGTTTTGTAGAGTGCGCCGCTTAGGCCCATCGCCTGCGATAACAAGCCTGACATTTTTATGTAACGATGAAAATTCTTTATACGCCTTAAGTAAGTGACTTACACCCTTCCTACCTTCAAGTCTGCCTATGAAAAGAATCGTCTTAACATCATCGGCAAATGGGACATAAGGCTCTACCTTTGCTGGGTCAAATTTATCAAGTATGATCCCATTAGGTATGATCTCTATCTCTTGATCTGTGGCTGTGCGTACGTACCTCGCGGCAACTTCAGAAACAGCTGTTATGTAATGAATATGCTTACTGACATTCTTTCCGTATGGCAGCCAAATCTTCTCGAGCGATTTACTCAATAAATCTTCGGGCATTTTTGCATGAAACGTAGCGACGTTAATCGAGTTTGAATATGCCAGAAGTTGACCCGAGAGTACAGGCACCCAAGGTTCATGAAAATGCATAATATCAAACCTCTCCTGATCATACATTTGCTTGACATCGTCTGGGGTTGTAGACACAGAAAGTTGCGGGGTCGTATTTAAAAACGGGGCATTAACTGCCCTTGAACTGCCTACATAAATAACATCTGGGTCGCAGCTAGCATCTGCACCAGGTGGGGTCGGGGTTACAATTTTTACTACATAACCCCTAGATTTTAAAATAGCTGCAACCGACTTAACGTGGTCTACAACACCGCCAAATTTATTGATGTTGTACGGGCAAACAATGCCTATCTTAGGCTTTTTGGTATTAATATTCTCTGCACCCAAATTTTGGGTTCCTGTTTAATAGGAGCAATTATACACTACGACCTATACACGACCACGGTACCAAGCCCATAGCTATCTAGCTACAGTCAGCTAAACCAAACCCTTCAATACGCACTACAACAACAGGTGGGGCTATTAGGCTCGACCCTCCACAATAGGAGCCCTGTTCAAACTAGTACCCCAATCACAAAACTAAATCCAAATAGATAAGCGTCAGGTTAGGTGAGTTAGATGTCCAGCCTAGAAGGCTTATATGACTGGGTTGGTTTTGTGATTGGGGCATATTGATTACTTGATGTGCCTAGGTTATGTTTTGAAGATTGCGAGTCCTATTCGGCGGTGGTTAGAATTTCTTTTACCGAATCAGGTATCAACCCAGCGACAACATGCTTATCGGCAAGCATGCTGGGCATATGGACAGTGCTACCCATTAAATGTGCGGTGTACTTCGTATACAGGTTATTGTAGCTAGCAGCAACACGCTCGTTACTCACGAATTGATCATTTTCGGTTATGATGTTATTAAACTCAATATTAATCTGCGGCTCACTGCCTGGCTCACAAATTGGATCATCAAACATCATGAGCGTAGACTTGCCATGGGTGCGCAAGTCTCCAACCTCCCATAAGTATCTTTCCATATCTATCATTTGCTGCTTTGCCTCGTTATTATCACCGTGCATTTTGGCCTTGAACATCGAAAAAAGCTTCATATTAAAACCAATCATGGTGTCATTGAGCGCTGTCATTCGAAGCAACCTTGAACCAAGCCTAGTCTTGCCAAAGTTACTTAAACCACGCAGAAATAGTTTATAGTGCAGCGGTATCTTAAAATCAACTGGACCGCCAACGCCCACAAAACCTATGCTAGATTCAACGTTCTCAATCAAACCTGGGTGTCGTTGCAGCATTCTTGTTACAACCTGCGCGCCGAACGAAACCCCAAAAAAGTTAAGATCAAACTCTAGCTTCCTATCAACTACATAGTCATACAGATAATCTGCAAACAGGTCGTACGACGGCTCTAGTCCTATGTCGTAAAAACCCTTCATCCCACCAAAACCGGGCAGGTCGGGAGAATATACGTTTCCATAATCGTTTAAAGCCTGTGCAACAGCATATGCGCGCTCAAGAGCAGTGTGTTGCCCAGATATCAGTACAAAATTCTTTTTTTTATCGCTGCGTAATTCTAGTGCTCGTCCGTTAAGCCCCCTCCATTTAACTTCTTGTAAATGTTTGGGGTCGATTTTTATTGGTGATTCAGTCATGCCTGATGACCTCGTCGCTGCGATTTGGGCGACTAAAGGTCGCATTCTTACCAACCCACACAAACTCCCAACTTTCGGGATTAGGTCCTTGGGCGGCTGTATCAGTGGGGTAGCTCGGCATAAAGCCGAACATCTTGGCAGACTCAAAATTATTGGCAGACATCCACTCGTAACCAGCTGATAAGTCGAAGTTTGGCTGGCTTTGATCAGCAATGTCTATGGTAAATCCTGAATGATGTCTTGAAAATCCAGGTGGGCTTGCTGTAGCTAGAACTGCATCTATAGCCCAGTCTGGAAAGCTGGTATTCGTAACACTTCCCACTATAGAACTTAAGCGGCCCAGGAATAATTCACGTTGTTGCTCTACGCTACGGTATCCCGATTTGAGTACTAGCTCTACGTTTTCACGCAATGCGCTTTCTTTCATTAGGGTCCATGCCTGGGCTGCATCAGGATGCAAAAACTCATTGTCAACGCTATCTAGCAACGAGTTAGCTACACCCTGCAACCTGTAGCCTCTGGTCTTGGCGGCACGAATAATTCGTTCGTCTGTATCTGAATTATTGGTAATAGGCGGCGGTAGGCGCAAATAAATGAGCCCCGGCAATACAGTTTCTTGTATAGTAGTCCTAAATTCATCATGACTAAATGTGTCGACCCCCAACACATCTGGAGTATCAATACTTATTGATTGAGGAGCCGGGTGCAAAGCAGTATCGCTATGCAGGTCAGCCCCGGGAGTGTCAGTGTTTTTAAGCAATCCAACTGCTGCAGCAGCCAAAAACATGCCAGCTACAGCAAGATATTTTGTTGACAAATGCATAATGCAGCTCCGGTTTACTAAAGGCCAGCGCCTAAGTTACTACTACTTGCGACCGCTAGTTAACTTGGATTGCAGCTCTTCAAGAGCGCCCCAATCACCCGAATTCGCAAGTGCAGCTTGCTCTGGCCAACTTGCAGGGTCGTGCATTCTATATCGATT
>CALFBO010000027.1 GCA_937951635.1 Candidatus Saccharimonadia bacterium
GTTCTAGAGTGTGTTACAATTTAGCTTAAATTATGCAACTCTCCCAACTATCAATTTTATGGGAAATGTGTCTGTTCGAAGCGGCACGCTACAAGGCCTTTCCCTGGGAAGTGGCGGCTTCGCTGGTTTCTCGAATAACCAGTACAGCTCTTTTTGTAATATTTTGGTTGGTGGTGGCAAATTATTCTAGTGATACATCATTGGACGCCAGCCAACTAGTGAGTTACTACTTGATTACGATTGGCATAGTGCCTTTATTTTTTACAAACTACGGCATTAGTACCGATATCATACGTTCAATTAAGCTCGGGTCTCTAAACCAAGTTCTCATAAAACCCATAAACCCGTTACTTTACCCATGGGCTGTTAGGTTCGGTAAGGGTTTCATTGGTATCTGTTTTGGGTTGATTGCTGGTTTTATTGGTGTAGTGATTGCTGGCGGCATGTCGGTGGACTCCTTGCCCATGCTTGTTGTTGCACTTGTGAATACAGCTTTAATTAACTTTGGCCTAAATGTGCTCATAGGCTCTATAGGCTTTTACTTGATAGAAGGCCAGGGTATTAAGAATGCTGCCATTCATGTATCTAGACTTGCCCGCGGGGAATTGGTGCCATTATTTTTGATGCCAGCTGGACTTGCCAGTGCTCTACAGTTCACACCCTTTCCTGCTGGGCAGTACCATCTGGTGATTATTTTGCAAGGAGGCGTAACTCCTAGTTGGAGCCAGCTACTAATTGGCTCAGCTTGGGGGATATTTCTTGCAGCTGCGGCTAAACTAGTTTGGGCTAGAAGTTTGCGTAAATACGAGGCAGTTGGCTTATGAGGTGGCTTGGCATATTACTAGCCTCGTTAAAATTTCGTATTCAAACAGAACTTGCCTATATTGGAAACTTTTGGCTTGAATTAGTGTCTACATTCTTTTTTGTACTAACTTACATTGTGTTCATAGATATACTCTTTAGAAGAGTGGGTGAAGTGGCCGCATACGATAAGAACGATTTTTTGTTCATGTCGCTAGTAGGACAGCTGACTTTTTATACCGTATCGCGCATATTGGCTCCGCCAATGGGTCGGCTGGTAGCAACGGTGCGTACAGGTGAGTTCGATTTAACTTTGCTTAAGCCAGCACCAACAAGATTGTTGCTATATTCATCGTCCTGGCGGCCGCTTTACATGCTGTATACGTCTGTTCCAAATATTGCTATCTACGTGTGGCTTATAGAATGGCAAGGTTTGGTGATGACGTGGTCGTCACTTGCTATGGGTGCGGTGGTTTGGCTGTGTGGGGTGGTGATATTCAGCACATTTATGTTCATGTTGGCCTACCCGGTATTTACACAAGGGGACGCCACCGACCTGGTCGGCATGTGGTGGTCGACCATGTCGATGACGGAGTTTCCGTATGACAAGCTGCCATCGGCAATAAAGGCACTTAGTTTAAGTGTGCTGCCTGGCTTGCTTATGACGGCAGGGTCTACACAGGTCATCCTTAATAAATCAGATACAAACCATTTGCTACTTGGTGCGTCAATCGTTGGCGCGATCTTTGCGTTAATTGTCTATTCGTTTTTCTGGAGTAGGGCAATGCTTAATTATTCTTCGGCATCATCTTAACTAATGAGGTATAACTAGATCATGGACAATCCAATTATAAAACTAGATGGTGCGGGAAAAGGCTTCAAGCTAAGAGGCAATAAACGTATTCTTTCGGGCTTAATTAACCCCGATTGGCAGTACAAAAAGGCCGTTTCAAACGTTAGTTTTAGTGTGAACACGGGTGAGTCGGTTGCCTTTCTTGGCCCAAACGGTGCCGGCAAAACTACTACTACAAAAATGATGACTGGACTCATTTACCCCAGCGAGGGCGAAATAGACGTGCTAGGTTATGAACCTTTTGCAAGAGATCGTAACTTTTTGAAGAATATTGGTTTGGTTATGGGCAATAAGGCCGGTTTAAATTGGGATTTAAATGCCAGGCAAAGCTTTGAACTCTTGCAAAAAATTTACCAGATTCCCCTTCCTGATTTCGAATCACGGGTAAGCGAAATGACTAAACTACTAGAAGTAGAAAAGGTTTTAAACACCCAAGTTCGAAAATTATCATTGGGCGAACGCATGAAATTGGAGCTGATTGGGGCAATACTTCATGATCCCAAAATATTATTTTTGGATGAGCCAACCATTGGTCTGGACATAGCGTCCAAAAAAAGTGTGCGGCAGTTCTTGCGACATTTGAATGATAAGAAGACCATAGTGCTCACTAGTCACGACATGGACGACATAGTCGAAGTTTGCAAACGAGTGGTAGTAATTGTTGAAGGAACTATAATTTATGACGACAGTATGGCCAACCTTAATCAAAGCTACAGCCATACAAGGTACGCAAAACTTGAATTTGCCGACAGTCTACCAACCAAAAAATATCTAATGCAATACGGCGATGTTGTGTCTACCGATGCAAACTCAATTAGTTTAGGAGCAGACAAGTCCAAGATTATGAATGCTATAGGTAAAATCTCCAAAGATTACCCTTTGGCAGATATAACCATTGAGCGTGTTCCGTTGGAATTGATCATTCAGGACTTGTTCGAGGGCAAGAAGTAAGTTGCTTCATTATCAATTTAGTTGCATTGGCCTAAACTTGAGGAGTTGAGTTTTTATTAAATATTTTTGTGTGGAGCTTGGCTGTAAAGCAGCTATTGCATTGTCTGTAATGGCCGGTGCAGTATTGGTATATAATAGTCGCTATGTTCAAAAATATTTTATTTTATAAATTTGTTCCGATAAAAGACCCTACTACGACAATGTTTTGGCAGCGACAGCTTTGCAAAGACCTAGACTTAAAAGGCCGAATTATTGTTGCCAAGCAGGGCATAAACGGGACGCTTAGTGGTGACATAAATGATTTAAAGGCCTATGTAAAGCAAATGAATCAACACCCAGATCTTAAAAAAATTCACTACAAATGGAGTTTAGGCGATCCGACCAACCACCCCAAACTATCTGTAAAAGTTCGACCAGAGATTGTCGCCTTTGGCGCTGCCGATGAAGTTAAGGTAGATCATAATGGTGTAGTGGGTGGAGGTAAGCACCTCAAGCCTGCTGCTCTTCATAGATTAATGCAAGAAAAGGGCGATGAAGTTATATTTTACGACGGGCGCAATGCTTACGAAGCCAAGATTGGTCGCTTTAAGAGTGCTATTGTGCCAAAAATCGACACAACTAAAGGGTTCATCAAAGACATCGAAGAGGGTGAAATTGCTGCCTATAAAGATAAGCCCATAGTAACTTACTGTACTGGAGGGGTCCGCTGCGAGATACTTTCTAGCTTAATGCTGCAGCGAGGCTATGAAGAAGTTTATCAAATGGACGGAGGAATAGTAACTTATGGAGATAGGTATAAGAGCCAAGGCTACTGGGAGGGCAAACTTTATGTTTTTGATGGACGCATGGTGACCGCTTTTGATGACGATGCAGAAGATTTAGGTGAGTGTGTGCACTGTCAGGGCGCAACTTCACACTTTGTAAATTGTTTAAACAAGCAGTGCAACAAGCTGATACTTGTATGCAGTAGGTGCGTTGACGAGGTTGCCTGCTCGGGGCGCTGTTCGTCGCAGGCGGTACTAAAATAGGCACCAACTACTGCTTGCTAGGTCTAAGAGAGTGAGCAAATGCAACCGCTCACTACGTTCGCTATTAAGGAGGAGGTGACTCCTCCCCCTTAGACTTCGCTTATGCTTCGTGATCTCCCTCCCAGCCTTCGGCAGATGGGACGCCAACCCCTTGAGCATAGCTCTGGGGTGTCGGGACCTCTCTTTTATTGGTTGTTTGGGCAGTGAGAGGATACGAGCAAATAACTTGACATTGCTACAATAAACTGTTATTATAGAAAAACTGTAATTTAACAACTTATTCCGAGTTCAGAAGGCACAAAGTCTTCAGCACCAACCCTTGGTTGTGGGGCACTTTTAGCGGAGTCGCAGCCACATTTATATCAAGGAGACGTGAAGTGAGTAACATTGAATTTGCAAGCGAAGAAACAGAAACTGACGTAAGTATTTTCGGATACGGACGCTGGTTTGACAGGACACTGTTTGGGGTGATTATCGTCACAATACTGCGCGTTTTTTTGTTTTCAGGCAATCCCGATCAAGCATTTTGGGCAGCAATTGCCTTGATAATGCTGGTTGTGGCTGTTGTCGGCTGTGTGGTTTGCGATGCTATTCGTAAGCTTAGGTCCTAAGCAACACTAGATCCTCCGACAAGGAGAGACGAGGGGGCGGCAGCGCTGTTAAGCGGCCTGTCCGCCCCCTTTGTTTCCATACTTTGTGCCTTCATTTACATCTGAATTCTGAATAAATATAAACGTCGTCGCAGTGAGACTGCGAGATACTGCTTGCAAGTAATCGATGGACATAAGTGCGAATTAGCTGCAGTCGGCACATAGCATCGTTTCCTGTTTACTTCGGAGGTTGTCCAAGCAACAGTAGCTTGCCGGGTAACTCCTTGTTGTAAGAGGATGGCTTTTTCATAAGCAAATAAGATAGCTCAATAACACATAACTAAAGGGGCGAGACAGTCAAATACATTAAAGAGCTGCTATTGTGAGACAATTAGTTTATGGCGACTACTAAACTACAGAATAAGCTAGCGAACCTACCCCAAGAGCCTGGGGTTTATTTTCATAAGGATAGCCAAGGCAAGATTATTTATGTAGGCAAGGCATCTGTATTAAAAAACCGTGTTCGCCAGTACTTTCAAAAGTCCCGTAACCGTGATCCAAAAACCGAGGCTCTGGTTAAAGAAATTGCCGATATAGACTGGATTACTGTCGATACCGAAATGGACGCACTTTTTTTAGAAGCCGAAATGATCAAGCGCTACAAGCCAAAATTTAATATAGCGCTCAAGGACGACAAATCAGATTTATATGTACGTATAGATTTAAAGTCGTCCCACCCAACGGTAAATTATTCTCGCGTTCCTTTAGACGATGGGGCAGATTACTTTGGTCCTTTCCAGGCTAGGGCAGAGCTACGTCGGGCTCTTAAATACCTGCGCCGGGTTTTCCCTTATGACCACAAAAAAACTAGCGGTAAACGGGTTAGCCTTAATTACCATATAGGTCTTTCACCAGGACTAGAAGAAGGCAGGACATCGCTCGATGATTACCGTAGTAACCTTCGGTTGCTTATTCGCTATTTGAAGGGGCACCGAGTCGATTTGATAAAGTTATTAAAATCTGAGATGACTCAAGCTGCAGATAGGCAAGATTTTGAACTTGCCGCCAAAAAGCGTAATCAGCTTAATGCGCTTTTGGCACTTCGCCAGCAGGTTGTGTTTAGCGATAGAGAGTTTTTAGATGCCAGCAAAGACGAGGCGTTAGCTGATTTGGCCAACCTTTTGAATTTACCGGCGGCCCCTAGAAGAATTGAGGGGTATGACATTTCTCATATGTCGGGCACCGATACGGTGGCAAGTATGGTCGTTTT
>CALFBO010000028.1 GCA_937951635.1 Candidatus Saccharimonadia bacterium
AGGAGCCGGCTTCACCAGTGGGAAGTCTAGTTTGTTCAGGCTGGTTAGAAAACAATTCAGGCTCCTTAAGCTATTCTTCAGTTCTTTTGACAAGGCGCCAGTGCCAGTCTTCTAATGGAGTGTACTACTGTACATGTAGTGAAGATTGATAGTGGGAACGCAGAAGCAGCCTTGGCGGTTGGCTTCGCTGGCCAGGAAGGCGGCTGTTCAAAAGGGCTGAAAATAGTTCAAGAGGGTCGAACCGGACGACCATAAACCCCTTCAGCAACCTGATAATAATACTCTCGAACAGCAGCCCCAAAATTAACAAGCTCCTGTCCAGCAACAACTACAGGGTTGGCATTTGACTGATGTTTTATGAGTCGGCCACCCTCAATAGAATAACGTGTAGTTATTGCCTGTTGCTTTCCTTTGCCATCCACCCACTGCTCGTACCAAATCCAAGTTGTTTCATCCAAACAAAAAAAGTCTCTTCGGTGTCTTGGTTTAACTATGCCAAATAGTCGACCGCCTATCTTTGCTTCTTGACGCAGCAAATCCCTCTCTAAAGAAGTTTTTGTAGCATGTCCGCTGCGCGGTTGACCCAGCAAAACTTTACGCAGCAAGGACATAGTTACTCCTGTTGCCATGCTCTTCCAACGCGTCTTGGCGCATTGTGTTTACATATAAAGTTGCTGCAGTAATAGCAGCCATAGCGCTAGCCTCGACTTCTGGGCTAACTGGTATCGGTGCTGCTTCCTGATTGGAACCAGCGAAAACCTCAACTTTGGTGTCCCCCACTAACCTATCAAGGTATTCACCATCTCGTTCATATGCTGCTTCATCTGGTATACGCAAGGTATCATTCATAATTCCATCCTCTTTCGAACTTCAACCATAGTCTGGATTAAAGCCAGTGCGCTCATAACGTCTCCGAAATTCAAGACAATTGTGTTTATGCTTATTTCGGTGTCACTATGAGAGCACGCTTAACTTAAGCTTACTACCCAAATCCTATGGCCTAAAGTACCCATATATAATATTTATATGCCAAAAAGCTGCTTTGCATTGTTGGTAGATGCATGGACAATTTCAGCTATAGGCGCTTCACGCCTTAACTTTGCCACATATTCTGCCACAAGCCTCACATGCTCAGGCATATTTATTGTGCCACGAAACGGCTCGGGAGTCAAATAGGGCGCATCGGTTTCAAGCAACAATCTATCCAACGGTATATTAGCGACCATTTCATATACCAAGTCGTCCCTACAAAAGGTAACAATACCATTAATGCCGACTGCCAGACCACGGCCTACAATATCTCGCATTAACTGGACCCCGCCTGAAAAACTATGGACCACCCCTCGCACACCTGCAAACTCATCTATAAGCTTAAATGCGTCCTCAAAAGCATCTGTCGGACTAGTCTTGCTACTCCTTATGTGCAATATTACCGGCAAATTATTTGCACAGGCCAACCTTAATTGCACTTTGAAAGCTTTCAGTTGTGCTTGTCTTGAAGAATTAAGATAATAATAGTCCAGCCCAATCTCGCCCACGGCCACGACCCTATCAAGATTAACCAGGGATTCTATTACAGGTAGTTCGACCTGCCAATTTTTGGCTTCGTGCGGGTGCAGCCCAACAGAACACCAGGCGTGCTCCCTTACAGCAGCGAATTTTTGTGATTCCGCCGAGCTCTTCGCATCGGTTCCGACACAAATCATGCCCAAAATTCCGTTATTTAGGGACTGTTCATAGACCTGATTTGGGTTATCAAAAAAACCAATATCATGAATATGGCAGTGTGTATCTATGAGTCCAATAGGCCTTGTCATAAAAATTCTTTAAGTGTATTTATTGACCTTGGGAAATAGCGTTCCTTCGTAATTCCTTACCAATCCGTCAAAAAATATCGCCTTAATACTAGCTGCTGTTTGTGGCATGAACGGGTGCAACAAGTCTGCAACCTGCACCAAACTCGACACAATATATGCCAAGACAACCTGCAGATGTTCATCGTCTTGTTTTTTGGCTATTTGCCAAGGCTTCTCGTCTTCTATGTACTGGTTTAGTCCTCGTATAAGCTCCCACACATAAGACAGGGCTTGATCAAACCTAAACTCGGCAAGTTTTTGATGATAGGGCCCAGTGTCATGGACAGAATCTGGCAATGGACCAATTACACCCCCCTGGTATTTATTAATCATACTGGCAGTTCTTTGTACGAGGTTTCCCAGGTCGTTGCCAAGCTCCGAGTTGTATGCACGTTCAAACTTTTCCCAGGTAAAATCGCCGTCGCCAATACTAGGTATGTGCCTTGCAAAATAATAGCGAAGCGCATCGGCGCCATACACCGAAACTACCTCTGTCGGGGACACTACGTTACCGTCAGACTTACTCATTTTTGCGCCATTTATATTAATAAAGCCATGCACGTATAGTCGCTTTGGCAACTCTAGGCCCAAGCTCATTAGTATTGCAGGCCAAATTGCTGCGTGAAACCTTGTTATATCCTTGCCTATTACTTGTGTACTTGCCGGCCAGAATTTAAGAAAGTCGGGCCCGTCATCATAGCGAAGGGTGGTTATATAGTTCATTAAGGCTTCAAACCAAACATAAATAGTTTGAGTTTCGTCGCCCGGGACATTAATCCCCCAAGGAATCTTTTCTTTTGGCCGCGATATACTTAGATCATTCAGCCCTTTATCTAGCAGCGCTAATACTTCATTTTTTTTGGTTGCAGGAACAACTTCTAGTTGCCCACTATTAAGAGCAGTTTTTACCTTTTCGGTATAATCGCTTAGTCTAAAAAAGTAATTATCTTC
>CALFBO010000029.1 GCA_937951635.1 Candidatus Saccharimonadia bacterium
TACCTATTCGCTAGGTCTAGCGCAGTTTGGGCTCCGACGTGTCGTATGCCTAAACCAAACAAAAACTTAGACAAAGATGGCTTCTTCTTAATCGCAATCGCTTCAATTAAGTTGTTTGTCGACAGCTCGGCAAATCTATCAAGTGCTATCAAGTTATCGTATGTGAGTTTATATATGTCTGCATAGTCCTTAACTAGATCTGCATCTACTAATGCTTCAACATTTTTTGCACCCAAACCATCTATATCCAAGGCTCCTTTGGCAGCAAAGTGTGCCAGTCCTCGTTTTAATACTTGAGGTGAATTCAAATTACTGGCACGCCAAGCGACTTCTCCAGTTGCTCGTGTAAAGTCGAGGTCGTGATCATCTAAAGCTTTTTTCATGCTATACGCCTTTTCGCTGCCGTCACGAAGTTCCGTCAACACGCGCACCACCTTGGGTATGATATCTCCAGCTTTTTGAATTATGACAGTGTCGCCAATCATAACGCCCAATCTTTCAATCTCGTCTTGATTGTGCAAACTCGCATGCTGGACTGTTGACCCAGATACATCAACCGGCAACATGACGGCTACTGGTGTAGCTACGCCGGTCCTGCCAACTTGAATTACAATGTCCACTAGCTTGGTGGTGGCTTCTTCAGCTGGGTACTTAAAGGCTACTGCTCCTCTAGGCGCCTTCCCTACAACTCCAAGCCTTTGGTATAGCTTACGATTGTTAACTTTTACAACGAATCCATCCGTCATAAAATCGAGTCCCTCTCGCTTTGACCCCCATTCTTCAATGTACAATTTTACATCATCTAAACTGCTAAAGTCTTTTGCTAGATGATTAGTCTTTATTCCTAATTTAGCAAGATCTCTATAGGCATCGCTATACGTAGCCACATCTCCTGGGTCGTCACGAAGCAGTTCGTATCCATGAAAATTTAAATTCCGTGCAGCCACCAAGCTTGAGTCTAGTTGTCGCATCGTACCCGCAGCTGTGTTGCGTGGGTTCTTAAAAGTCTCCAGACCTTTAAATGACTGTTGTTTATTTAACTTGATAAAATCACTCTTATACATCACGATCTCGCCACGCACTTCAGTCCTACCTGTGTGATATTTAGTATTTGACCCAAAAAGTTTAAGAGGTATAGAATCTAAAGTCCGCACATTTTGTGTGATGTCCTCGCCTACCGAGCCATCTCCTCGGGTTAAGGCTACATTTAGCTCGCCGTCAACATAAATTAACGAGCAGGCCAGACCGTCCATCTTAACGTCTGTAAAAAATATGGCATCATCGTCATCGGTACGAATATTTGCTACAGGAAAATCAGAACCATCATTTAACAATTTTCTTACCCGGTCATACCAAGAAGACAATTCTTTATTGTTGAAAACATCATTAAGGCTCAACATCCTAAACTTGTGAGGAACTGACCGAAACTTTTCAAGAGGCCTGCCGGCTACTCTTTGTGACGGCGAGTTGGCAGTTATCAAGTCTGGAAACTGTTGTTCGAGTTTGGCAAGCTCATGTTTTAAGCTATCTGCTGCAGCCTCACTCATGGTAGATTTGTCGTTCACATGGTACTCGTATCGATAATTATCAATGATCTTGCGCAAGGCTTTTATTCGCTTGATGGCATTGGTGCGTGTAGTATCAGCCATATAGTCTAATCCTCAATCAAATGTCTATAGAGTGTGAACATAAAAACATGAGTCCAAGGTAAGGAAATGACCGTCAGAGCACTTATTGCTAGAGGCACAAACACCGGAGCAATATACACAAGAGAGACGATCGAAAGAAAAGCACCAACAACACTCAGCAAAAGAAAGCCTATAAGGCGACTAAGTACTGCCGATCTGCGCCCTTTAAGGGTCTTATTTGCCTGTGACATTGCCGCTAGCGGCGTCATGTCTGGAATAGTAACTATATAGGTTGCCAGCAAGGGCCCAATCAACAAGTAGCCCGAAAGCAGCAACGTTGCAACAAAAAATAACGCCGTGAGAACCTTGTCTACCACAGCAATAGCAATACCTTTGGCAAGTACAATGCTGACAATATAGCTACCTGCCAAAAACGGAATCAACTGCAGTAGACACACCAATACAACCAGAGCGTATGGCACCAGTGGGTACATCCCCTTATAGTAACTTTCTTTTACGCTGACACTCCGACCCAACCATATATGGCGCAATATCCATATGAGTGCCAAGCTATTTATAACTACTAACATCGAAGACAAAAAGCTCGATGTACTACTTATTTCTGGCCCCAGTCCAAAAAGTGATGCTGTTAAAAACAGGCTTGCACCAAGTTTGTTCAAGTCGAAATCAAAATTTTCACTAACAAATGTAGATATAGACTCTACATCTATGGCGGTTACGCCCTGGATAACTACATAGTGAACCAGTCCATACAATGCGGCAACAGCAAGAATGGGTTGCCAATTAGCCCTAAACGTAGTCATCGACTGGACTACAAGCTGCCTAAAACTTGGAAAACTAGATAGGCCAGATTTGCCTATTGGCTTCTTTGCTAATTTTCTTTTTGAGTGTTTTTTTGACTTAGTCATCACGGCCACCGACTAAATAGCGGAATGCGAATGAGATGAATCGCCGTCCATAGATCTTAATCTTGCAATTCTATCAGCAACAGGCGGGTGTGTACTAAATAGCTTAGCAAAGTTATGACCTGATAACGGGTTGGCAAAAAATAAATGTGCCGTTGCGGTATTTTGTCTTTGCAGGACCGAACCTTGATCGGCAATTTTTTGCAATGCACTCGCCAGCCCCTCTGGATAGCGTGTAGTCATCGCTCCAGTTGCATCGGCCAAGTATTCCCTGCGTCGAGTTACGGCCATTCTTAACAGGTTTGCAATCATTGGTGCAAGCATGGTTGCTGCCAGCAAGATAAATACTCTTATGCCTCCCAGTCCTCGATTTTCATCTTCTTGACCACCAAACCAAATCGATCTTGTAAAAAAATCTGTAATCATGGCTACAACCGTAACTAGTGCAAAAGCAATCATTGACACTCTAATGTCGTAGTTCTTTACATGTCCAAGCTCGTGGGCCATCACGCCCTCCAGTTCAACATCGGTTAGGCTGTTTAAAAGTCCTCTCGTAGCTGCTACTTTTGAGTTTTCAGGATTACGCCCAGTTGCAAATGCGTTTAGGGCGGCATCTTCCACTACATACACCTCTGGCATTGGCATACCATTTGTAATTGCCAGGTTCTCTACAGTTCTATAAAGTCTAGGCTCTTCTTTTTCGCTAATTTTCTTGGCACCGTTAACAGCAATAGCCATGCGTCCAGCGTTAAAATAGCTAAATAATGCATAGGCCAAAGCCCCAGCTAATATGCCCACTGTAA
>CALFBO010000030.1 GCA_937951635.1 Candidatus Saccharimonadia bacterium
AGGGCGGTTTTTTCGTCGTCAGGGTTCTTCATGTGGTAAAACTTCATAGACTCTATTGGCAGGTTTGTTGCAAACACAGCTTCGCAGCCATGCTTCTTTTTGGCATAGTCACATATCCAGCGCTCCTCTGCCGGACTCAAATCTTTCTCGCCTATAGTATTTTCAGAATTATTCTTACTATACATTTCATGTATCTCATCGACGGTGTAGCGTGGAAAATCAGCCTTAAGCTTTAGGGCTGGAGCGTTAACTTTCTTTAAAAGATCGCCCTGCTCATCGTATAACCTTACTAGCACACTATGAACTAACTGTTCGGTCATTTTCAACACATCATCATGCTCGTCAATAAAGCCAAGTTCCATATCGAGCATAGTTAACTCTGTCATATGTCTGGTCGTCGCACTTGGCTCGGCTCGATACGCTTGGCCTATTTCAAATACTCTCTCAAACACACCAACCATAATCTGTTTGTAAAACTGAGGACTTTGAGCAAGGGTAGCTTCTTTTCCAAAATGATCTAGCTTAAAGACTTCAGCCCCTCCTTCTGTAGCCCCTGCGAGCAATTTTGGTGTTTGCATTTCGACAAACTCATTGTCGTGCATAAATTGTCTTATTAGCCTATTAATCTCTGCCCGAATTTTAAATATGGCCTGTTCATTAATATTCCTTAAGTTGACTGGGCGATATTCAAAAAGAGTATCCAGGTTCTCTGGTTTATGATCGATCTGTTTGTCTACCTCTATTGGAGGGACATCTGTTACCGCCTCCATCACTTCGAGTGTTGGGCTGTGTAGCTCTGCACCGCCTGGCGCTCTATCATCCTTAACCACCTCGCCCTGAATACTCAACACTGTTCCGACTTGAAGACCACGTAACTTCTCGACCTCTGATTTATCTTCAATGAGCACCTGGGTTAGCCCAGATCTATCGCGCACATTTATAAAATTCAACCCGCCCAATTTGCGGGACTTGTGCAGCCATCCTGAAATGCTAATTGTCTTGCCAATATGTTCCGACACTTCACTAGCTAAAATTCTCATAATCTATCTCCCTTTCGTAGCGCAGTCTACATTATACAGTAGCCTAGCACCAGTTGCCGATACTATAACCCCATTAAGTGCAGAGCATGGGTTGTATTTCGGTAATTTGAATTGTAATCATGCTTATGCTACTATCAAATGCGAAATTAAAGCAGACATTGTGTTTGAGGTAACAAAAAAGTTTAACAAAAAATCCTTTTTGAGGATGTAGCCTAAATTTAGTCCATAAGACTGTAATTTTTAAGCACCTTTTGTTATTTGTGGCACCTTGTCGTGTAGTCGGCTGTTTCAAAACTAAAAACGCCGACTACTTAAAACAAAACGTGAGATTAAAAAATGTCCATAAAAGTTCGTATTGTAAGTACAAGAAAGAAGAGAATAAAAGTAAGTCGAGTCCCGGCAGTATGGCAACAATTTATAGAAATATAATCACCACAAATACTAAATTATCAAGCTGCTATAACCTCTAAACACAATATATGTATTCTTAAGCAAAAGATTGCATGTGTTTGGTGGGCTGTTCTTATGGCCTGTTTGGTTTGTTTCTTATGGGGCTAAAAGTATTCTACGTTCCTACCTTATTCTGCAGGCTCTGTCGTCTCTGTGGATTCACTGGTATCAGTCTTAGCAATCTCCGCGTCTATAGCTTCTTTTAGCTCCTGGTAAGATCCAGGCGTGCCCACTGGCAGACCTCCAATGTACAGGCTAGGCGTGCCTGTTACACCTATGCTTGCGCCTCCGTCAGACATTGAATCAATAACATCAAACACTTCGTTTGACTGAGCATCTAACTTGAACTTATCTACGTCTAGCCCTAAATCTGCCGCATAACCCTCAAACACTCTTGTAGCTGCAGCAACGTCCAAGCCCGAGTCTTGAGCTGTCCACTCCTGTCTGCGCTGGAACAGCAAATCGTGCATTTCAAAAAATTTACCCTGATTCCCGGCTGCTTCGGCCGCCCTGTGAGCAGCTGTTGCATTTGGGTGTAAATTCGACAGTGGGAAGTGTCTAAATATGTAGTTTATATCTGCTCCATACTCGGCCTTTGCCTGTGTTATGAATGGAAAGATTCTGTAACAACTAGGACATGCGAAATCGCCATACTCTATTATGCTTACCTTTGCTGTATCATTTTCGATAACATTTGTGTCGCCCTCACCTGCTACTACTTGCTTTACTCCAGCACTGTACACATGGTCTGCTAGCTGCACCGATAGCGGATCTTCATTTACAGTAGATGGCGCAGAAGTATCATCTGTTTTATTACTAGAAACCAGTAAAATAAGCCCAATGCTCACACCAATCAATATCGCCCAAAATTGCTTACTCATGATAAAACTCCTTGGTTTAAATTTAGATGTTGGTCCACAGCTTTCGTAAGCTGCCAACAGCTACTTTAGTCTTCGCTACAGTCATCTAATTGATAATTAATACGAGTGAATCCAAAGTCTACGGGAATCATCAGAATCTATTCTACCTCAAACTCACCCGTGACCGCCAGCGTGATATCATTGAATAGTAATGGGTGATTTACTTTTTGTATTAGCAAGCGCTCTACTGCTGGGCCTTTCGACTCTTCTTGCGGGTCAACTGGTTGCTTTAATGTCTCTAAATATATTTCAGCTACGATCAGAGTGTGCCGAAAAAAATCCAGAATCATGCTTGGTATACCCCATAAGAGCCCGGGGGGCTGAAATGTGGATAGGGCTGTCGTCTGGACTGGTTATAGTTAATACGGCCCTAACGGTAATGCTAGCGAAGTTCTTGACTGGTGGAGGACTCCTAACAGATGCACTCACCATAGCCATATCGTCGTTATTAATAATGGTATTTAGCAACATGCTGCCCATATACGCATTCAGTCGGCACAGCCTTAAATTGAGCGCCATGTTCGCACCTTATACATCTACATATTTAGATGTTATTCGCCCTATTGTCATGCCCGTAGCCAAGCTAATCGAAGGTGGCCCAATGGCAAATGAGCCTCCGCTGCCCAAGGAAGAACTGATTGAGCTTATAAGTGAATTTAAGCAATCTGACGACCCTGCGGTAGATGACGAGGAGATACGGATCGCCAAAAGCGCCCTTACTTTTGGCGACGTACGAGTCATAGATGTCATGACCCCCCGGCGGGCAATTTCTGCCCTCAAGGACAGTTTAGCTATTACCACATCTGTACTGGACCAGCTCTACAAGTCTGGATTTTCAAGATTCCCGGTTTATAGTGAGCAACTAGACAACATAGTAGGCATACTATATTTAAGAAAGCTAGTCGTAGCCAGCAGCCACCACGAAACTATTGGCTCGGCAATGAATAAAGACGTATTCTTTGTAAACGAAAACCAAAACCTTGAACATGTACTAAGTGCATTCGTTAAAACAAAAAGCCATCTTTTTGTAGTAATAAATGAATTCAAGGAAGTGACCGGAGTTATAACCATCGAAGACGTACTAGAACAAATTATTGGTAAAAAAATCGTCGACGAATTCGACCACTACGACGACATGCGAACAGTTGCGTCGCTGCAAGCCAAAAAAATAAAAAGACGTATCGTCTAGGTTACTTTATAACCATTTCCTTCGCTTAAAAATCAACAACAAAAGCAATGATACCAATATCGAAAATATAAATATGAACTTAAATACCCCTGCGGACTCTGCATACGGCAAACTAATATTCATGCCGTAAATACTCGATATTAAAGTTGGTACAGAAATAATCACAGTTAAGACTGTTAGTAGTCTAATCACCCTATTCAAATTATTAGTCATTATAGTAGAGTACGCTTCACGAATATTGACTATTGTTTTAAGGTTTGACTTACACACTGCAACCGACTGCTCGTTGTTTAAAAGCAGGTCTTCGATCATATCTTGATCGTCGGCAAATAACTTTAAATGCCTTGATATCAAAAGTCTTCTTAAGATTGAGTTTGTTGGCATCAAGGCGCTCAGATATTCGTTTAGCACATCTTCAACCGTTACAAAATTAACAAAATCGCTATTGGTAATTTCTTCGACTTTTAACCTAGCACGTATGCCTTTTATTTGTCTAGAGATTCGATTCAATCTAGATTCATAGTGATCAACAATTTGATCAAAAATTTGCAGCATAAGCTTAACCCGCTGAGATGTATAGAACTCAATTTCATCATTTATGAATTTATCTAGTCGCGGTATGCGTTGCATGGATACTGTCATCAACAAGCCATTTGTAAGCACTACCAAAATTGGTATGGTCGGATTATGCTCACTAGCCGGGTTTGCAAAACGCGTAAATAAATATGTTGCAGACTTACTACGTTCAATGCGCGGCATTTCATCTATGTCCAAAGCATCTCTCAGTACCGCCCCGTCGAGGTTGTGATCTTGCGCCAATTGATCAATCTCGGCCGTCGTAGGAGTTTCTACATAAACCCATGAACCAGGCTTGTATTCATCGAGTATACGCAGGTTCTTTGACCTAATAGTTTTGTAGTAGTATCTAATCATTCATAAACCTATTAAGTGAGTAGCTGACAAACTTACGTCTCAAGCAGCATATTTTTTATAAAGCTTATTCTTAATATACTATAACAGTCTGAGCATTATAGAACTTTAGCTAGTCTCAGGTAGATTTTTTTGACCAACAGCTACATGCTAGCTATTGTTTAAGGAGCACTAGCCGAGGCCAGCAATAGTCCTACATTAGCCAACCTCGCTAGTTCTGATGTATTATGTAGATAATCTGAATCTTACATGAATTAAAAACAAAAACTATGATTAGCCAACAAATATATAAACAAGTTTTCGGGACTGGCCCTAACCTGCCGGTAGAAAAAGGTCTATTCCTAACCCTTTTAAGCGGCAGTGAAAGCGGCATTGCTACGACTACAGCCATCATCGCCGGTCTAGTAACTGGGACCAACGACAGATCTCTTGTGGTGGCCTCGGCAGTAATATCCTTAATAGTCCAAGCGTTTAACTCGGCAATTGTTCATATCCACACTTCACACACCGACGACGAAATTGACCACAATGAAGAC
This sequence comes from Candidatus Saccharimonadia bacterium, assembly GCA_937951635.1. Lineage (GTDB taxonomy): Bacteria > Patescibacteriota > Saccharimonadia > Saccharimonadales > CALFBO01 > CALFBO01. The sequence continues at coordinate 5,066 of CALFBO010000030.1, forward strand.
ATGGAGGCATTTTCACGTCCGCTATCGGAAGCGTTTTTGCAGTTTTTGGTTCATGTAGGCTCTAGCTTCCTTGTGCTCACACCAATCGTATTTGCTAATGGCCTTAATGATGCACTGGTCATGAGCGTAGCCATTTGCCTATTGCTGCTATTTTCTATAGGTTTTTCTGTGGGCAGAGTGGTGAACCACACTCCTTTTAAAAATGGTTTTGCAGCCTTGGTGCTTGGTGCTTTAGTAATAATAGTAGGATTTGTAACAGGCCTTGTGCTTGGATAAAACATAAAATCAGGATAGATTGTACATACAGCAATGGAACAACATATATTTAGTGAACTAGCCATAATAATTGCCCTGGGCAGCTTTGTAGCGCTGCTTATGCGCATACTCAAGCAACCTTTAATCATCGGCCACATCATAACCGGCATTGTCGCAGGACCAAGCGTCCTCAACCTAATACATTCCGAAGAAACAGTAGAGGCTTTTTCACATATCGGCATTACTCTTTTACTATTTATTATCGGGCTGGGATTAAACCCCAAAGTAATAAAAGAAGTTGGCCGTGTTGCGGCACTGGCAGGGTTGATTCAGGTTATACTAACCACCCTACTTGGCTATGGCTTAATGCTCATGCTGGGCCACAGCGGACAAACCGCCGGCATGGTTGCAGTGGCTATAGCATTCTCTAGTACGATAATCGTCCTAAAACTAATTAGTGAT
>CALFBO010000031.1 GCA_937951635.1 Candidatus Saccharimonadia bacterium
GAATTTACGTATTTCTCGTTCTCGTTCAACTGCGAGTCTAACTGCAACAGACTGCACTCGGCCTGCGCTCAAGCCTCTTTGCACTTTTTTCCATAGTACTGGCGATAGTTTGTAGCCGACCAGCCTATCTAGTACCCTGCGTGCTTGCTGGGCATCTACGAGGCCCATGTTGACTGTGCGCGGGTTTTCTATTGCTGCCAAAATTGCTGGTTTGGTTATTTCGTGAAAGACTATGCGTTTGGTTTTTGATTCGTCGAGTTTTAAGGCTTGAAGTAAGTGCCAGGCAATTGCCTCTCCCTCGCGATCTTCATCGCTCGCAAGCCATACGGTATCTGCCTTTTTGGCAGCGGCCTTGAGTTCGCGTACTACCTTTTGTTTATCAGGGTTCACCTTGTACTCGGGAGCAAAGTTGTTGTCGATGTCGATTGACATGCCCTTGCTTGGCAAGTCTCGAATATGACCAAAGCACGATTTTACGCTAAAGTCTTTGCCTAGAAATGACTCAATGGTTTTGGCTTTGGCTGGCGACTCGACTATTACTAGATTTTTTGACATATATATAGTGATCCTAATATTGATAAAGTATTCATTTTGTATTTGTATTGGTTTTGCTAATGGTCAAGCAAAATTCGGCTTAAGTATACATGGAAACCTGATTCTAACAAATGTATCTGCGTCTGGCTAACCATAGCTCCGTAAAAATCTGTATGGGGCATAGCAACATATGGATGTGCTAAAGAAGAGAACGAGTTTTATGGCCACTTAAGGCATGGTTAAAAAGATAGGTTTTGTTTTTCTTTGGCTATAGCCGTTTTACTGGGGCTTAACGCCCAAAGCGTTTACTACATCGTCAATTGTGCTGACTGGTGCTGCCCCTTGAGCAATGAGCTTATTGGTGCCTGCTGAATACACACTATCAACTGGTCCAGGTACGGCCATGACTTCCCTGCCCTGTTCTAGCGCAAAGCTTACAGTAGACGTGGTGCCACTTCTTGCGGCAGCTTCTATTACAACTACTGCTAGTGATATTCCTGCCACAATTCTATTTCTTGCAAGAAAGTGGAATTTTTGGGGTCTGGTTTTGGCAGGCAGACTGCTTATTATTGCGCCACCTGATTCAATAATGTTTTTTGCAAGTGGCAAGTTGGTCCGCGGACACATGTGGTTGAGCCCGGCTGGCATTATTGCTATTGTGTGCCCTTTGGCATCTAGGGCGGCTCTATGCGCTACAGCATCTATTCCTAGAGCCATGCCGCTAACGATAGAAAAACCAAATTTTGCTAGATCATAAGACAACGAATATGCAATTTTTCTACCGTACTCTGTTGGCTTGCGTGTTCCTACTATTGCTATTGTAGGCATTGAGTTTGAGAACTGCCCTAAGTAATAGATGGAATCTGGCGGATTATATATTTCATGTAACAATGTAGGAAAACTCGCATCTTGATTGCTTAGTATATTGATTTTATTCATAAAACTTATAAAATGTATTGACTTATATTTATAATTATGTTAGTGTACTTATGTAAACAATTTTGTTTACGCACCTTATACCCCCTATCTAACATTTGTTAGATTGTTTGCAACGTTGGCAATAAAGTATCTACCCTCCACTTTATAGTCAGTTGGCTTAACGTCGGCTTAAAAGACGTTGCAAGCAAACTAACCCCTTTAACCGGCAGCCCATTAATTTTATGCGGGCTTGCTATACCGACTTTGAGGTGGGTTGAAGGGTGGAATCAAGGTTTAGCGGAGCCCACCCCCGCTGAACCTTGTTTTTATTTCCAGATTTTTTAATAGCCTTGCCTTTGGACGAGAGAGTTTCTTATAAGCCACAGCTTATGGTCCTGTATATTTTTTATTGATGATTGCAATATGCTCATGGTTGGCGGGTTTTGGGCTGTTAAGATAGACACTAGTTTCTGTTCGCTATTAGAATCTACCTGAAAGAGGTGCACTTAATGGATCTTGTACGTTTACATGTAATTTTAAGGCAACGATTTAATTCACTGCCTGGCACCAAATTGCTTGCGAGGTGTAGCCAGCGATGTCTTCTCGGGCTAGGGTTGGCATGTGTGATGGTTGGGCTTATGATAGGCGGCACAGCCTTGTTGTGTGTTTTGGTGGCTGCTATAGCATCGATGTTTGAGATTTACTTTGAGTACGGCACTAGGGATGTCGTTATCGTCGTTTTATTGCTGGCGTTGATGCTAGTTTGCTTCTATGTTTTCTTGTTGGCATCAAGCTTGTTGGAATCTAGGCGCAAAAGCGTTTAGCTAGAAAGATCTGCAACTATAGTTCTCTAGACAAAGGTAAAGACATGAATAAAAGATTGAGTTTGGCACTCGCTGGCCTGCAGCAAATCGTGGGTGAAACAAAGAAGCAAGCATCGCGAACAGCTGTTCGTGAGTGGCTAGACAGTTACCGGCGCGATTTAGACGAGGTTTCTGACCAAACACCACGCACCCAGGAGTTGATTCGTCGAGCTCCTATGAAGAGCGGAGAGTCGATGTCGGTTCTTGGCATAGGTTTGCTTCAAGATTCTATTGAGGAGCTTCAAGATATTGTTGATGCAGATGAGAGGGCTGCCGCTTCAGAGGCCTTGGGGGCTGCAGCCGCTCAGCAAACTGTTGGAGTGGCGGC
>CALFBO010000032.1 GCA_937951635.1 Candidatus Saccharimonadia bacterium
CGAAACGACATCCAAAAACTCGCACCTGAGATTGCTATAAGAATCCAAAAGAAACTCGACTACTTTGTTAACTCCGGCAAACCGCTCGCCTTTGCCCAGCGATTAACCAAACTTGCAGATTCCCAATATCGTTGGCGCATAGGCGACTATCGGGTTTTGTTTGATTTTGAAAAGCAGACCAAAACTATCTCTATTTTAAAAATTCAACACCGAAGAGAGGTATATCGAAAGTAAATCAAGTTAGTCATTCCTTGGCTCACTCCTGCATCCATGCTGGATGTTGTCTAGTGTAGCTGCTGGTGGGTATTGTGATTGTTTGCTGCAGCTAAAAACTAAGCTCCAAATGCTGGCTGGTTCACAACTATGGCCTTAAATGAACCTCGCATTTCATACTCGGTGTTCGCATCCATGTAGCAGGCATCGCCTGTGCCAAGTTCGCAAAAATCGTTATCAAAGCCGAGCTCAAGCTTCCCTTCCAGCACATAATAAATACGGCTATACTTCGTCGTGGTCTTCTCGTTAAAATCACTGACCTCTATAGTAGCTAGCGACATGCTTGAAGTTTCATCTTTTGTTATAAAGTTGTTAGCTAATTTATTCTCTGCAATCCGGCGGACTTTCGCTTCGTTTGCTTTTACGATTTTATACATAAATTGAGTATATAGTATTTTTGCTCAAACAAACCAATCAAAAGCATCAATGCTAGACAAGCAACACCCCCACCCTACTCACCCTCAGAAAATCACTACGCCAGCGACTGCACCAAACAAACAAAAGAAACAAACAAAAGGTCAGACCTTTTACAGGAAACAAACAAAAGGTCAGACCTTTTACAGGGGTGATTTTTACAAAAAACTATTTATGATCTGTTAAATTCTTGATGCGCAATGTAATTATTTAGATTAACCGAATGTGCAAGTCTAATGGGGTATTCACTAGTAGACCTTCGGCTTGTTTAGCCTGTTTTTTAACTGGCAAAATATACACGCCTTTCTTGCTGTCTGGAAAAACAGAGGTTTGCCATGTGCTGGAGCCGATTTTGACCTCTACCTTAACCGATCCAAAGCCTCGTCTATGTTCGTGCTCGGATAGCTGCTTAATATCTGCAGAAATTTCGTGGGGCAAACTCACAAAATACCATGACGACTTATCGCCAGAGTACTGCCACAAATCCACCCTGCAGTTAAACTCCATTCTGCGCAACAAACTCTATCATTTCCCACCTATTTGACCTAAGTGAGTATGCCGAAAGCCTGTGTCTTTTTTGAGACCATAACCAAAAGCCCTATCCATACCAATATGAGCCAGCCACAACAAACTTAATCCCAGGTAAAAACGGCTTTCGACTTGGTGAGCCACAATAAAAGTTATGGCCGGTACAACAAACGAATGCCCGACATTGTATATACGCGCGCCAAACCTTTTATTGAAAAGATAGCCCACCATCGACAAATCGAACGCCAAAATCCCAACGACAAAATTCCACACACCAAAATCGTAGCTAAAAAAGAAATAAATACTGGCCACAAATACTGCTGCACCCTCAAGCCGCTGGAATAAAACATGCTGCTTAATTTGACTGAAGGTATGATTTATTCACTAAGGACACTCCCTGTCATAAAACCCCAAAACCCAAGCAAATTATTTATTCTGCCTTGTCGGGTAAAATGTTTATTTCGGTTTGGCTACCCATACCAGCAATCATAGGCATTCCTTCGGTAATCAAGGCCTGAATCTCGGCCATCTGCAACGATGCCTTATGCGCTGCCTTACTGGCCCACTCTTCATAAACCCATACTGAATTTGGATCTTCGCCCAAGCCCACAGAGTATTTAATACACTCACTGTTTTGCACCAAAAGTTGACTCGCCTGCAATAAAATTGCTGCTAGTTCTTTTTGTTTACCGTCGACAGCCATAATGCTACCAAATCTTGCATAATTCATAGAGACAGCATACTACCAGAATGCAAATATACCTTGGAATAAGCAGAAACTTACAATTCAAACGTGTTGAAATAGAATGAGAGGAAAAGGGATAGGTGGGTTAGTTTCCTCTCATTCATGATGCAAGCCGTAACGCAGAAGGCCGACATACTGTCTAGCTAACTGCTACACCCAAAGGCTACTACAGCTAGACTTACTAGATAGTGCTCCCCGAATGACCACATGAATTCAATCAAGGAGCACTAATCTGCCTAGTAAAATGAGTTGTTGCCACTTGCAGTAGCTGGCAGGCCTGGCCGAAGCTTTGAACCAAGCCTAACAACTGTCAATAACAGTAGTTTGGCAAGCATGCTGTTCACCTCCTTTCAAAGGAAAGCGTATATTAATTATACATAATACTAGTTTAATCAAAAATGTTTTATAATTACTATCTAGTTATCATGGAAACCCCGCTCAATCACCACAAACCTTTGCCAGAAACTATTCTGTATAGGTCTATTAGTGATGCTGCGGTTGATACTGCAACCGCAATACACGGCTTCCATGAATCGGTTTGGTGCGACAGAACGGGGTTTGAAGCAAGCTTAGAGGTGCTCAGGAAAGTGGGCCAAATAGACCCTCCTGCAAGTTACGACGCAAGTGATGTAGAGGCCAGCATCAACTCCATAGAAAATGATATGTCGCTGCTATTCCCAAATGCCAGCCCACGCAACATTCGTGCTGCAGCCTGCATGAGTCTAATGGCCCTGCAGCTACAGACTGTTTCGCAAAATCCACGCTTTCATAACCTTGGCTACCCTTTTGAAGCTGTAAAATCCTACAAGGACGAATTAGTTAGTGTCAGCATCAGCAAAAACAGACCGCTTCATTTAAATGAACAGCTGGCGATTGCCTCAAACATAGCCAACGGCGAGGCTGTGCAGTCGCTGTTCCTGCTTATGATCGCCAGCAGGCAGTACAGTCGCTGGCAAGACTCACCGATGTTCGCAGGAGAAGTGCCAAATGACCCCGATGAAATTATTGCCGAGATGCTGGACTTCTACCGCGCCATAGCCCCTTCTTCGCCCAAACATGAAGGAGACACCACCAACGATAACGCTGGCGATAACTACTACCTATGGACTCACTCGCTCGGAATTGTAGCCAACTCGCTAGTACGCTCCAAAATAGTTAGCAGAGAGTTGCAATCGTTTAGCAGATTAGGCACAAAACTAATGGAGGCGTTCTTTGACCCAACGAAAGAAAAAGACGCAAAATTGGCACCAAACGTATCTGTTAGGCACAGTCACATGGTAGCAGCCAACCACGGCAATAAAATTGGGCAGCTAATAGTTGCAGAGCTGTCCGACAGACAGTAAAGTTTTTAACACAAACCGGCACACCAAAATACCTAGCGATAACCGGTGTATAACGTCGCCAGACAAATCCCGGGTGTCTGCTCTACTCGCCCCAATTAATCAACCTAGCCGAAGTCGCCGACACACGAATAATCAACAAAACAACCACAACATACATCTTATTTCGAGAAATTGCCTTGTAGGGTTTGCTGCTAGAATCATCTTTTGAATAGAAATTATCTTTTGCCATAATCCACAAAGCTACAAACTCACCAAAAGGCATAAACAATATAATCGCCCCTTGCCAGGTGAACTGCTTAAACAGAGATACCTTATCCCTAGACGACGTCACAGGCTTCCTGGCAGTACGCTCATAAAGACATAGCAGCAAGGCGGCAAAAAACACCCCTACATACACCTGGAACGCTACATCGTTAAAATATTCGCTAAACCAAAGCGCCTGCGCTACCGCCCAAACCCCATACAAGGCTATTGCCCATCGAGCCCAAGATTTGTGCTTTATGTAAGCCCACAATGAGACAAGAGCTAACGCGCCATGAACTAGTGATGCCGCAGCATACTGTGACTTTGGCGCACCACCACTAAGCTCTTCTGCTGCTCCAGGCACTAAAACCAGCAAACTACTAGCCGCAGAAATGCTTAGAAAAAATATCAATAACCGTTTACTTAGCGAGTTCATCTTCATGAAACAACTGTAGCAGCTTTGATACTCTATAGCCATTCATCGATCTCTACACCTTTATTCGCTTGAGTTGTATAGCTCACTAAAACAATAGCTGCTAACTCAATGCTGCTACAATTGACGACATGAAGATAACTGCAATACGCCATGGTCAGTCAAATTACAACGTCATGGGCCTATGCAATAGTGACCCCAATAAAGATGTACACCTAACTAAAACTGGCCTTCAACAAGCGGATCAAGCTGCAACAACATTAAAAACCTACCCACTAGAAGTAATATATACCAGCCAACTGCCCAGGACTCACCAAACTGCTCGAATTGTTAATCGCCACCACCAACTTGACATAAAAGAAGACGGGCGCCTAAACGACAGACAAACAGGCTTCGAGGACCAGGCTGCGACCAAGTTTACAAACGCCATAAAATCATCTGAAGATCCAATTAGCTTCAAGTATGGCGATGGCGAATCATTATTGACAGAAAAGAAACGTGTGTTCAATTTTTTAAATGAACTTACCAGCAACAAGAGCTATGGGCATGTGTTATTGGTGACTCATTCCGATATTATGGCAGTTATCTATGGCTACTTTAATAACCTCGCCGACATAGAAATATACAACCTTCCGGGTTTTGCCAACTGTCAAATAATAGATTTCGAGTGCTAGCGCAAAGTAGTCTAGTCAAGCGGCAAAAAATCCAGTGCTACAGCCGAGTAAAAGCAAAGTCAGCTTTTTTAACTCTTGTCGAGACAAAAGCTACGTTGTTCTGCCAAAGCCCATCTGTAGATAAGCTCCAAAGGAAACGTCGCTTCTAACTGCTAAAGCTTGATCAATAATGTTGGTTTTGTTTTTACTTGGCTATACAATGGGCCAATGAATTCATTCCAGCACCCACTCAACGAGGTAAATTTTGGCAGCTACCGCCCTGATGATGTCAAAGAAGCACTGAGTGCGGCAACACAAGACGCAAAGCACAAGCTCAAGCAAGTACTGGCGATTAACGACCAAGAGCGAACCTTCGAAAACACTGTTCTTGGAATATCTAGCTGCACAGACCACTTAGACCGCATAGCCAACCTGGTATCTACCCATGACAGTTTACTTGGTGGCGAATGGAGCAAACCCAATATGACTGTCGCCAAGCAGTACTCGGCATTCTATGCCGAGTTATCTGCCAACAAGGACATCTACTTGGCGCTAAAATGTGTGCAAAGCAACGAAAACAACCTACAGCCCCACCAGACAAGACTACTTAGGGATACGATTGAAGAGTACGAAAGACAAGGCATCAACCTGCCAAAAAATAAACGAGATCGTCTTCAGCAAGTCAAACAGCAACTAGCCGAACTAAGCACCAAGTTTGCCCAGAACGTAATTAAACAAGACGACAAAGCCGGACTACACATAACAAAAAAGGCCTGGCTTAATGGGCTTGACCAAGAGTTTATTGCAGACTGCCAAAAACAGGCAAGGGCAAAAAAACTAGATGGTTGGTGGGTGCGCTACAGTCAACCCAACACTGTAAAATTCATGACCCAAGCTAGTTGCCACGCTGCTAGAAATGCAATGAACGAAGCTCTGCGCACAAAAAATAATCAGGTAAACGAGCCTATAATCCAAAAAATACTTAGCTTGCGTAAAGAAATGGCCACAACACTTGGATTCAAGGACTATGCCGACCTAAACACAAACGATAAAATGGCCAAAACTGGACAAGCCGCCCACGACTTTATAGCCAACTTACAAAATTTGTATAGCGCCCCTGCGGCCGAAGAATTTGCACAAATGCAAAAGTTTGCTCGAGACCACGAAGACAACCCCGAACTTGAGTTGCCGCTGTACGAAATAAGTAGCGGCCTAGACCTATACTATGCCAACCTCTACAAAAAACAATTTTTTGACCTAGACACTGCCAGCCTAAACAGCTACTTCGAGGCAAATGCAGTTTTGGCCGGAATGTTCGAAGTGTTATCCGAGTTATATTCGATACGCTTCACTCCAAACACCACGCAGCCAATCTGGCACAAGGATGTAACTTGTTTTGATATAATCGACAGCGACAACAACCACATAGCTACGGTTTGGTGCGACTGGTACGAGCGCCCAGGCAAAAAAGACGGAGCCTGGATGAACCAATTTTATGTTGCACCGCGACACAGGGGCAGCCAACATAACACTCCCCACCTAGGATACGTCGCTGCAAACTTGCCCACGGCTTCAGATTCGCTCCCCTCTCTTCTAACCATTCGCGATGTAGAAACTATTTGGCATGAGTTTGGTCATTTTATGCACCTTGCATTCTCGACTACAGAACTCAAGGAGCAATCTATGATGCACACTGCCTGGGATTTTGTGGAAGCTCCATCACAAATTATGGAAAATTTTGTTTGGGAGCCCCAAGTGTTGGCAAAATTTGCCAAGCACTACAAAACCGGAAAGCCGTTACCCAAAAAAACTCTCGATAAACTAGTTAAAATGCGAAAATATCGCGCAGCGAGCAAGTCTATGCGCCAGCTAATGCTTGCCGATGCCGACCTAGAACTCCACCGAAATTACGACCCAAAGGTTGACGGCAGCGCTGCCGAATTTGTTCGCAAAGTCTATAACCGTAGCTCGTGCAAAACTATAGAAAAACCTGCCGAGGGAATCCACTCCTTTTCACACATTTTTGCAGGCGGCTATGGGGCTGGCTACTACTCTTACAAATGGGCAGAGTCTATCGAGGCAGACCTGTATTCCCGATTTGCAAAAGAAGGCCCAATAAACCCCAAAACAGGCAAAGACTATAAAAAAACCATACTGTCTCAGGGCGACCAGCACGACCCTCATGAACTAATTAAAAATTTCTTGGGGCGAGATTATAGCCAAGCCGCCATGTTTGAGCGTGATGGGCTCAAACAATGAGTTTGGAATTAAACAGGCCCCAAATCATCTGCGGTCAGCCTAATTCGTGCTATTAACGCTCATACCATACAATAACCATAGGCAATATTTACAAGCTGGAGGATGCATGAGTATTACAAAATCAACGCAGACGGCAACTTTAAAACTTTGCAGTGGCGCCCAAGGCTGTGTCGAAATAATTAGCAACGGCACAGACAGCCATATGATCATTGATACTAAAAATCCTGCAACTAAGGCGCACACACCGATTAGTGGGCTATATTCAAGAACTGGCATCGACGTTATAAAAATCAATAACAAGCAGCTTTTTCAGCTACTAAATTGTATTGTTGGTTAGCGAAAGACATTGCCGTCTGGTCTGAATCTAGTTTTTAACTCAAACGGAGGCTTAACTATCAGCACAAAAAGGTGCAGTTAGTTTATAGCGCAGAAGAACTTTGCTCTTTTGAGTAACGTGCCTGCGAATATCTGTATAATGCAACTAGTCTAGAGGCTACCAGGAAGACTCTAGTACAAACCTAAACCTCTTTTAAATTTGGGGCTATCTATGATTATCACTGACATGTTTTTACGCGAAAACCTATACATCCAAACTACTCGACCTCTCACTTAGCCCATCCTTTAGTCGACAGCTAAAATAGCTAAACACCGGCAGCTATCTATTTTAGAAGGAAATATCTATCATGAGTAAGACGCAATTAAGAAATATTGAGAATATTGTGAGGAAGATAAACGCCTCAACCTTTGCGCAGAGAGACATCAAAGAGTTACTGGGGGAACTTAGAGAATATGCGAACGACAATCAAACCGCTCTGATAAACCTTATCTCTAAGAAAGACAAAGCACTGAGTGAGGCTTATCCATTTCTGTTAGACGTAATGCACGGGACATACGCCCATAGCAAGAGAAACCAGCATGCAATGTTCAAGTGGGTTTTAGGTAAAATAAATTATGCCAATGATGTACGAAAAGCCATAGGCGCAAATGAGATAAACGGAGTCCGTACAGCAAAAGCAGGCCTCAATAATTACGTAATTGATTTCCGTATCCCACTGTGCCTGTGCCTTATAGTGGTTAAATACCTTCATGAAGAAAAAAGTAATGTATCCCTAGATGTATTAAACATGGAGAAGAACCAAAACGACATACTGCTTTGCATGTTTGTATCTTACAGACAAATAAGCTGGAACTGGCAGACAATAAAAACATAGAGCTACAAACAAAAATATACTTAGACAATCAAGCTACATTAGCCTCACCCTCAGAAATAGCAATGAACCTGTTTTTAATGGTAGACATAATCGTTCAAGAGAAAATAACTGGCTCTTTAGATGCGTGGACTATTTCTGTGTCAAAAACCCACATTTCGGCAGACTACGGCAAACTGCAACCACAACCACACTATGCTGGGCTTATTACCATTAAAAGCTCTGTCATAGAAACAGCTTTGGAGCGTTACGAATATGAAGCATTGAGAATAAACCGAGTGCTTAAGCTGCAGCACATAGCATGAGGTGGCACAATTTGTAGTAATAATAGCCATTTAGACGGCGGTTTAACTTTTCCGCTTCCGCGGCATCGTACCGCTTTCTGTAGGCGAAAGTAAGCCTCCAAGAAAAGCCCACCCTGAAGGCCGGTCTTTTCTTGGAGGGCCATCTGGGACTCGGAATTATTGTTTTGCTCCTCGGCAAAATTTCATGCCACTGGCATAAAATTGCTCGTCGGCCAAGCAAGGAAAACATGAACGTCCACTGGACG